>CALGOO010000118.1 GCA_937960715.1 uncultured Candidatus Competibacteraceae bacterium
TCGAAATTGACCGTGCCGACGTTGAAATCGCCGTCGGTGGCCAGGATCACCCGGTTGACGCCGCCCTCGACGAAGCCTTCGCGGGCCAGGTTGTAGGCCAGTTGAATGCCGGCTCCGCCGTTGGTGGAACCGCCGGCGCTGAGCCGGTCCAGCGCCGCCTCGATCCGGGCCTTCTGGCTGCCGGGCGTGGGTTCCAGCACCAGGCCCGCCGCGCCGGCGTAGACCGCGATGGCGACCTTGTCCTCGGGCCGCAACTGCCGGGTCAGCAGTTTCAGCGCCGGCTTGAGCAGGTCCAGCTTGTCGGGCGCGTTCATCGAGCCGGACACGTCGATCAGGAACACCAGATTGGCCGGCGGCAACTGGGTTTTCGGCAGCTCGTAGCCCTTGATCCCCACCGCCAGCAGCAGGGTCTTCGGATTCCACGGCGTTGGGGCCAGTTCGGTGCTGACCCGGAACGGCGGCTGGCGGCTGTCCGGCGGCGGATAGTCGTAATCGAAATAGTTGACCATCTCCTCGACCCGCACCGCGTCGCGCGGCGGTAGCCGACCCGCGTTGAGAAAGCGGCGGACGTTGGCGTAGGACCCGGTGTCCACGTCGATGCTGAAGGTGGAAACCGGCTGTTCGACGGCGCGCTTAACCGGGTTTTCCTCCTGATGGGCATATCGCTCGCGGTCGGTCGGTTCGCTGGCGAGGCGTAGCGAGTCCAGGGTTCCGCCGG
Organism: uncultured Candidatus Competibacteraceae bacterium; assembly: GCA_937960715.1. Taxonomy (GTDB): domain Bacteria; phylum Pseudomonadota; class Gammaproteobacteria; order Competibacterales; family Competibacteraceae; genus Contendibacter. Next base: position 719 of record CALGOO010000118.1, read on the forward strand.
ACGTCGACGCGGTCTGTTGAGGCGAGTGGCTTAACGCCAGGTCAGCCGCCTTGGCGGCAGGGCGCGCTGGGGATTCGGCAACCGGCGCCGGGCTCATGGGCGAGGGAGGGGGCGCCATCGCCTGGGGCGCCACCGCCAGCGACGGGAGTGGTTCCGGCCGGACGGCGTCCGGTTTGGCGCGCTGGGCTTCCTCGGTGGCGACGGTTTTGCCCGCGATGGGTGAACTGGCGGGCGCGTCGCCGCGCGAGCAACCGGCGAGCCACGCGACCAGGACGAGCGCGCACAGCGGTAACGAAAGGGATCGATTCATGAAGGGGCCTCCTCGCGGGTTGGGAATTCAGGGTTATCAACGTCGCCGGATCGATAGTGGGGTTAAGAGGCGTTTTTGGACAGTCTTTAAGACGCGCGTTCACCGCCGGCCGCTGTCGCTACCTTGCCGTTCGCGCCAGTCTGGCCCATTATCACAACAATTATCCCGGAACTTTATTACTCAGGACCCGCCATGACCCCCGTGGAAACACCCCAAATTCCCGGCTACCGCATCGAGAAGATCATTGGCAGAAGCGCCATGTCGAGTGTTTATCTGGCGATCCAGGAATCGCTGGATCGGCGCGTGGCCCTCAAGGTGCTGTCTCCTGGCCTGGCTGTCGATCCCGCCTTCAGCAAGCGTTTCGTCAAGGAAGGCAAGATCGTCGCCAAGCTGGCCCACCCGCATATCGTCACCATTTACGATACCGGCGTGCATCAGGATTATTCCTACATCGCGATGGAGTATCTGGAAGCCGGCACACTGAAGGAACGGATCAAGCAGGGACTGAGTCCTGAACAGGCGGTCAGGATTCTGGTGCAGATCGCCCAGGCGCTCGGCTACGCCCACCGCCAGAATTGCGTCCATCGCGACATCAAGCCGGCCAACATCCTGTTTCGCGACCCCGAAACCGCCGTGCTGTCGGATTTCGGCATCGCCAAGAACCTGGAGGACAAGACCCAGTTGACCGCCGCCGGCTGGCGGATCGGCACGCCCAATTACATGAGTCCGGAGCAGGCGCTGGGCAAGCCGGTGGACGCGCGCTGCGATCTGTACAGCCTGGGCGTGGTGTTCTACGAGGCGCTGACCGGCAGCCGGCCGTACAAGGGCGCCGATGCGTTCGAGACGGCGCTGATGCACGTCAAGGAGCCGATTCCGACCTTGCCGGAACCGCTCCGCCAGTTTCAATCGACCATCAATCGGTTGTTGGCCAAGACGCCGGAAGCGCGATTCGCCACCGCCGAGGAACTGGTGCAGGTGGTCCAAAACCCGGCCTCCGGCAAGACAGCGGTCCGTTTCGGGCGGTGGTGGTCGCCCTGGTTGGTCGCGGCGCTGCTGGCCGCCGTGCTGATCGGTCTGGGCACGGCGCTGGCCTGGCGGTATTGGTCGACCACCGCCCACGCGCCGCCGCTTCCGACGCCGATTCAGCCGCGTTAGCGCCGCCGTTCAATAGGTCATGCAGGCGGCGTTGAGAATACCGATGGCCAGCGACAGCGCGCCGAGGAGTACCCCGGTCGCCACCTGACCGGCGGGGATGGCGCGGGCCAGATCGGGCAGCAGCAGGCGACCGACGCCATAGGCCAGCAGTTGGATGACCAGGGCGATCAGGCCCCAAGCCGCCATGTCCAGCAGACCGACGCTGTGGGTGATGGCGCTGGCCAACGGCAGCACGAAGCCGAGAATGGCGCCGCTCAAGCTGGCCGCCGCCGCCGCGTTGCCTTCGCGGATCAGGGCGATTTCGCGGTAGGGAGTGATCAGGATGTATGCCGCCAGGAACAGCAGTAGCAAGCCGATGGCGGTGGCGAAATAGAACAGGAACGACGGCAGGCCAGCCAGGGATTGGGTCAGCATGGGCAGATTCCTTGAAGGTCGGGCGGATGGCGAGGAAAGGATAGCCGATTGACCCGCCGTGCAAACGGATCGCGCCAGCCGGATTTTCGCTGAATGCTTTGCATGTGTGGAGATCAGCGCGCGGCTAGACCCACTGCCGGAAGAGCACGAGGTGTTTTGAGCGTGGCCCGGGGTGGGTTTCGTTTTCGCGCCGCCCAAGCAATACTCGGTCAGCCGGATTGGCTGACGAAAGTAGCCACGGCGACTGGCCGGCTTACGGCAACCGATTGGCGAAGGGTCTTGATGCGCTCGATTTCGTGCATGACTGCTGGTAAGCGTTCAGGCTCCCTCGGCCCGCACGGCGATGGGTTTCGCTACGCTCAACCCGTCCTACAACTGCTCGATCTGGCCGGACGGCTGCCGGAACTGCTGGCTCGGTCGTCCCGGTTGCTCGACCGCCCGGACCCGGCGCCGACCGCCAGTCCGCTGGCGGGGCTGCGCGGGGCGATTCTGGGCGTCGCCTGCGTTCTCGGCGGGTGCTGGTCCTGCTTCAGTCGGACGCCTGGCTGTGCTGGGCGGCGGGTTGCTGCTGGCGGGGTTCTGGTGCTATGGGCGGGGCGGGTAGGACGCAGCGCCGATGCGGCGGGTGGGTTTCTTTTCGGACCGATGGAGACCGGAGCGGTTCGCATTGGCGGACCATCCGATAGGGGCGGGATCGATCATCGACCGTTGTTCCGGCTCACCACCCGCTGCAAATCCTTGGTCAGCAAGAATACGTGCAGGAGGTCGGTGGGCGAAGACACGAAGCCGAAATGCTCGTAAAAGGTGCGGGCCGCATCGTCCTTGGCGTGGGCGGCCAGCGCCCGGATGCCGACGATCTCGGCCACTTGCACCGTCCGCCGCATCGCATCCTTCAACAGACCCGCCCTAACGCCCCGGTCTTGCCAACCGACGCCGACCGCCAGCCGCGCTAGCAACATCAGCGGCACCGGATGCCGGGCCAATCCCTTGGTCAGCCGTTCCGGCGCATCGGCATAGGCCACCTCGCTCACCACCAGGGTGTAAAACCCGACGATCTCGGTATTGGCCAATCCGACGTAGGTTTGCGAGGCGCTGGCGTACTGGCTGGGTAGCGCGAAGCGGAGCAGAAAGCGGTTAAGGGCGGCTTGTCCGCAATCGAAAGCCTCCACCGCGTGATGACGGGCCAGCTTTTCGATGGCAAAGACCGTCATGGCGGGGCGTCGTCGCCCTCGAACACGCTGGGCTCGGTGAACAGCCGTTCTAGGCGCGGCAGCGGGCGCGGCGGGGCGTCGAGCGCCGCCAGGAAGGCTTCCCAGCGCTCGGCGTCCAGACCGAAAAAGCGCCGGTCGGCCAAGGTTTCCTCGGCGCGGCTCAAGGCGCTGTCCAACACGAACTCGCTCACCGAACGCCGTTCGGCGGCGGCGGCGGCGTGCAGCATCCGCTTAGCGGTCGGGGTCAGCCGCAAATCCAGTTTCTCGGAACGGGGTGTGATCGACATAAAAATGGGCTCCAACAGATCAGGAAGCAGCATAACTGCTTGTCATGTCATTGTCATGACATTATTGCGTTTCACCTTGGCAGTTGGAAAAAGTCGAGATGGAGGGTTGGCCAGACGCTGCGTTGGCTTGTGAGCAAGATCGACCAGCGGTGGGTAGGGTAGGAGAGGGGGTAATGCCGATGCAGGGGGGCGTTTTCGCGCTGCCGAAGTAATACTCGGTCAGGCGGCTTGGCCGACGAAAGTAGCCACGGCGACTGGCCGGTTTACGGCAACCGATTGGCGAAGGGTCTCGATGTGCTCGATTTCGTGCATGACTGCTGGTAAGCGTTCAGGCTCCCTCGGCCCACACGGCGATGGGTTTCGCTACGCTCAACCCATCCTACGAAAAAACAATGGGTTGTAGGATGGGTTGAGGAACGAAGCCCATCAAATACGGAGCGAAAAACACTCTCTCTTAATAAGCGCCACGTTCAGCAAGTTGGTTGTGCGCATGTACCATGGCCGCAATAGCTGTTTCTCCTCTTGGACTTTTTGCAATGCCACCAAAACTAGCGGACGTTAGTCCAAGAGCACCGACGCCACCGCTGAGGTTAATCGAAGAGCTTTCCCCGGTAAAAACCGTCAGCTCATTTGTTTTTCTCCTCGTCACGTTAAGAATCACCTGCGCTTCATTTTTTTGAACGCTGCCTGCGATCGCTCCAGCGATCATGCCTCCGACGCCAAACATGCTGCCAACGCTAGCCAAGCCACCCCCCATAGCAGACGTCGCCTGCTCTGGAATTGACATATCGATTTCAATGATATAATCGGCGCGATTCTTGGCTTGCGAATGCAGGAGCTTGAAGCAGCGCGACTCCTGCATGATGACTTTCATCATCGGTATAGGATCACTAAAACCATATATTTGGCTCATCATCTGGCGATGAATTGCCATTGATTGAGAAATTCCGTAAGGGTCATCACCAGTAGCATAAAGAAGAACTGCCGTACCCATCGGCTTCCCACACTTCTTGATAACGTTTCCTCCTTCATTTGCGGACTGGGTAGCAACGACTCGGCTTTCAGTAGAGCCACCAACTGTGGGCACTGTCGCATTACAACCAGTCAAACTTAAAGCAGCAGCCGCAAAGGTTGCTGTCAGAACCTGTTTTGCTTTCATCACTTCACCTCATTTATGTGTGTGCAGCCCACACCGTCACTAATTCGCTGAGTTGTGGTTATCGGGGTGGCGACGCAAACGTCAATAGTCCAAAGCCCTGTTTCACCTGCCTCATGTAGCGGGGTCAGGTGCAAGCCCTATTTAGGCTATTTTCACATCAGCGTCGGCCACAAGTGTTAGAAACATTTGCCGATGCTAAAGAAGTGCGTGAGTCGATAAACATACCTTGAAAGTTATATCGATTATTATGAGACCGGCAAATTGGTACTATCCACCAATTACGCGTAAATCGATAATCTTCAAGCTGTACATGCGCTCCTACAAGGTCTGTATTAGAACAACCCAGAACAGAACAAGTAGTGCGCGTCCCTCCAGTAAAGCTACGCCAATGCTCAATCCAACTTAAGCAGGAACACTTGTTTTTTGAAGTGCCATTGATGTTTACCACTTTATAGTGAGTATTCATGTTTGGCATTTTTGCATCCTCTTAATACTCCACAATGCTACCCGATAATTTATAATCAAAAACTTTCAAGATGCAACTGTTACTTTTTGTTTCAACCAGCGGGAAAAAACAAACTTTTTTCTCCACATTATTGCACCTGAAAAGCCTTTGAATGTAATTACTTTAAATCATACGATCTATTTTTGAGATAGTCCACACCATCCAAGCAGGACGGTGGAACAGGGCTACAATCAAGGTAGATTCATAACCCTCGCGAGGATTCCGACATGCGCATTCTGGCGGCGCTGATCTTGGCGGGAATGCTGGCGGTGTTGGACGGGAACGCAGCGGCGGCCACGACCACGCCCGGTCTGGCGCTGACGCTGGAAGTGCATGGCGCCATCGATCCGGCCAGCCGCGATTTCATCCTGCGCGGACTGACGCAGGCGCGGGCGCGCAACGCCGCCGTCGCGATCCTCAAGCTGGACACGCCCGGCGGACTGGACAGTTCGATGCGCGACATCATCCAGGCGATCCTGGCCTCGCCCGTGCCGGTGATCGGCTACGTTGCTCCGGACGGCGCCCGCGCCGCCAGCGCCGGCGTCTATATCCTCCATGCCTGCCACCTCGCCGCCATGGCCCCGGCCACCAATCTTGGCGCCGCCACGCCGGTTCAGCTTGGCGGTCTGCCACTGCCGACCCCATCCTCCCGCGACCCGGCCAAGGAACCGAACGCGCCGAAGTTCGGTGAACCTCCTTCCACGGCCCCATCGACACCCGCGCCCGCCGACACCATGGAGCGCAAGCTGATCAACGACGCCCGCGCCTATCTTCGTTCGCTGGCTCAACTGCGCGGGCACAACGCCGAGTGGGCCGAACAGGCGGTGACCGAAGCCGCCAGCCTCAGCGCCCGCGACGCCCTGCAACGGGGCGTGATCGACCTGATCGCCGCCGACATTCCCGATCTGCTGCGCCAGGCCGATGGTCGGCAAGTGGCCGTGGCCGGCGGCCATTCCACCCTGGCGACCCAGGGCTTGACGGTGGAAACTCTCCAACCCGACTGGCGCACCCGATTGCTGGGGATGATCGCCCACCCCATGACTGCCTACATCCTATTGCTGGTCGGAGTGTACGGCCTGGTATTCGAACTGGCCCATCCGGGCATGGCCGCGCCGGGCGTGCTGGGCGGCATCTGCCTGCTGCTGGCGCTGTTCGCCTTTCAGGTCATGCCGGTCAACGCCGCCGGGCTGGCCCTGTTGTTGCTGGGGCTGGCGTTCATGATCGCCGAGGCGTTCGTGCCCAGCTTCGGCGTGCTGGGCCTGGGCGGAATCGCCGCCTTCGTCGCCGGCTCGCTGCTGCTGTGGGACGAAACCAGCCCTGGCTACGAAATCCCGCTCGCCCTGATTCTCGGCTTCGCCCTGGCCAGCGCCGGGCTGCTGATCGGCCTGGTGACGTTGCTGATCCGCCAGCGCGCCCGGCCGGTGGTCAGCGGCGCGGAGGAACTGTTGGGCGCGACCGGTACGGTCATGGCCGACGAATCGGGACGAGTCTGGATTCACAGCGAATCCTGGCTTGCCCGCGCGCCCCAGCCTTTGCGTCCAGGCGAACCGGTTCGCGTCACCGGGCGAGAGGGATTGACGCTATGGGTGCAACCTCTGAATTCCAACCAGGGAGAATCGCCATGATTTTCTTCAATCCGATTTTTATCGCGCTGTTGATCGTGCTGGCGCTGGTGTTCGCCTCGATCAAGGTGTTGTACGAATACGAACGCGGCGTGGTGTTTTTTCTGGGCCGTTTCCAGGCGGTCATGGGACCGGGGTTGATCATCGTGGTTCCGGTGATCCAGCAGATGAAGCGGGTGGATTTGCGCACCATCGTCATGGACGTGCCCAGCCAGGACGTGATCTCCCGTGACAATGTTTCGGTCAAGGTCGACGCGGTGATCTACTTCCGGGTGATCGAGCCACAGCGGGCCATCATCCAGGTCGAGGACTACTACATGGCTACCAGCCAGTTGGCGCAAACCACGCTGCGGTCGGTGCTGGGCCAGCACGAACTGGATGAGATGCTGGCCGGGCGGGACGAACTGAACCGGGACATTCAGAACATTCTGGACGCCGAAACCGACGTGTGGGGGATCAAGGTCTCCAACGTGGAGATCAAGCGGGTTGATCTCGACGAAAGCATGGTCCGCGCCATCGCCCGCCAGGCCGAGGCCGAACGGGAGCGGCGGGCCAAGGTCATCAACGCAGAGGGCGAGTTCCAGGCCGCCGAGCGGATTCGCCAGGCCGCCGAGATCATCGCCTCCCAGCCGCAAGCCCTGCAATTGCGCTATTTGCAGACGCTCAACGACATCGGCATCCAGAACAACACCACGGTGGTGTTTCCGGTACCGCTGGACCTGCTCAAGCCGCTGCTGACGATGGCGGAGCGGGGGGAACGGGAACGGCGCGGCTAGACCGGCGCGGTGGGAACGCCAGTTCCATCAAGGTGTCTTGGCGCGATGGCAGTAAACTTTTGGCGATTCCGGCCACTTCAAACGACCGCCATGCGCTTCCCAAACCCACTGCGTCTCGCGCTCCTGCTAGCGCTAGTGCTGGCGGCCGCCCTGGCCCGCGCCGGCAACGACTATCCCCTGGTGTTGGTCCACGGCTTCATGGGCTGGGGCCGGGACGAGTTGCTCGGCTTCAAGTACTGGGGCGGCTTCGGGGACGTGCAGGAGACGCTGAATCGTGCCGGTCACCGCACCCATACCGGCGTGGTCGGCCCGTTCGCCAGCAACTGGGATCGGGCCTGCGAGCTGTACGCCTATCTCAAGGGCGGCACGGTGGATTACGGCCAGGCCCACGCCGTCGCCCACGGCCATGCCCGCCACGGTCGAACCTTTCCCGGCCTGTATCCCGAGTGGGGGACGGTGGACGAGCATGGGCAGGTTCGCAAGATTCACCTGATCGGCCACAGCCAGGGCGGCCAGACCGTCCGGGTGCTGACCGCGCTGCTGGAACAAGGTGCGCCGGCCGAAATCGCGGTCACGCCCGCCGAGCGGTCGCCGCTGTTCGCGGGCGGTCATGGCTGGGTTCACAGCGTCACCACGCTCGCCGCCCCGCACGACGGCACCAGTATCGCGGTCGGTATCGACCGCCTGCTACCGTTCGTCCGCGACTCGCTGCTCGGCTTCGCCGCCCTGGCCGGCGTCCAGCCCGACCAATTGCCCTACGACTTCAAGCTGGAGCAATGGGGTTTGCGGCGCGCGCCCGGCGAAACGCTCGCCGACTATGTCCGGCGGGTCGAGCGCAGTCCGATTTGGCGGTCACGCGACATCAGCGCCTGGGACCTCAATCCCGACGGCGCGCGGGAGTTGAACCGGCAGTTCCCGGCCCAGCCGAAGGTGTATTATTTCTCCTGGGGAGCGGCGGCGACCGTGCCGATCTGGCCCTTCGACCACCAGGTTCCGCTGCCGACCCTGTTGCCGCAACTCTGGGCCAGCGCCGTGTTCATTGGCGCCTATACCCGCGCCGAGCCGGGTCATGTGGTGATCGACGCCAGTTGGTGGGAAAACGACGGGCTGGTCAATACCCGCTCCATGGCCGGGCCGACCCTGGATTCGCCCGACCGGATCGTGGCCGACGACGGCCCGCCGCGACGCGGGGTTTGGCACCATCGGGGCACGCTGGCCGGCTGGGACCACATGGATTTGGTGGGTATCGGCACGCTGCGCGCGGTCGGCGACTGGTATTTGCGGCTGGCGCGGTCGCTGGCGGATTTGCCGCCGTGAGCCCAGGCTAATCCGCCCCTCGTCCGCTGGCGGGCGAGGGGTTCCCATGCGGTTTCCAAGGCGCTAACTCCATGTCCCACATTGTCGTTCATCGCGATCATCCGCTGACCCTCGACCAGGCTCGCCAGGCGGCGGAAACCCTCGCCGCGCAACTGGCCGAGCATTACGACATCCACTACCACTGGCAGGGCGACGCGCTGCATTTCGAGCGTTCGGGGGTCAGCGGCCACATCACCCTGGAACCGGGCAAGATTCGAATCAACGCGCGGCTCGGGTTTTTGCTCGTGCCGCTGAAACAGCGGCTGGAACAGGAAATTCACCGCCACCTGGACGAGATGTTCCAGGAATCGAATCCGATCTAGCCGCCCGCCGCCTCGTCCAGCGCCAGCGGCCTCGGATGCCCGGCGCGGATGCGTTCCAGAATGGCGCGCTCGCGGCCGACGATGGTGGTCACGAAGGTTCCCGCGTCCGCGCCCATATGACGGAAGGCGTGAAAGCCGGCTTCCAGAAACCGGTGCAATTCCCCCAGCCCGGCCAGCCGCGCCGGCGTCTGGGCCAGCTTCAGCGCGGCGTGGATGAAACGCTTGGGCACGATGGCCTGCAAGTCCCGGCCCAGTCGCTCGGTCAGATCGAGCTGATGGTAACGTTGGTCGTAACTGGCGCAGCGTCGGTAGGCGGCGACGTAGGCGGCCTCGTCCAGTTCCGCGCCGCGCGGGTCCAGTTCCGCGCTCAAGATCCGGGTCAGCCGGGCATCCAGTTCGTGGGACAGGGCGTTGAGTTCCAGCGCCAGCCCGGTGGTATGCAGCATGGCCGCCGGCAGGACGCGGGTCATCGTCGGCACGATGCGGGCCAAATCGCGTTCCAGTTGGCCAAGGTCCCGGTCGCCGTACAGTTCGTCCAGGAAGAACTCCGCCGCCGGCCGATACAGCGGACTGCGCAGCAGGTCGGCGTGGGTCCGGGTCAGTCGCGCCGCTTGCCAGCGCCGCAGCAGACTCAATTCTCGCTCGATCCCGACGGCGCCGTCGGCGCGAAATGCTTGACCGCGCCGCAACTGCTCCAGCAGTCGCGCCGCGTTTTGGGCTTTCAGGGTTTCGCTCATGGCAGCGTTTCGGCATCCTGCGAAGAGGGGAAGTTTGGCCTCTTTTTCCATCATCCCCACGCCGGTTCAGCGCAGTTCGCGGCGCAGAATCTTGCCGACGTTCGACTTGGGCAGGTTGTCGCGAAACTCGACGTACCGGGGCATCTTGTAGCCGGTGAGTTGGGTTCGGCAGTGGGCCAGGATCACCTCGGCGGTCAGCGCCACGCCCGGCTTGGGCACCACGAACACCTTGACCGCCTCGCCGCTCTTGTCGTCCGGCACGCCGATGCAGGCGACTTCTAGCACACCGGCGCAGCCGATCACCACGTCCTCGATCTCGTTGGGGAAGACGTTGAAACCGGAGACCAGGATCAGGTCCTTCTTGCGGTCCACGATGCGGAAAAAGCCCTGTTCGTCCACCGTGGCCACGTCGCCGGTCAGCAGCCAGCCGTCGCGGATCGCGCGGGCGGTGTCCTCCGGCCGTTGCCAGTAGCCGCGCATGACCTGCGGGCCGCGCGCGCACAGTTCGCCGCGCTCGCCCGGCGGTACTTCGTGGCCTTCCTCGTCGCGCAGTTGCACGTCGGTGGATGGCAACGGCAGGCCGATGTTGCCGGTGAAGCCGGTGATGTCCGCCGGGTTGACGCAGACCACCGGCGAGGCCTCGGTCAGTCCGTAGCCTTCCAGGATCGGCACGCCGGTCAGTTTTTGCCAGCGTTCGGCCACCGCCTTTTGCACCGCCGCGCCGCCGCCGACCGCGAGCCGGAGCGCCGAGCAGTCCAGCCGGGCGAACTTGTCGTGGTTGACCAGGGCGTTGAACAGGGTGTTGACGCCGGTGATCACGGTGAACCGCCACGGCCGAAGTTCCTCGACGAACAGCGCAATGTCGCGGGGATTGGTGATCAGCAGGTTCAGTCCGCCGTGCCGGACGAAGCACAGGCAATTCACCGTCAGGCAGAAGATGTGATACAGCGGCAGAGCGGTGACGACGATTTCCTCGCCATCGCGGATCTTCGCGCCGACCCAGACGGAAATCTGCTGCATGTTGGCCAGCAGGTTGCGGTGGGTCAGCATCGCGCCCTTGGACAGGCCGGTGGTGCCGCCGGTGTATTGCAGGAAGGCCAGGTCCTCGCCGGTCAGCGCGACCGGTCGCAGGGTCCGGCGACCGCCAAGCGCCAAAGCTTCGTTGAAACCGATGGCGCCGGGCAGGTGGTAATGAGGCACCATCTTTTTGATGTGCTTGACCACCAGGTTGACCACCTTGGCCTTCCAGAAGGGCAGCAGGTCGCCGATCTCGGTGACGATGGCCTGCTTGATCTCGGTTTGGTCGATCACCTCGGCCAGGATGTGGGCGAAGTTGGCGAGGATGAGGATGGTCTTGGCCCCGGAGTCCTTCAGTTGATGCTCCAGTTCGCGCGGGGTGTAGAGCGGATTGACGTTGACCACGACCAGGCCGGCGCGCAGCACGCCAAACAGCGCGACCGGGTATTGCAGCAGGTTGGGTAGCATGATCGCCACCCGCTCGCCTTTCTCCAGTCCCAAATCCTGTTGCAGCCAGGCCGCGAAATCCCGGCTTTTCTCGTCCAGTTCGTCGTAGGTCATGCCGTAGCCCATGTTGGCGAAGGCCAGGCGGGGGCCAAACCGACGGCAGCTTTGTTCGAATACCTCGGCCAGCGAGGCGTATTGGTCCGGGTTGATCTCCGCCGGCACGGTGGGCGGATAGCGCTTCAGCCACACTTTTTCCACGAGAGTCTCCAAGGGGGAGGGGGATCGGATGGGTGTGATTCAAAGTGATGCATCGATGAAATGGCCGGTTCAAGCGGCTTCTT
>CALGOO010000119.1 GCA_937960715.1 uncultured Candidatus Competibacteraceae bacterium
ACATCTGCATTCAGTGCGGCAATTGCAGCATGGTCTGCCCGCACGGGGTCATCCGGTCGAAGTTCTACAACCAGGCCAGCCTTGACAAAGCGCCGGAAGGATTCAGGACCGCGCCCATCGACGCCCGCGGCTTTCCGGACATCCGCTACACCCTGCAAGTGTATCTGGAGGACTGCACCGGCTGCGGCCTGTGCGTGGAGGTTTGTCCGGCCAAGAGCAAGGAGCAAGCCAATCGCAAGGCCATCAACATGGCCCTCAAGGAGCCGGTGCTGGAAAGCGAGCGGGCCAACATCGGCTTCTTTGAAACCCTGCCGGAAGTGGATCGCGGCCGGGTTGATTTTTCGACGGTGCGTGGCGTTCAGTTTCTGCCCCCGCTGTTCGAGTTCTCGGGCGCTTGCGCCGGCTGCGGCGAAACGCCTTACCTCAAGCTGCTGTCGCAGTTGTTCGGCGACCGGCTGCTGGTGGCCAACGCGACGGGCTGTTCCTCGATCTACGGCGGCAACCTGCCGACGACACCGTGGGCGGTCAATAGCGAGGGCCGCGGTCCGGCCTGGTCGAACTCGCTGTTCGAGGACAACGCCGAGTTCGGCCTGGGCTTCCGCCTGACCGCCGACAAGCATTTGGACTTCGCCCGGGAATTGCTGCGGGCGCTGGCGTCCCAGATCGGCGCGGATCTGGTGGACGACCTGATCGAAGCCGAGCAGGTCACCGAGATGGATATTCGGCGGCAGCGCGGCCGGCTAGCCGAACTCAAGCAACGCCTGCGGGAACTCAAGGATCCCCGCGCCCAGCATTTGCTGGCGGTCGCCGACCAGTTGGTGCGGCGCAGCATCTGGATCGTCGGCGGCGACGGCTGGGCCTACGACATCGGTTCGTCCGGCGTCGATCATGTGCTGGCCAGCGGCCGCGATGTCAACATTCTGGTGCTGGATACCGAGGTGTATTCCAACACCGGCGGCCAGATGTCGAAATCCACTCCGCTGGGCGCGGTCGCCAAATTCGCCGCCGCCGGCAAGCAGATCGGCAAGAAGGACGTGGCGCTGCAGGCGATTTCCTACGGCAACGTGTTCGTGGCGCGAATCGCGCTGGGCGCCAACCCGCAGCAGACCCTGCTGGCCTTCCGCGAGGCCGAAGCCTATCGAGGACCATCGCTGATTTTGGCCTACAGCCACTGCATCGCTCACGGCATCAACATGCAGCGCGGCCTGGATCAACAGCATCTGGCGGTGGAAAGCGGCCACTGGCCACTGCTCCGCTACAACCCGGCGGTGCGGGAGTCGGGCGAGAATCCGTTCGTCCTCGATTCGGGACGCCCGAAGATCCCGCTCAAGAAATACGCCTACAACGAGGTGCGCTACAAAGTGTTGGCTCACACCAATCCCAAGGAGGCGGAGCATCTCATGGAGCTGGGCCAGCAGGCGATCAACCAGCGCTGGTCGGTGTACGAGGAAATGGCGGCCCGCAGCGGCGCGACGTTCCAGCCGAAGTTCAAACCATAAGGGCGCGCGGCGGATTTTGGGCCGGTTGGGCCCGAAATCCGCCCGTTATCCGCATCCCGAAATGAATCTAAGGAATCATCATGGACTTACGAACCACTTACATGGGGATGGAGCTGAAGCATCCCATCGTGGCGTCAGCTTCGCCGCTGTCGGGGAGCGTGGCCAACATCAAGCGTTTGGAGGACGCCGGCGCGGCGGCCGTGGTCATGTTTTCGCTGTTCGAGGAACAGTTGAAGCATGAAAGCGCCGCGCTGGAGTATCTGATGACGGCCGGCGCCGAAAGCTTCGCCGAATCGCTGAGCTATTTTCCGGAGATGGACGACTACACGGTCGGGCCAGACAGTTACCTGGACCTACTGCGACGAGCCTCGGAGGCCGTGGACATCCCGATCATCGGCAGCCTGAACGGCATCACCAACACCGGTTGGATCGAATACGCCCAGTTGATGCAAGAGGCGGGGGCGAAAGGCATCGAACTGAATATTTATTACATCCCCGCCGATCTGACCACCAGCGGCCGCGAGGTCGAGGACCGCTACGTCGAGATCGTCAAGGCGGTGAAAGCGGCGGTAACCGTGCCGGTGGCGGTGAAATTGAGCCCGTTTTTCAGCGCCATCGGTTCGATGGCCAAGACCCTGGATGACGCCGGAGCCGACGCGCTGGTGCTGTTCAACCGGTTCTATCAACCCGACTTCGATCTGGAGAAGCTGGAAGTCGCGCCAAACCTGCAGCTGAGTACGCCGGACGAAATTCGCTTGCCGCTGCTTTGGCTAGCCGTATTGCACGGACGGCTGCGGGCGTCGCTGGGCGCCACTCGCGGCGTGCATACGCCGGTGGAGGTGGTGAAGTACCTGATGGCGGGCGCGGATGTGGTGATGACCACATCGGCCCTGCTGAAGAACGGCGTCGATTATCTGACCACCCTGCGCGACGGGCTGCGAACCTGGATGGAGATGCATCACTACGTGTCGGTGGCGCAGATGAAGGGTTCGATGAGCCAGTGCAACGTCGCTGATCCAACCGCGTTCGAGCGCGCCAACTACATCAAGACCCTGGAAAGTTACAAGGGCGATTACATCTGACTGACCCCTGGATTTCGCTTGGAGGCTTTTGGGGATTGCGTCCGCAATCCCCTTTTTTACGGGCGATGCCCTTTACCGACGGCGGGACGATTCAAGGCCGCCGCGCCCAAGGCCATGCCGTCAGACATCCAGATTGAGCACGTCCAGGGCGTTCCGCTCGATGAAATCGCGCCGGGGCTCGACCTGATCGCCCATCAGGGTGGTGAACACCTCGTCGGCGGCGATGGCGTCCTCGATGCGAACCTGGAGCAGGCGGCGAGTTTCCGGGTTCATGGTGGTTTCCCAAAGCTGCTCCGGATTCATTTCGCCCAGCCCCTTGTAACGCTGGATGTGTTGGCCACGCTTGGCTTCCTCCAGCAACCAGTCCATGACTTCGCGAAAATTGCGCGTGACCTGGACCCGCTCGCCGCGCCGTGCTTCCGCGCCCTGATCGAATACGCCCGCCAGCCGCGCGCCGAACCCCGTCAAGCTGGCGTACTCGTGGGAAGCGAAAAATTCCGTCGTCAGCCGAATGTGGCGCGCCAGGCTGTGGGCGCGGCGGGCAACGACCACATGGTAACCTTCGCCATCCTCGCGCTCCTCAATGGCGGCCTCGTAGCGTGGACGGTCGCCATGCAAGGCGCGCAACCGTCGGGCCAAATCGTCGGCCCAATCCCGCAGAGAGGCGCCTTCGCGCCAGCGGGCGCTGTCCAGTGCCGGCAGATAAATCAGTTGCTCCAACAACGCGCGGTCGTAGCGACGGGACAACCGCTGAATCGTCGCCATGACGGCCATATAGGCGCGGGCCAGTTCCTCCAAGGCCGCGCCAGCCAGGGGCGGCTGGTCGCCAGCGACCAGCGCCGCGCCCTCCAGCGCCGTCCGCAACAGATTCGCCGACAGTTCCGCATCGTCCTTGACATACTGCTCCTGCTTGCCCTTCCTGACCTTGTACAGCGGCGGCTGGGCGATGTAGATGTGCCCACGCTCGATCAGTTCGGGCATCTGCCGGTAAAAAAAAGTCAACAACAGGGTGCGGATATGCGAACCATCCACATCCGCGTCCGTCATTAAAATTACGCGATAGTATCTTATCTTATCTGGATTAAATTCCTCCCGCCCGATCCCGCAACCCAGGGCGGTAATCAACGTCCCCACCTCGGTGGAGGCCAGCATCTTGTCGAAGCGGGCCTTTTCCACGTTCAGAATCTTGCCCTTGAGCGGCAGGATCGCCTGAAAGCGACGGTCGCGGCCCTGTTTGGCCGAACCGCCGGCGGAATCGCCCTCGACCAGGAACAGCTCCGACAAGGCCGGATCCTTTTCCTGGCAATCGGCCAACTTGCCCGGCAGGCCGGCGATATCCAGCGCGCCCTTGCGGCGGGTCATCTCGCGGGCGCGGCGGGCGGCCTCGCGGGCGCGGGCGGCATCGACGATCTTGCCGGTGATGGCCCTGGCCTCGCCGGGATTTTCCAGCAGGAATTCCTGCAACTTCTCCGTCACCACCGACTCGACCACTGGCTTGACCTCGGACGACACCAGCTTGTCCTTGGTCTGCGAGGAAAACTTCGGGTCGTGCAGCTTCACCGACAGCACTGCGGTCAATCCCTCGCGGGCGTCGTCGCCGCTGGTCTCGACCTTGGCTTTCTTGAGAATCCCTTCCGACTCCATGTACTGATTCAGGGTGCGGGTCAGCGCCCCGCGCAATCCCGCGAGATGCGCGCCGCCGTCGCGCTGCGGGATGTTGTTGGTGAAACAGAACACGTTTTCCTGATAGGAATCGTTCCATTGCAGCGCCAGTTCCACCTGAATCTCGTCGCGACTGGTGTTGAGGTAGAACACGCTGTCGTGCAATGGCGTCTTGTTGCGGTTCAGATGCTCCACGAACGCCTTGATGCCGCCCTGGTATTCGAAGCTGTCTTCCTTGCCGCCGCGCTCGTCGCGCAGACGGATGCGCACGCCGGAGTTGAGGAACGACAGTTCGCGCAGCCGCTTGGCCAGCACATCGTAATGGAAATCGATGTGGGTGAAGATGGTGGGACTGGGTTTGAAACGAATCTCGGTGCCGGTGAGTTCGGTGTCGCCGATCACCCGCAGCGGCGCCTGGGGATCGCCCAGCCGGTACTCTTGCAGATGCACCTTGCCCTCGCGGCGAATGGTCAACCGCAGCGACTCCGACAGGGCGTTGACCACCGACACGCCAACCCCGTGCAAGCCGCCGGAGACCTTGTAGGACCGGTCGTCGAACTTGCCGCCGGCGTGCAGCACGGTCATGATCACCTCGGCGGCGGAGCGGCCCTTGGAATGCTCGTCCGTCGGGATGCCGCGACCGTTGTCCACCACCGTCACCGACTCGTCGGCGTGAATGGTCACGCTGATCTCGGTGCAGTAACCCGCCAAGGCCTCGTCGATCGAGTTGTCGACCACCTCGAACACCATGTGGTGCAGGCCAGTGCCGTCGTCGGTGTCGCCGATGTACATGCCAGGCCGCTTGCGAACCGCGTCCAACCCCTCCAAAACCGTGATGCTCGACGACGTGTAGGTCGAATCGCCGGCGAGATTCCGGGGCTTTGGCGAGTTCGAAGACTCGTTCTCGGTGTCGATCGAATCGTTCATGACATTCCGCTTCCAACATTCCTGACGGGGAGCGGAATCATACCATTTCGCACACCTCCCCGCGCGCGAGACGGAAGGTTCGCGCCAAGCTCCAGGCGGCGGCGTCCAGCAGACCCGGCTCGATGGCGGTCACGAACAACTGGGTATCCAACCCGGCCAGCGCCCTGGTCACCCGAACCCGGTTGTCGGGATCCAGTTCCGCCGGCAGATCGTCGATCAGCAGGATGCAGGCATCGCCGGCGTGACGCCGGTACAGTTCCGCCTGCGCCAGGACCAGGGTGATGACCAGCAGTTTCTGCTGGCCGCGCGACAGGGCCTCGGCCGGCGGGCGGCCGGCGATGCGCGGGATGAAGTCGGCCCGGTGTGGTCCGAGGCGGGTATGGCCCTGGTGGCGATCCTGGGCGCGACCCGCCCGCAACCACGATGCGAAATCGGGTTTAAACGGCTCCAGAGGCCAGCCACGGCGATAATCGACCTGGACCGCCACCTCCCCCAGGGTTACCTCCGTCAGCGGCCCCAGAACGCCTTCCAGGGCCTTGCAGAAGGATTCACGCAGTGGGTCGAGCAACGCCGCCGCCGCCGCCAGCTCGCCGTCCCAGGCATCCACCACCCGGTCGGCGGCCTGAGTCCGCAAGGCGGCGTTGCGATGGCGCAGGGCGATGTCGTAGCGTCGCCAGGGGTCGAGAAAACCGGGATCGGCGTGGAACAACCCCCAATCCATGAAACGCCGCCGCTGTTTCGGTCCGTCCTCCAGCAGGCGGTGACTGTCGGGATTGAGCAACAACACCGGCGCCCGCCGGGCCAGCTCGGCCAGCGAGCGGGTCGGCGCGCCGCCGATGCGGACGGTCAACGCGCCGGCGTCGCGCTCGATGCCGACCGGCGTCCGCCGGCCGGCGCCATCGGTCATCATCGCGACCACCCGGAACGCCGCCGCGCCGGTCTGGATCAGTTCGCGCGCCTGGCGGGCGCGAAACGAACGGCCGCGCCCCAGCACGTACAGCGCCTCCAGCACACTGGTCTTGCCGGAGGCGTTGGGACCGATCAGCAGATTCAGACCGGGCGAACAGTGGAGACCGACCGAGCGCAAGTTGCGGAAGCCGGCGATATCGAGACTGGCGATCCGCATCCCAGCCTCAGCCCTCCAAAACCGGTTCGCCGATCACTGACCGCGCGCCTCACAGCCGCATCGGCATGATGACGTGCTTGCCGCCGCCGCCATCGGCCTCCTCGATCAGGCAACTGCTGCCGGCGTCGGAAAAGGACAGCTTGGCCAGCTCGCCGCCCAGCGCGCCCAGCGCGTCGAGGAGATAGCCGCCGTTGAAACCGATTTCCAGCGGGCCGCCGCTGTAGTTGATTTCGACCTCCTCCTCGGCTTCTTCCTGGTCGGGATTCTGGGCCTGGGTCCGCAGAATCCAGTCCTCCAGTTGCAAGCGAATGCCCTGGGTCTTGTCGCTGAGCACCAGGCTGGTGCGCGTCAGTGCGTTGCGCAACGCCACCCGGTCGGCGATCACCATCCGACCGCCCTCGCGGGGAATCACGCGCTGATAGTCGGGAAACTTGCCGTCGATCAGCTTGGAGGTGAAGCGGATGTCGCCCATCGTGATCCGAATGTGGTTGGCACCCAACCCGAGCAGCGCTTCGGCGTCGCTGTCGGCCAGCAGACGCAGCAGCTCCATCACGCCCTTGCGCGGCACGATCACTTGGCGGGTTTCCGCCGGGGAAACGTCGGCGCGCAGTTCCTGAAACGCCAGACGGTGGCCATCGGTGGCCACCAGCCGCAGCGCCCCGGGGCCCACCTCCAGCAACAGGCCGTTCAGGTAGTAACGAACGTCCTGCTGGGCCATGGCGAAATGGGTGCGCTCGATCAGATCGCGCAGGACGCTTTGAGGCAGACGGATATCGCTGGCGAAGGGCAAATCCTCCAGGGTGGGGAAATCGCCGGCGGGCAACGCGGCCAGGGTGAAGCGGCTGCGACCGCAGCGCACCGTGGCCTTGTCGCCGTCGACGCTCAAGGTCACGACGCCGTCCTCGGGCAGGGCACGCAGGATATCGTGCAGCTTGCGGGCGGGCAGGGTGATCTCGCCCGGCGCATCGATGGGCAGCGCGATCCGCGTGGACAATTCCACTTCCAGATCGGTGGCGGTCAGGGTCAATTCGCGTTCACCCGCGACCAGCAGCACGTTGGCTAGGATCGGCAGGGTCTGGCGACGCTCGACCGCGCCGACAACATGTTGCAGGGGCTTGAGCAACTGCTCGCGCTTGGCTTCCAGTTTCATGGGGTCTCCGGTGCGTCGTGGTCTTGGCCTTGGCTGGGGATATTTACTTCTAAAATAGAAGGGAATTAAAAATATCTTCGCTGGCGTCTCTTCAGGTTTCGCGGTTTCCCAATAATAGATTTTTTAATATATATAAAAGATTATTATTATTAGGGAGGCCATTTTCTGTGGATAACTTTTTTTATTTTCTTATAATCAATATATTACAAGCGTTTTCCCTGTGGATAACCCTGTGGATAAAATGTGGATAAGTCGGTTTTCCTGTGGATAACTTTTTTGCCTGTGGATAAGTTATC
>CALGOO010000120.1 GCA_937960715.1 uncultured Candidatus Competibacteraceae bacterium
CCCCCAGCCCCTCTCCCACTTGGGGAGAGGGGAGCCATCCCCTCACCCCTCACTCCTTTTCCGTCGCGGGAAGGGAGAGCTTGAGCATCGGTTTTTCAGAGGTTTATCGTGGCCGATTACAAAGACACCCTCAATCTTCCCCAGACCGCCTTTCCGATGAAGGCCGATCTCGCCAAACGCGAGCCGGAATTGCTGCGTTACTGGCGGGAACTGGACCTGTACCAGCGCCAGCGCGTCGAATTCGCCGGGCGGCCCAAGTTCGTGCTGCACGACGGTCCGCCCTACGCCAACGGGACGATTCACATCGGCCACGCCGTCAACAAGGTGCTCAAGGACATCATCGTCAAGTCCCGGACTTTGAGTGGTTTCGACGCGCCCTACGTGCCGGGCTGGGACTGCCACGGCCTGCCCATCGAGCAGGTGGTGGAAAAGAAGCTGGGCAAGGTCGGGGTCAAGGTGGATGCCCGCCAGTTCCGCACCGCCTGCCGGGCGTTCGTCGCCGAGCAGATCGCCAGCCAGAGCGCCGATTTTCAGCGGCTGGGGGTGCTGGGCGACTGGGAGAAACCGTACCTGACCATGGATTTCCGCGTCGAGGCCGACATCGTGCGGTCGCTGGCGCGGATCGTCGCCAACGGCCATCTATATCGCGGCTTCAAGCCGGTGTACTGGTGCATCGACTGCGGTTCGGCGCTGGCCGAGGCCGAGGTCGAATACGAGGACCGCGACGCGCTGGCCATCGACGTGCGCTTCGCGATGGTAAATCCCGAGGCACTGATGGCCCGGCTGCACCATGTCGAAGGCCATGAGGGCAAGGGACCGCTGGCCGTGGTGATCTGGACCACCACCCCGTGGACCCTGCCCGCCAACCAGGCGGTGGCGGTCAATCCGGGGCTGGAATACGTGGTCGCGCAAGTCGAGACCGACCGGGGCCAGGAGCGGTTGCTGGTCGCTGAGCCGTTGCTCAAGGACTCGCTGGCCCGGTGGCGGGTCGACAATTACCAGGTCATCGCCTATGGGCCGGGCGCCGAACTGGAAGGGCTGGCCCTGCGCCATCCGTTCCACGACCGCGAAGTACCGGTCATCCTCGGCGATCACGTGACCACCGACGCCGGCACCGGCGCGGTCCACACCGCTCCCGCCCACGGCCAGGAAGACTACGTGGTCGGCTCGCGCTACGGTCTGCCGGTGAACAACCCGGTCGGGCCGGATGGCCGCTTCCTGCCCGATACTCCCCTGTTCGCCGGCCTGCACGTATTCGCCGCCAACGAGCGGGTGATCGACACGCTCAAGGTCCATGGCAAGCTGCTGCGGGTCGCCAGCCTGAAACACAGCTATCCGCACTGCTGGCGGCACAAGACCCCGGTGATCTTCCGGGCCACCGCGCAATGGTTCATCGGCATGGATCATCCGCACGCCTTGCGCGCCCAGGCCCTGACGGAGATCAAGAAGCTCCGCTTCACCCCGGACTGGGGCGAGGCGCGGATTCAGGGCATGGTGGTCAACCGCCCGGACTGGTGCGTGTCCCGACAACGCTACTGGGGCGTGCCGATGACCCTGTTTACTCACCAGCGAACGGGTGAATTGCATCCGAACACGCTGGAGTTGATGGAACAGGCGGCCCAGCGCATCGAGCAGGGCGGCATCGACGCCTGGTTCGAACTCGACCCGGCCGAACTGCTGGGCGCGGACGCGGCGAATTACGACAAGGCCACCGACACGCTGGATGTGTGGTTCGACTCCGGCACAACGCATCTCTCGGTGCTGGACCGCCGCCCGGAACTGCATTTTCCGGCGGAATTGTATCTGGAAGGCTCCGACCAGCATCGCGGCTGGTTCCAGTCCTCGCTGTTGGCCTCGGTGGCGATGCGCGGCGTCGCGCCCTACAAGGGACTGCTGACCCACGGCTTCACCGTGGACGCCCAGGGCCGCAAGATGTCCAAATCGCAGGGCAACGTGGTCGCGCCGCAGAAGGTGGTCAACTCGCTGGGCGCCGACGTGCTGCGGCTGTGGGTGGCGGCGACCGACTATCGCGGCGAGATGGGCGTTTCCGACGAGATTCTCAAGCGCATGGCCGACTCCTATCGGCGGATGCGCAATACCGCCCGTTTCCTGCTGGCCAATCTCAACGGCTTCGATCCCGCCCGCGACCGGCTGCCGCCGGAGCGGATGCTGGCGCTGGATCGCTGGGCGGTGGATCGGACCCGCCGCTTGCAGGCGGAGATTCTGGAGGCTTACGACCAGTATCTGTTCCATTTGATCTATCAGAAGATTCACAACTTCTGCTCGGTGGACCTGGGCAGCCTGTATCTGGACATCATCAAAGATCGCCAGTACACCACCGGCCGCGACAGCGTCGCCCGCCGCTCGGCCCAGACCGCGATGCACCATATCCTGGAAGCGATGACGCGCTGGCTGGCGCCGATCCTGAGCTTCACCGCCGAGGAAATCTGGCGGAACCTGCCCGGCGAGCGCGGTCCGTCGGTCTTCCTGACCACCTGGTATGCCGGGCTGTTCGCGGTCGGCGACGACGAACCATTCAACGCGGCCTACTGGGACCGGCTGATTGCGGTGCGCGAGGCGGTCAGCAAGGAACTGGAAAAATTGCGGGTCGCGGGCGGCATCGGTTCGGGACTGGACGCGGAAGTGGACTTGTACTGCGATGGGAATCTGGCGGCGGATTTGAACCGGATCGGCGACGAACTGCGTTTTTTCTTCATCACTTCTTACGCGCGTGTCCAGCCATTGGCCGCCAGGCCGGAAACGGCGATCGAAGTCCAGATCGACGGCCAGTCGCTGGCGATCCAGGTGACAGCCAGCGCCCATGCCAAGTGTGTCCGCTGCTGGCACCACCGCGAGGATGTAGGTAGGAACGCCGAGCACCCGGAACTCTGCGGGCGCTGCGTGGACAATGCGTTTGGGGCTGGCGAAGAGCGCCGGTTCGCCTGACGTGGAGAACAGCCGGTCGTGAGTCCTTCCCTCAACCATAGTTACCTGTGCCGCAAGATCATCCTGGCGGTCGAGCAATCCAGCCAGTGGGAAGCCTGGCCGGAACTGATGCTGGATATCGAGGGCGGGCTGATTCCCGATATCGCGATCTATGGGGTCGGCGTCCTCGCACCAAACTTCATCGAAGATCAAACCCGGTGTGCCGTGCTACCCACCGTGGTGGTGGAGGTCGTTTCGCCCAGCCAGCCGATCCATAGTCTGATGCGCAAGGCTGGCAAGTTCCTCAAGGCGGGCGTGCCGGCGGTGTGGACGGTCGAACCCTACGGGCAAGTGGTGTACATCGCCACCGCCCAGGGGCGTAAAACGCAACTGGCCGGCGTGGTGGAACATGAGGGGGTGCGAGTTGATTTCGCCAGCATCTTTGGTGGTGGGGCCTGAGATGTTGAAAAAATGGATATGGCTCAGTGTCCTGGTGATCGCCCTCGATCAGGCCACCAAATTCCTCGCCGAAACCTTTCTGGTCATGCACCAGCCGGTGCCGGTGCTGCCCTCGTTCAATCTGATGCTGACCTACAACACCGGTGCCGCCTTCAGCTTTCTGGCCAGCGCGGGCGGTTGGCAACGCTGGTTTTTCCTGAGCCTCGGCGCGGTGGTCAGCATCGGGTTGATCGTCTGGCTGGGGCGGCTCCAGGCTGGAGAACAACGGCTAGCGGCGGCGTTGGCGCTGATTCTGGGCGGGGCGGTCGGCAACCTGATCGACCGGGCCTGGTTGGGGCAGGTGATCGACTTCATCCAGCTTTATTACGATCAGTGGTACTGGCCGGCCTTCAACCTCGCCGATTCGGCCATCACCGTCGGCGCGACCTTGCTGGTGCTGGATAGCTTGTGGTCCCGGAACGCGAGCGACCTGAAAGACCCCGCCGCCTAACGTCCACTGTCCACCATGAGGCCCACATGAGCGCACACATCCATCTAGCCAATCCGCGCGGCTTCTGCGCCGGGGTGGACCGGGCCATCGGCATCGTCGAACGGGCGCTGGACCTGTTCGGCGCCCCGATCTACGTGCGTCACGAGGTGGTCCACAATCGTTTCGTGGTGGATAACCTTCGCCAGCGGGGAGCGGTGTTCGTCGAGGAACTGGACGAAGTACCGAACGGCGCGACGGTGATCTTCAGCGCCCATGGCGTGTCGCGAACGGTGCGGGAAGACGCCGAGCGGCGCGGTCTCAAGGTTTTCGACGCCACCTGTCCGTTGGTTACCAAGGTCCACCTGGAAGTCAGCCGCCACGCGCGCGGGGGCCGCGAGGTCATCCTGATCGGCCACGCCGGTCACCCGGAAGTCGAGGGGACCATGGGCCAGTACGACGAGAGTCGGGGCGGGCGAATGTATCTGGTGGAAACGGTCGAGGACGTGGCGGCGTTGGTGGTGCGCGACCCCACCGAATTGGCCTACGTCACGCAAACGACGCTGTCGGTGGACGACGCGGCGCAGATCGTCGCCGCCCTGCGCGCCCGTTTTCCGGGGATTCAGGGGCCACGCAAGGACGACATCTGCTACGCCACCCAGAACCGGCAGGACGCGGTCAAGGACCTGTCGCGGCGCTGCCAGTTGTTGCTGGTGGTGGGTTCGCGTAACAGTTCCAACTCCAACCGGTTGCGGGAACTGGCCGGGAAGGAAGGCACGCCGGCCTGGCTGATCGATGGCCCCGAAGATATCGACCCGGCCTGGCTGGCTGGGAAAACCGTCATCGGCGTGACCGCCGGTGCGTCGGCGCCCGAGGTGCTGGTGCGACAAGTGATCGCCCGCCTACGGGAACTGGGCGCCATAGCGATGACGGAAAGCACGGGACGGGAGGAAAACGTGGTGTTCGCGCTGCCCAGGGAGCTACGGTGACTGTTTGAGAGCCATGCTCACCGCCATGGGCGTCCTCCTTCCCAAGCGGACGAGGGATCGTGCCACGTAACTACTTGATTGGATGGTGGCTACGGGTGGACTTGAACCACCGACACCGGCATTATGAGTGCCGTGCTCTAACCGCCTGAGCTACGTAGCCACGAAAAGAGGGGATATAGAGGATATAATGGAATGGAGTATTATGCGAATGAGTTGGCAGAGCGTCAAGAGCTATATGTCGTATTTTCAAGACAAATCGAATGGTTTCACCCGGAAGCACGCGCGCGGCGCCAACCTTGGCCGATCGAGTGACTCTTCACCGGCCCGATTATCTGCCTCAATCAATCCTCGAACCGCGGCTGCCGCTTCTGCATCGTTGCCGCGATCGCCTCGCGGGTATCATCGGAAAGCAGCATGGCGGCGTTCCAGGTCGCGACGTAATCCAATCCGTCGGCGACGCCGTGGTCGCGGCTGTGGTTGAGCACCTGCTTGATGCCGCGCACCGTCAGCGGCGACTTGGCGGCGATGTCGGCGGCGATGGCATGGACGCCATCCCGCAGTTGCGCGGCGTCGGTGTACACCCGGTTCACCAAGCCCATCGTTTGCGCCTCGGCGGCATCGAATTGGCGGGCGGTGAACGCCAACTCACGCAACCGGCCTTCCCCGATCAAGTACGGCAGGCGTTGCAGGCTACCGACATCGGCGACGATGGCCAAATCCGCTTCCTTCAACGAAAACGCGGCGTCGGCCGTGGCGTAGCGCAGGTCGCAGGCGGCGATCAAATCCAGCCCGCCGCCGATGCACAGCCCGTGGATGGCGGCCAATATCGGCTTGCGACAAGTCTCCAGCGCCGTGAATCCCGCCTGCAAGTCGAGAATGATCCGCCGCAGCCGTTCTTCCCGGCGGCCCGGGCTCAGTTCCTCAACCGAGTCGAGCACTTCACCCATCAATTCGAAATCGATGCCGGCGCAGAAATGCCGACCCGCGCCGCTCAAAATCGCCACCCGCGCTTCAGGGGTTTCGTCGACCCAGCGGAAGACTTCGCCGATTTCCCGCCACAAGGTTCCATTCAAGGCGTTCGCCTTATCGGGGCGGTTCAACTCGATGCGAGCGACGGCATCGGCCAGGGTGACGGTCAGGCAGGTAAATTCTGGCATGGAAGCTCTCCAGTAAAGCAATTCAGTGGATTCTATGGACGCTTCCCCCGAACCTTGAACAGTACTCCCAGTTTGTCGCGCCAGGTCAGCCGCTCGTCCGCCAAGGCTTCCAGGAAATCCGACAGCACCTTGGACTTGGCCACGCCGTAGAACACCAGCAGAATCGCGGGAATCAGAACCCCGACCACGATCGAAAGCTTGACCCAAGCCGGTTCGTTGGCATGGTCGAAAATGTTCATGCCCAGAAAGCCGGTTAAAACCGTGGCGATCAAGCCCAGCGTGGTGACCACGGTCAGTCGCACCACGGTATTGGCCTGGCGGCGTAGGCCATCGCTGTCCAGATAGTGCTCCATTTCCTTGACCGCTTCGCTGACATCCCGGTAAATCCGGTCGGTATCGAGATGCCCGGTCAGCATTCGAAACAAATCCTTGGCCTGCGCCTGATTGGAAACCTCGTGGAACCAGTAACGGTGGGTGAAGCGCAGGAAAGTTTCGAAGATTCGGCGAATGTCCCGCTTGAACGTTTTGACCGAATCCACGTCCCGGATGTCGAGCTGGCTGATCGCCGTCACCAGCCATTCCGAAAACAGCATCAGGGTGGCTTTGTGAAAATGGGCGATCAGGTTGACCAGGAAATACTGATGGCGAAACTGGCCCAGCAAGCCAGTTTCCGCATCGGTGAAGAAGCGATCATGGGCCTGGCCAACCAGGACGAAGGCGTGGCCGCAACACAGGTAGCGGCTGCCGAGCGCCGGATCGGTGGGATTCCAAAACTTGTCGTAGCAATATTTCCGCTCGAAATGCGCCAGTTCGCGCTCGGAGTAGGGCAAGGTATTGGAAGGCCCCGGGCGGGTCACCAGGGCCAGGCGCGCGAAATCACCACGGGTCAGGACCCGAGGATCGTCGAAGCTGAGGTAGGCCAGCAACGGCATGCGGTGGTACTCGATCTGCCGGTAGCGAACGACGCCCTCGCGGTCGGAATGATACAGGGCCAGCGGCCGCAGCAGGTAATCCCAGTGCGCGGCGATGTTGGGGGAACGATGCCGGCAGACGAAATTGAGGTATTTGCGCCGGTCTTCGTAGTCGGACACCGCCAGCGTCTCGCCCGTCGCCGCCAGCCACTCCACCCGGCGCGGGCATTGTCCACCCTGGCCGTCGGCCTCCCAAAACGCCGGATAGGCCCGCCCCAGCTTGAACAAGGCATCCTGGGCCAGCGGTAGCGGCAGATCCCTGGCGAAGAACTCCACCGCCAGGATGATGATGTCGATGTCGTAGAAAAAATAGAGATCGACATGGGCGACCTCGAACACCACCGGCGGCGATTGCTCGTCGAGCACCACCCGCATCCGCGCCACATCCCGGCGGCGGTAAACGCGGATCGGTGACTTGCCGTAGCCCGCCGGACCTTCGCGGCCCATCCCTTCGCCATAGAGAAACCGCTGCACGTAAGGCAGGAAGGTGACGAATTCCTTGTAGTGCCGCTCCTGAAAATCGTCGGGATCGCCGAACTCGTCCGCCACTTCCCGCCAGGGACACTGCTCGCCCATAGCTTCCAGCAGCTCCCAGTATTTTGAAATGCGCGGTTCCCGCACCCGAGCGTGCATCACCTGCAAGGGCCACAGCAGGATTTGCCGGAAATGACGAACCAGTGGGGAAGCGTGGTTTTGATGGGCATCGCTCACGGGGTTGAATCCTCGCTGATCCCCTCGCGGGGGTTGCCTCGGGTTTTCCAGGTCAAAATCCTGAAGTCTCCCAAGCTGTTTCCGATCCACAGCGTTTGTCTGCTCTAACCGGCTCGCATTAGAACGAGAATTGCCGCTCGCGCCAAGGCGGTCTGGCGTGGGCGCGGGCGAATCTGATAAGTTAGTGATTATCGGTCGTCATCGCCTTGTCCCCCATCGTGCAGCCACATTCCCGTCCACCGCCGCTTGCGATTTTTCGGGTTGACGTTCGCAACCCGAACCCCGCGACGCGGTCTTCATTCAAAGTTCGAATCGGTTTATCCAGGCTTCGCGCTTCATGAAAGAGTACGCCCTGATCCTGATCGGGACCATCCTGGTCAACAACTACGTCCTGGTGAAATTCCTGGGCCTGTGCCCGTTCCTGGGGGTTTCCCGCAAGCTGGAAACCGCCATGGGCATGGGGTTGGCGACCACCTTCGTTCTTACCCTGTCGTCCATCTGCGCCTATCTGACCGATCATTACCTGCTGATCCCGCTGGGACTGGAATACCTGCGCACCATCGCCTTCATTCTAGTCATCGCCGTGGTGGTGCAGTTCACCGAGATGGTGGTGCACAAAACCAGCCCCGTGCTGTATCAGGCCCTGGGTATCTATCTGCCGCTGATCACCACCAATTGCGCGGTGCTGGCGGCGGCGTTGCTGAACGTGCAGGAACGGCACGATTTCATCGCGTCCGCGCTATACGGCTTTGGCGCGGCGGTCGGATTTTCGCTGGTGATGGTGCTGTTCGCGGCCATGCGCGAACGGATCGTGGCGGCGGACGTGCCCATGCACTTTCGCGGGCCGGCCATCACCCTGATCACGGCGGGCCTGATGTCGCTGGCGTTCATGGGATTTTCCGGTCTGGTTAGAGGTTAAACGTTGTTATGGTTATCGCCATTTTTGCGCTGGGCGCCCTGGCGGGCGCGTCGGGTCTGTTGCTGGGTTTCGCCGCGATTCGCTTCAAGGTCGAGGGCAATCCCATGGTCGAGAAAATCGACGCCGTCCTGCCGCAGACCCAATGCGGCCAATGCGGCTACGCCGGGTGCAAACCCTACGCCGAGGCCATCGCCGCCGGCGAGGCCGAGATCAATCTGTGTCCGCCGGGTGGCCCGAACGGCGTTGCGGCCTTGGCCGATCTGCTGGGCCGCGATCCGCCTCCGCTCAACGCCGACGATGGCCTGGAGAAGCCGAAACTGGTCGCGGTCATCGACGAGCAAAGCTGCATCGGCTGCACGCTTTGCATCCAGGCTTGTCCGGTGGACGCCATTCTCGGCGCGGCCAAGCACATGCACACGGTCATCGCCCGCGAATGCACCGGCTGCGAGCTGTGCTTGGCGCCCTGCCCGGTGGACTGCATTCACATGACGCCGGTTGCGGAAACCATCACGACCTGGAAATGGGCCTATCCCGGCGCCGCTGTCCGGGCGGCCGCATGAGCCGGCTGTTCCCGTTTCATGGTGGCCTGAAGACCGTCCGCCACAAGACCGAATCCAACGCGCTCCCCATCGAACCCGGTCCGTTGCCGCGCCGGCTGGTGGTTCCGTTGCGCCAGCACATGGGTAACGTCGCCAAGCCCAGCGTCCAGCCCGGCGACCGGGTGTTGAAGGGCCAAATGATCGGCCAGGCCGACGGCTACATCAGCGCCGCCGTCCACGCGCCGAGTTCCGGCGTGGTGGCGGCGGTGGAGCCGCGACCGGTTCCACACCCTTCCGGGCTGGCGGATCTGTGCGTGATCATCGAAACCGACGGCGAGGACCGCTGGATCGAGCGCGAACCGGTGGATTACCGCCGGCTACATCCCAGCGATCTGCGCAACGCTCTGCGCAACGCCGGGGTGGTTGGACTGGGCGGAGCGGTGTTTCCCAGCGCGGTCAAGCTCAATCCGGGCGGTCATTGCGAGCGGGTGGACACCCTGATTCTGAACGGGGCCGAGTGCGAACCGTGGATCACCTGCGATGATCGAATCATGCGCGAGCGGGCGGCGGAGATCGTCGCCGGCCTGGCGGTCATGGCGCATCTGCTGGAGCCGCTCAAGGTGCTGATCGGCATCGAGGACGACAAGCCGGAAGCGATTGCGGCCATGACCGCCGCCTGCGCCGGCACCGGTTACACGGTGCGGGCCGTGCCGACCCGTTATCCCAGCGGCAGCGTCAAGCAGCTTATTTTTCTGCTGACCGGCCGGGAGATACCGGAGCAGGGTCTGCCTCTTGACATCGGCGTCCAGTGCTTCAACGTCGCCACTGCCCATGCCGTCCATCGCGCCATCGCTCACGGCGAGCCGGTCCTGTCCCGAATCGTCACCGTCACCGGCCACGTCCAGCGTCCACGCAATATCGACGTCCTGCTGGGCACGCGTTTCGCCGACCTGATCGCCCAATGCGGTGGTTATCGGGACGGTGTCGAGCGGCTGATCATGGGCGGGCCGATGATGGGTTTCGCCCTGCACAACGACGACGTGCCGGTGACCAAGGCGACCAACTGCATCCTCGCCGCCAGCGCCGAGCAACTGACGCCGGAGCAGCCGGTCATGCCCTGCATCCGCTGCGGAGCCTGCGTGGACGTCTGCCCGGCCAATCTGCTGCCGCAACAGTTGTACTGGTTCGCCCGCGCCAGGGAATTCGACAAGGCGCGCGACCATGCCTTATTCGGTTGCATCGAGTGCGGCTGTTGCAGCTACGTCTGTCCGAGTCATATCCCGCTGGTGCAGTACTACCGCTACGCCAAGAATGAAATCTGGGCGCGGGAGCAGGAAAAGGAGAAAGCCGAACTGGCCCGGCAACGGCATCAGGCTCGCCAGGAGCGGCTGGAGCGCGAGAAGCAGGAGCGGGAAGCCAAGCTGCGCCAGAAAGCGCCGCCGCGCGCCGCCGCGGAAACCGGAACCGAAACCACCGGCGGGGCAGGATAGGCGATGAGGCGCTTCCAGACCATCACCTCGCCTCATGTATTGCTCGAAACCAGCGTCGGCCAGGTGATGCGTCGGGTGCTGTACGCCATGCTGCCCGGCGTCGCCGCGCTGGTCTGGTTTTTCGGCTGGGGCGTGCTGGTCAATCTGGCTATCGCCACCGCCGTGGCCCTGGTCGCCGAGGCAACGATGCTGGCGGCGCGCGGCAAACCGCTGGCGGCGCATCTGGGGGATTGCAGCGCGGTGGTCACGGCCTGGCTGCTGGCGGTGGCGCTACCGCCGCTGGCGCCGTGGTGGTTGACGACCATCGGCGTACTCTCCGCCATCGTGGTCGCCAAGCATCTCTATGGCGGGCTGGGCTACAACCCGTTCAACCCGGCGATGGTGGGCTACGTGGTGCTGCTGATCTCGTTTCCGCGCGAGATGAGCACCTGGCTGATCCCGCATGGCGTGGGCCAGACCCAGGCCTTGACCCTGGCGGAAACGCTGCGAGCTATTTTTTTGGGAGCGCCCGTGGTGGACGCCCTGACCGGCGCGACTCCGCTGGACGTGCTGCGCACCAAGATGGGCCTGGGACTGAGCGTGGCTGAGATTCGCAACAGCCCGGTGTTCGGACTGGTGTCCGGCCACGGCTGGGAATGGGCGGTGCTGGGCTTTCTGGCCGGTGGGTTGTGGCTGATTTACACGCGCGCCGCCGATTGGCGAATTCCAACCGGTATGCTGGGCGGGCTGGCGCTGATTTCGACCGTGCTCTATCTGATCAATCCCCAAAAATACGCGCCGCCCTGGTTTCATCTGTGGAGCGGCGCGGCGATTTTTGGCGCGTTCTTCATCGCCACCGATCCAGTCACCGCCAGCGCCACCCCGCGTGGCCGACTGATTTATGGGGCGGGGATCGGCGTCCTGGTCTACATCATTCGCGCGTTCGGCGGCTATCCCGACGGCGTGGCGTTCTCGGTGCTGCTGATGAACATCGCCGCGCCCACCATCGATCTTTACACCCCGCCCCGGGTGTTTGGAGCGCGGCGGGGATGAGCGCCCTCGCGCGCGGCATGGGCATCGCCGCCCTGATTCTGACCGGTTTCGCCGTGTTGGGCACCGGCCTGGTCGCTGTGACTTATACCGCCACCAGGGACATCATCGCCGAGACGCAACGCAAGGCGCTGGAAGCGAATCTGAACCAACTGGTGCCGGCGGATCGTTACGACAACCGGATCACCGAGGATTTCATCGAAGTGACCGCACCGGAGTGGCTGGGAACCGATCAACCGGTGACCGTCTATCGCGCCCGCAAGAACGGCCAACCGGTGGCGCTGTTCGCCACACCCCAGGCGCCAGACGGCTACAGCGGACCAATCCAGCTACTGATCGGCGTCTACGCCGACGGGACACTGGCTGGCGCGCGGGTGCTGGCGCACAAGGAAACGCCAGGGCTGGGCGACGGCATCGAGGAAAGGCGCTCGCCGTGGATCCTGGCCTTTGCCGGCAAGTCCCTGAGCAATCCCGAACCGGAGCGCTGGAAGGTCAAAAAGGACGGCGGCGCGTTCGATCAATTCACTGGCGCCACCATTACCCCGCGCGCCGTGGTCAAGGCGACCCGCAAATTTTTGGAGTATGTCCAGACCCATCAGGCCCAGTTGTTCGCCCCGACGACGACGCCCGCGAAGGAGCAAAAATCATGAGCGAAAGCGGCTATCTACAAATCCTCAAGGATGGCGTATGGACCCAGAACACCGGCTTCGTGGCGTTGCTGGGGCTGTGTCCGCTGTTGGCGACATCGAACTCAGTGGTCAATGGCCTGGGACTGGGCTTGGCGACCACCTTGGTGTTGTTGATGTGCAATGTCGCCATTTCGCTGATCCGGCCCCTGGTGCGGCCGGAAGTGCGGATTCCCGTCTTCGTCCTGGTGATCGCCTGCGCGGTGACCGCCGTGGAACTGGCGATGCATGCGTTCCTGCCGGGACTTTACGGGGTGCTGGGCATCTTCATTCCGCTGATCGTGACCAATTGCTGCGTGATCGGCCGGGCCGAGGCGTTCGCGTTCAAGAACGGCGTGGTGAAATCGGCGGTGGACGGTATCGCCACGGGGCTGGGCTTCATGCTGGCGCTGGTGTTGCTGGGTGCGATTCGGGAGATTTTGGGCCAGGGGACGCTGCTGGGTCAGGCCGATCTGCTGTTCGGCGAGTTTGGCAAGGGCTTGACCTTGCATCTGATCGACGATTATCGCGGTTTCCTGCTGGCGATTCTGCCGCCGGGCGCGTTCATCGGACTGGGCTGCCTGATCGCCATCAAAAATGTGCTCGACGCCCGCGCCCGACGCCGCGCCGCCGCCAAGCCGGCGTCGGCATTGCGCGCAGCCGAAGCTTGAGTAGCTCCGTGGCCGAACTCCTCTC
This sequence comes from uncultured Candidatus Competibacteraceae bacterium, assembly GCA_937960715.1. Classification (GTDB taxonomy): domain Bacteria; phylum Pseudomonadota; class Gammaproteobacteria; order Competibacterales; family Competibacteraceae; genus Contendibacter. The sequence continues at coordinate 13,017 of CALGOO010000120.1, forward strand.
GCGCGACGCCGGGCGCGACGCCTGAAAAGAGCCCCCAACACGGGGGCTCTTTGCTTTCAGACCAGCCAGGACTTGCGCGCCGCGTGTTCCTGCGCATCGACGGCGGCGATGGCGGTCATGTTGATGATGCGCCGCGCCGAGGCCGAACGGGTCAGAATGTGCGCCGGCTTGGCCAAACCGAGCGTGATCGGCCCCACCGACACGCCGTTGGTGACCTGCTTCAACAGATTGTGGGAGATGTTGGCGGCGTCGGCGTTCGGCATGATCAACAGGTTGGCCGCGCCCTTCAACCGCGAATGCAGAAAAACCCGATTGCGAAGCTCCTCGGATAGCGCGGCGTCGCCGCGCATCTCGCCGTCTACCTCCAGGTTCGGGGCGCGCTGGCGGATCAGTTGCAACGCCTCGGCCATCTTGCGCGCTTGCCGCGATTTGTGCGAACCGAAGCTGGAATGGGACAACAAGGCGATCTTGGGGGGGATGAAGCGGCCCACCTCCTCCGCCGCCAGCAGGGTGATGTCGGCGATTTCCTCGGCGGTGGGATCTTCGTTGATGTCGGTGTCGCAGAAGAACAGCGGGCCGTGCGAGGTGATCAGCATGTTCATCGCCGCCGGGGTCTTGACCCCCTCGCGCAGGCCGATGATGTCCAGCACGTATTCCACGTGATCGGGATAGCCGCCGATCATCCCGCACAACAGGGCGTCGCCGTAGCCAAGGCGCAGCAACAACGCGCCGATCACCGTGGCGCGGGTGTTGACTCGAACCCGGGCTTTGTTGGGATCGACGCCATACCGTCCGCGCAGCCTGTGGTATTCCTGCCAGCATTCCTCGTAGTGAGGGTTGTTCTGCGGGTCGATCACCTCAAAGTCCCGATCGGGGCGGATGCGCAGACCCAGTTCGGCGATGCGCTGCTCGATTCGCCAGCGCCGTCCGATCAGGACGGGTTTGGCGAGACCGTCGTCGATGACTCCCTGGATCGCCCACAGCATCCGTTCTTCCTCGGCCTGGGCGTAGATCACCCGCTTGGGGTCGGCCTTGGCGTGGTTGAACACCGGACGCATGATCAGGCCGGACCGATAAACCCGCTGGCTGAGTTGGGCGCGGTAGGCAGCGAAATCCCGAATCGGCCGGGTGGCGACGCCGCTGTCCATCGCCGCCTTGGCGACCGCCAGCGGCAGGGTGAGCAGCAGACGCGGTTCGAACGGTTTGGGAATCAGGTATTCCGGCCCGAAGTTGATCGGCTGATCGCCGTAGGCGGCGGTCTCCTCCTGGGAATGCGGCTCGCGCGCCAGTTCGGCCAGGGCGCGCACGCAGGCGAGTTGCATCTCCTGATTGATCGTGGTCGCGCCCACGTCCAGCGCGCCCCGGAAGATATAGGGGAAGCAAAGGACGTTGTTGACCTGATTGGGATAATCGGAACGACCGGTGGCGATGATGGCGTCGGGCCGCGCGGCCTTGGCCTCTTCTGGCATGATTTCGGGGACGGGATTGGCCAGCGCCAGAATCAATGGCTGGTCGGCCATGGTTTTCACCATCTCGCCGGTCAGCACGCCCGCCTTGGACAAACCCAGGAACACGTCCGCGCCGACGATGGCCTCGGCCAGGGTGCGCGCCGGGGTATCGGCGGCATAGGCGGCTTTCTCCGGGTCGAGCGCGCCGCGTCCCTGGTGGATCACGCCCCGGCTGTCGCAGACGATGACGTTCTGGCGCGTCAGTCCCAGGCCGACCAGCAGATCGAGGCAGGCGATGCCCGCCGCGCCGGCGCCGGACGTGACCAGCTTCACTTCGGCAATGTTCTTGCCGATCAGCGACAAGGCATTGAGCACGGCGGCGGCGGTGATGATGGCGGTACCGTGCTGGTCGTCGTGAAACACCGGGATCTTCATCCGCTCGCGCAGCTTGCGCTCGATCTGGAAGCATTCCGGGGCCTTGATGTCCTCCAGGTTGATCCCGCCGAAGCTGGGTTCCAGGCTGGCGATGATCTCCACCAACTTGTCGGGGTCGTGTTCGCTGATTTCGATGTCGAACACATCGATGCCGGCGAATTTCTTGAACAGCACGCCCTTGCCTTCCATGACCGGTTTCGCCGCCAGGGGGCCGATGTCGCCCAGGCCGAGCACGGCGGTGCCGTTGGTGATGACCGCCACCAGGTTGCCGCGCGCGGTGACAGTGGAAACTTCGCCGGGGTCCGCAACGATTGCCTCGCAGGCGGCGGCCACGCCGGGGGAGTAGGCCAGCGCCAGGTCGCGCTGGTTGGCGAGTGGCTTGGTCGGGGTGACCTCGATCTTGCCGTAGGGGGCCATGCGATGGTAGCGCAAAGCGCGTTCGTTGAAATCGTCGGCCATGGTTCGAGCGGCTCCTGGAAATTGCGGCGGGAGTTCCGCCGATGGTGTCAAAGGAAACTAAGATTAACGGAAAGCTTCGACCGGAGTGAAACGAATGAGTGCGGCCAGCGTTGCGCCGGAACCCCGGCGGTTGGAGGAATGGGAAGTGGAACTGGCGGAAGTGCGCGCCATGACCGAACGCGAGATGGAAAATCTGGTGACGGAGGACGATACCCCCGTGGATAATATTCTGTCGGAAAAACAACAACGATTGTTGACGGAACCGCTCTACGGTGCTTGGTCCGGCCCGGACCGGTGCGCGCCCGGCCATCGCGGTTTTCTGGCGCTGGCCAATGTTGGGCTGTTCTACGCCCTGCGCCAGCCGCCGCTGGTGCCCGACATGATGTTGGCGTTGGACGTGCCGGGCTTGGGGCCGGACTTGAGTCAGAAGGCCAATCGCTCCTATTTCGTCTGGGTTCAGGATGGTAAGCAGCCGGCGGTCGTGGTGGAAATCGTTTCCAACCAAGAGGGAGGCGAGGATGGTGACAAGCTGCGCAAGTACGAAGCCATCGGGGTTTCGTACTACGTCATTTTCGATCCCTGGCGCCTGTTGTCGGATCGGGTGTTGCGCATCCACCAGTTCACGGGGGCAAGCCAGGGTTATATCGAGCAGGTGGGTGGGTTGCTGGATACGGTTGGGCTGGGTCTAAGCCTATGGCAAGGCGAGTACGAGGATACGGAAGCCTTGTGGCTGCGCTGGACCGACCGCGAGGGGCGGTTGATTCCAACGGGCGCGGAGGCGGCGGAACAGGAACGCCAGCGAGCGGAACAGGAACGCCAGCGGGCGGAACAGGAACGCCAGCGGGCGGAGCAAGCGGTGCGCGCGGCGGAACAGGAACGTCAGCGAGCGACGGAAGCCGAGCGACGGGCGGAACGGCTGGCGGCGCGATTGCGGGAACTGGGCATCGAACCGGACGAGTAGTCTCGCGGTCGGTGGGGGGTATTTGCCGCCCGCCCCGTGGGATTGCGGTAAAATGGCCGCCGCCATAACAACGTCCAGGCGCGGCCCCGCGCCCCATTCCTCGCCTTGGGAGCACAGCATGACCACCATCCGTCAAGAAGATTTCATCCAGTCCATCGCCGACGCCTTCCAGTACATCAGCTACTACCATCCGGTCGATTACATCAAGGCATTGGCGCAAGCCTACGAGCGCGAGGAAAGCCCGGCCGCCAAGGACGCCATCGCGCAAATTCTGATCAA
>CALGOO010000121.1 GCA_937960715.1 uncultured Candidatus Competibacteraceae bacterium
AAGAAGCCGCTTGAACCGGCCATTTCATCGATGCATCACTTTGAATCACACCCCCATGGAGATGATTCATCAAGTTGGCCTGATTTTTGCTAAACACTTATGGGCGGCAAACGAAAAACGAGGCAACCGTGCTGAGAAATTACCAACGCCGGGTGGTGGAAAGCTTGAGCATCGCCGTGCTGGTGCTGGATCGGCGGTTGCGGCTGCTGTTCATGAATCCAGCGGCGGAGGCGCTGTTCGAAGTGAGCTTTCGCAAGGCCAACAAAATGACGCTGCCGGAACTGGTCATTGGCGCCGACTCGTTCAGCGCCGGATTGCAGCACTGTTTGGAGAGCGGTCATCCCTATATCGAGCGGGAGTTGCAACTGATTTTTCCCCTGGAGCGCACCGTGACCGTGGACTGTACCGCCGCGCCCCTGTTGGAACGCGATCCGCCCACCGAACTGTTGCTGGAGTTGCGGCAGGTGGATTGGCGACTGCGGATCAGCCGCGAGGAGCACATCCTGGCCCAGCATCACACCACCCAGGCGCTGGTGCGCAATCTGGCGCACGAGATCAAGAATCCACTGGGCGGCTTGCGCGGGGCGGCGCAACTGCTGGAGCGCGAACTGCCGGACCCGGCGCTGCGCGAATACACCGGCATCATCATCGGCGAGGCCGACCGGCTACGCAATCTGGTGGACCGAATGCTCGGTCCCAATCGATTACCGGTTCATGGCGAGGTCAGCATTCACGAGATTCTGGAGCGGGTTTGCGGTCTGGTGGAAGCCGAGGGCTGTTCCGGCATCCGCATCGAACGCGACTACGACCCCAGCATTCCGCCGGTGTGGGGCGATGCCGACCGGCTGATCCAGGCCGTGCTCAACGTAGTGCGCAACGCGGCCCAGGCGCTGCGCGAGCGCGGGCGAGGCGTCATTATTTTGCGGACCCGGGTGCAGCGTCAGTACACCATCGGCGCCAAACGCCACAAGCTGGTGGCGCGGTTGGACATCGTGGACGATGGTCCCGGCATTCCACCCGCCCAGCAGGAACGGATTTTCTATCCGATGATCAGCGGTCGGCCCGATGGCACCGGCCTGGGTCTATCCATCGCCCAAAGCATCGTCGCCCAGCACGGCGGTTTGATCGAGTGCGTCAGCCGGCCTGGCGAGACCGTTTTCACGCTGCTATTGCCCTTGGGAAGAACCGGATGAGCAGGAAAGAACGTATTTGGGTGATCGACGACGATCACGCCATCCGCTGGGTGTTGGAGAAAGCCCTGCAACGCGACGGCATGACGGTGACGACCTTCGAAAGCGCGGGTGGGGTGCTCAATGCGCTCCGTCAGGGGGTGCCGGACGCCATGATCGCCGACATCCGGATGCCGGGTATGAGCGGTCTGGAATTGCTGGCCCGTCTGCGCGAACGGGCGCCGGAATTGCCGGTGATCATCATGACCGCCCATTCCGATCTCGACAGCGCGGTTTCCGCCTATCAGGGCGGCGCGTTCGAATACCTGCCCAAACCGTTCGATGTGGACGAGGCGGTGGCCCTGGTCCGCCGCGCCTGTCTGACGCACCGCCAGCGCACCGAGCCGGCGGAACCGGTCGAGCCGTTGCCCGAGATCATCGGCGAGGCGCCGGCCATGCAGGAGGTGTTTCGCGCCATCGGCCGGCTGTCGCGTTCCAACATCACGGTGCTGATCACCGGTGAATCCGGCACGGGCAAGGAACTGGTGGCCCGCGCCCTGCACCGGCACAGCCCGCGCGCCGCCCAGCCGTTCATCGCGATCAACACCGCCGCCATTCCGCGCGATTTGTTGGAATCGGAACTGTTCGGCCACGAGCGCGGCGCGTTCACCGGGGCGCAGGCGACCCGGCAGGGGCGGTTCGAGCAGGCGAACGGTGGAACGCTGTTTCTGGACGAGATCGGCGACATGCCGGCGGAGTTGCAAACCCGATTGTTGCGGGTGCTGGCCGAAGGCGAGTTTTATCGGGTGGGCGGCCATACGCCGACCCGGGTGGACGTCCGGGTGATCGCCGCCACCCATCAGAATCTGGAGCAACGGGTCCGTGACGGGCTGTTCCGCGAGGATCTCTACCACCGCTTGAACGTGATCCGAATTCAACTTCCGTCGCTCAACAAACGCCGGGAGGATATTTCATTGCTGACCCGGCATTTTTTGAGCCAGGCGGCGCTGGAACTGGGCGTCGAACCCAAAATCCTGCGCCCGGAAACCGAGAGCTATCTCAGCGGTCTCGATTGGCCCGGCAACGTCCGGCAATTGGAAAACCTGTGCCGCTGGCTGACGGTGATGGCTTCGGGCCGGGAAATCCATTTGGAGAACCTGCCGGGCGAGTTGCGAGAGCGAAGCCCGGCCACGGCCAGCAACGGCTCCGAGTGGGAAGCGACGCTGCGAACATGGGTGAGTCAGCGGTTGGCGCGCGGCGAACGGAATCTGCTGGAAACGGCCCTGCCCACCTTCGAGCGCGTATTGATTCGGGCGGCGCTGGAGCAAACCGGCGGCCATCGGCAGGACGCCGCCCGGTTGCTGGGCTGGGGGCGCAACACCCTGACTCGCAAAATCAAGGAACTGCGAATGGAGTAGGGGACCAGACGCGACGGGCCATGTTCGACGTGATCTTGTACGAGCCGGAGATTCCGCCCAATACCGGCAATATCATCCGGTTGTGCGCCAACACCGGCGCGCGGCTGCATCTGATCCGGCCACTCGGTTTTCAGTTCGACGACCGGCAGTTGCGCCGGGCGGGGCTGGATTATCACGAATGGGCCGCGGTGCGGTTGCATTGCGACTTGGCGGCCTTTCTGGTCGAGGTGAAACCGGCGCGCCTGTTCGCCTTCACCACCCGGGGAGCGGGTTCCTATCACGCTGTCGCTTACCAGCCCGACGATGCCCTGCTGTTCGGCCCGGAAACGCGCGGCCTGCCGGCGCGAGTGCTGGCCGGGATCGCCCCGGAACGGCGGCTGCGGATTCCGATGCGGACCACCGGCCGCAGTCTCAACCTGGCCAACGCGGTGGCGGTCGTGATTTACGAGGCGTGGCGGCAACGCGGGTTTTCAGGAGCATCCCGATCGGGGGATGGTGCTTCGGATGTGGATATCGATCCAGTCGATTGAAATATATTGATCTGTAGCTCTTCACATCCACGTCGAGAACACGATCAAGCGCCAGATAGCCTTTGCAAGGCGCCGCGAACCAGGTCTTTGGGGAAGTAGCGCAGGCAGCGCTCGTCGACCGGATATTGTGGCAAATGTTCCAGCAGCAACCGGAGCACCAGTCGGGCCTGATTCAGGTCCCGGCTTTTTTTCACCGGTTCCCGGCTAGGCTGGCCGGAGAGCCAAGCCTTGTGGACCGCAAACGCTCGCGGATCGGGCGACCGCATCAACACGGGCCTGCCGTCGGTGGCGATGACCGTGGCCTCGACCCGTGGGCTGTTGAGCAACCATTGCAGGCTGGGCACTTCAGCCGCGACCAAATCGCTTTCCGCGAAGCGGACCGAGCGGTCGATCCGCATCCCTTCGGGCGGGATCACCAAATCGACCATGAAGCGTTCCTGGTTAACGGCCCTGAAAGGATGGGTCGCGACGATCTCAAAACTCGGATCCACCTTGCGCAGCAAGCCCAGCAGACCGATGCCGTCCAGTTTTTCGGCGGTTAGGGCGAGTGGCTTTCTGGGATCGTAAAACAAATCCACATCACCTGACGCCAGCAGGTCCATCGAACACTGCACGGCGGCCATGGCCTCGTAGGCGTGGAGCGCGTGAGTGCCGATCACGGTGAAGTGGTGCTCGGCCCGGGCAAGGTCGAGCGCGTGCAATATCCTGCCAATGAGGGCGGGCAGGCGTCCCAGCCGCACGGCCTTGTTCAGTCTCGCCTGTTGCTTCAGTGCCGCCGAGAGGGCCGCGAAGCGTTCGTCCGCACGCTGCTTGTTGGCGGTGAACGCGGCATGGATGCGTTCGGTCTCGGTCGAACGCGGGCCGAGCGACTTGCCATTGCCCCTGGCGTCGCGTAGCCGGACCAGATAGTCCCGGCCCCCGGCCCGCACCCATTTCATGCCATATTGATGCGACTGTTTTTGCCGATGGGCCGCTCGCCAAGCCGCCAGAATCTGCTCGGATTCGATCAGGAAGAGGCGTTGTTGGTCGGTGAGTTCACGCATGTTTTTCCTGTGGATCGCATTTTTTGAAATCTACAGGAAAAATATTGTGGAGAAAAGACGTTAGGCGATGTACGAGGCGCGGCGGCAGTGCGGCTTTCGGGGCGCGCTTTAGGCCGCTCCGTTTTTGAAAGTTGAGTTGGCGCTATCCTCGGTGGCGGGTCGTTGGGCTATCTTTGGATGTATCCGCGGATTTGGCGCTCTCATGACCCGCCCTCCAAATTCCGAACCAGGCAGCCCAGGAACCGACCACAATGGCCAAGATTTATACTTTAGCTAATACCAACTTTTAATTCTTTGAAAGATTGGAAGTTAAAAGTGAGCAACGATTTTAGGGTCTGTTTTTTCTCGACATGGGCGGTTTCAATGAAGTGGAGAATCGAGGCTTTGAAGTCCTGAAAGGTGGAGTAATAACGGGCGTGCAGGCAGCATTTTTTCACCAGCTTCCAAAATCGTTCGATCAAATTGAACTGGGGCGAATACGCCGGGAGAAACCGCAACGCAATTTTGAGCGCAGCGGCGGTGTCTTGCACCAGCCGACAGCGTTGATAGCGGGCGTGGTCCAGAATGACGGTGATCGGAACCGGCAAGGCCAACGCGGCTAACTGGCGCGGCAACTGACAGACACTGGCGCTATGGATGTAGGCGTCGGTGGTGACGGTGATCAGTTCGTGGGTGATGGCGTTGAGCGCGCCCAACACGCTGAGCCGGTGCCGGCTGGTGGGGGTGGGCTGCCAGCAGCGGGCGACGCACCACAGCCAGCGCAGAAACAAGCCATGCACAAAATGGGCGGCATCCACAAAAAAGACCGCGCCTTGACCCGCTTGCGCTTGGGCCAGACGCGGCTCCAGCTCCTGCTGCTGGAACCGCGCCCGCTCCGCCTGCTGCGCGGGAGTCGGCTCCGGGCCGGGGATCGCCCCCGTCTTGCGCCGCTTCAAACCGAACTGTTTGAGCACCTGACCGACCTGGGCGGGGCTGCGCTCGATCCCGGTCAGCTCGGCAATGCGGGTGCTGGCTTCGGCCAAGGTCGCGGGCGGTTGCCGGGTGCAGGCCAGCCGAATCGCCGCCTCGTGGGGCGCCAGCGCACTCCGGGTGTGCCGAAACCGGCAGGCGGTCAGCGCCGCCCAGCCCCCGTCCTGATACAGACGCAGATAGCTGATCAAGGTCGGTTTGGTAATCCCCACGCTGGCACAAATGGCTTGATGATAAGCGTTCAGGCACCTCCCCCCAGCGGGGGGAGGTTGGGAGGGGGGAACGGAGTGGCGCCAACGACTTGCCCTCCCCCCCCTCCCGCCGGGAGGGGGAGTGAACGGTTACGCTTGATGCGACCAGCCTTCACTCTTGAGATAAAGCACTTCCAAGCGTTGCCGCACCCGGGGATGCGGGTGATGAATTCGCTCATGCCGCAGCCGTTCCCGCGTCTCATTGGAAAAAACCAGTCGAATCATGGCGCGCCCTCCAGACTCTGGATTAAGCTTCGGAATACCATAAAACGGAGCAATTAAAAGGTAAAATCTGGCTTAATTAAAAGTATACTTCGGAGACGACGAGCGGCAACTCGGGGACTATGCGTGGTACTCGAAGAACGCTGGAGAGAAAACGCATCCGGTCGGAGAGAAACAGGCAAATGCTTGGGGGCTCTACGACATGCATGGCAATATCTGGGAGTGGGTACGCGATTGGTATGGAACGTACTCGAAGAAGCCCCAGCAAAATCCGAGCGGCCCCGAGACAGGCTCCAACCGGGTCTTCCGCGGCGGTTCCTGGTTCGGCTGCGCCGGGGATTGCCGGTCGGCGGTCTGCGGCGGGCTCGACCCAGGCGACCGCTCCCGCAGCCTGGACTTCCGCCTGGCGAGGCGCGTATAGCTTGGCCCTGTTACGCTTTTACCCTGGGCCGCGCGGTCTGTGATCGCGGTGGCTGGCATCTGGATGCAGCGTGCTGTTCGGGCAGACATACACAAAATTCGTGGCTTGCCCTACCATGCGGCTTGAATTCCAATCAAGCAACGGGACGGCGGCATGGCGACTGAGATCGAACACAAATTTCTGCTCCGCGACGACCGCTGGCGCCAGCAAGTCGAGCGCTCGGTACGGATGCGGCAGGGTTATCTGACCAGCGACGCCCGTTGCTCGGTGCGGGTGCGGGTGGCCGGCGGTCAGGGTTTCCTCAACATCAAGAGCGGAACGCTCGGCATCCAGCGCAGCGAATACGAATATTCCATCCCGCTGGCCGAGGCCGAGGAAATACTTGGTGCCTTGTGCGAGCAACCTTTGCTCGAAAAGACCCGCCATTTCGTTCGTTACGGTGATCATCTTTGGGAAATCGACGAATTCGCCGGCGCCAACGCCGGGCTGATCGTGGCGGAGGTGGAGCTTGGCCGTCCCGACGAGCCGTTCGCCCGGCCCGACTGGGCCGGCGAGGATGTCTCGCACGACATCCGCTACTACAACTCACAACTGGCGCGCCATCCCTACACGACTTGGTCATGCCCGAGCGGCTGATTCGCGTCCACGTTTCCGACCAACGGTTGGAATTGCTGGAAGACGGCGCGGTGGTGGCAAGCTACCCGGTGTCCACCGCCCGCAACGGTCTCGGTGAACGGCGCGGCAGTGGCCGCACGCCGCGCGGCTGGCATCGGATCCGCATCAAGGTCGGCGCTGGCCTGCCGCTCAACGCCGTGTTCGTCGGACGACGGCCGACCGGCGAAATTTACAGTTCGGAACTGGCGGCCGGTTATCCCGAACGGGATTGGATCCTGACCCGGATTTTATGGCTGACCGGCCTGGAGACGGGGTTCAACCGCGGCGGCGACCGCGACACCCTGCGCCGATTCATCTACCTGCACGGTTGCCCGGACGAGGCGCCGATGGGCATACCGCTCTCGCACGGTTGCATTCGCTTGCGAAACCCGGATTTGCTGGAGCTGTTCGACCGGGTGGAAGCCGGCGACCGGGTGTTCATCGCCGGCTGAGGTCGGCACCGTGGTTACGAACCGCCGCTCAGCTTGGGCCGCAGGCTGTCGAGGACGCCCTTGAAGGCTTCCTGGTTGTGGGGATTGAGTTCGCTCAACGTGCGGTGAGCTTCGTAAACGATTCGGGTCAGCGTGTCCTTGTCGCAGGGGTCGGGAATCGCCAGTTGCCGCAGCGTCGCCGAGATGGCCTCGCCCGTGTCGCGAATGTTGAAGATCTCGTAAAACCCCAGGTTGTCGAGGATTTGGTTGACGTCGGGGTTGGTGGACAACAGCGTGGTCTTGCGGGCGAAATGCTGGCGGCTGAAGTTGGCGATTCGGGCCAGGAGACCCAGGCTGGTGCTGTCGATGGAATGGGCGTCAGTCAGATCCACGACGATATCGTCGTAATCGGTCTGGGTGAACAGGCCGCTCAGGAAGTCTCCCAGCGCGCAGCTCATGGTATAGCGCACGTCGCCATTCAGCTTGAGGATATAAGTGGCGCCCTGCTTGACGTAAAACGCTGCTCCCGATTCCATTCACTCCGCCCTCTTGATCAGTAACAAGGTGACGTCGTCTGGTAACGGTCCCGCGCGATCCAAACCCAGCGCTTGAATCAGATTCTCGATATCGATGTCGATGTCGCGGATCAGTTCCAGCAGAAAGGTCTGTTTGTCGCGCAGACTGGCCTGCGGCAGGGTTTCGAGAATGCCGTCGGAAATCAGCGCCAAAACGAACCGCCGCGGCAAATCCAGGGTTTCGGTCCGATAGCTGGCGAAGTCGAACAGCCCGATCGGCAAGCTTTTCTTGCCGATATAGCCGGCCCGTTCGCCGTCGAACAGGATCGGAAACGGAAACTGACCGCCGCTACTGTAGCGCAACTGGTTGTTCGACCAGTGAATCACGCCGTAGAACATGGTCAGATACTTGTCCATGTGACAACCGAAGATTTCCCGGTTCAGCCGGCTGAGGGTCTCGGCTGGATTCAGGATGCCTTTGTCGCGGTTCTGCCGGTGCAGCTCCCGGTAACGACCCATGTAGCTTTTCAGCATCACCGTGACGAAGGCCGACGAGACGCCGTGGCCGGACACGTCGGCGATATAGAAGCCGAGGTGCTCGCCGTCGATGGCGAAATAGTCGACGAAATCGCCGCTGAGGTACTGCGAGGTCAGCAGATGGCGGCTGAAGCGATAATTGCGGTACTGCTTGTCGTTTTCCGGCAACAGCTGGAATTGGATGCGCCGCGCCGCCGACTCGTCTTCCTGCAAGCGCCGCAGGGTTTGCCGCAACTGTTCGTTGACGACTTCCAGATGCTCGCGGTGCTCGCGGTTTTCCCGCCGCAGGCGCGCGCGCTCCAGGGCGTGATCGATGGCGTGCTCCAGCACCGCCATGTCCTCGATCGGCTTGGTGACGTAATCCCAGGCGCCGAGCTTGAGCGCCTGAATGGCGTCGTTGATGCCGCCCATGCCGGAAACCACCAGGATCGGCAATTCGGGAAAGTCGCGGGTGACGGTGGCGATCACCTGCAAGCCGTCCATGCCCGGCATGCGCAGGTCGCACAGCACCAGATCGGGTTGCTCGCGGCCGATCAGATCGATGCCGGTTCGACCATCGCCGGCCTGAATGACCTCGAAGCCGCTGTCTTCCAGATAGGCGGTCAGAATTTCCCGAACCAGATCCTCGTCGTCGATCGTCAGGATGCGGGTGGGTCGGGGACTCATGGCCAGTCCCCGCGCGCCGCGAGCCTCCGCGCCGCCGCCGCCAGCGGCGCCATGTCGGCCAGTGGTTTGTGATAGATCCGGCTGTCGTCGAGGCCCATGGCGCGCAGGTCCTCGGGCAGGCTGTAATTGGACGAACCGGTGTGGATCAGGAATTCCATATTCGGGTAGGTCTGGCGCAGAGCGCGAATGGCGCTGTTGCCATCCATGTCCGGCAGGCGCATGTCCATGATGCAGACCCGGCAGGGATCGCCATCGCGCAACCAGCCCAGCGCCGGCGCGACGGACTCGAACGCCGCCACGCGCCAGCCTTCGTCCTCCAGATATGCCTTCAAGTTTTCCCGAATCATGGCCTCGTCGTCGACGATCAAAACCCAGTCGGTCATGGCGGCGCCTCCTGGCCCAGAGGCAGGCGGATGCTGAAACGCGCGCCTTGCCCCGGCTTGGACATCACCGAGAGCCGACCGTTATGTTGCTCGGTAATGATGAAGTAGGATACCGACAAGCCCAGGCCGGTGCCAGCGCCCACATCCTTGGTGGTGAAGAACGGCTCGAAGATGCGCTTGAGCGTTTTGTCGTCCATGCCGGGACCGTTGTCAACCACTTCGATCAAGGCGTGTTCCGGTTCGCGGCGGGTGCGCAGGGTGATGACCGGTGCCGACGTGCCTTCCTCGGCCATGGCCTGGGCGGCGTTCTTGAGCAGATTCAGGATGACCTGCTCGATTTCCGTCTTGTCGCAAGACACGAAACGCAGAGCGGGGTCGTAATCGCGCTCGATGGCAATCCGCTTGAAGTCATACTTCTTTTTCAGATCGTAATCGCTGGCGGCCAGCCGCAGCACGGTTTCCAGCAGTTCTTCCAGGTTCGCCATCGCGAAGCGCGATTCGCTGCGCCGGCTGAAGGACAGCATGTCGGCGACGATCTTGGCCGCGCGCGCGCCGGCCTCGCGGATGCCCTCGAGGAAACGCAGGACCTGGCGCTGTTGCAGATAGCGGTGGACCCGGTCCAGATCGATGCCGATGGCGTCGGCCACCGCCCGGTTTTGCGGCATGTCCGGCGCCACGCGGCGCAGGATGTTTTGGCTACCTTGCAGGATGGCGCCCAGCGGGTTGTTGATTTCATGCGCCATGCCCGCCGCCAGCCCACCGACCGACAACATCTTTTCCGTCTGCACCATCATCGATTCGATCCGGACCCGGGCGGTGATGTCGTCCATCCGGATCACCGCGCCGCTTGCGCTGTCCGCCATCAGAGGATAGACCATGACATCGGCATAATGCAGTTCGCCCTGGATGTCCAGCGTCATCCGCGGCGTCTTGATCGGCCGGCCGAGGCGAATGGCTTGCCGCACCTGCTCGAACTGACCTTCCAGTTGGGGAAAGACGTCGCCGAAGAACCGCCCCTGCGCCGCCTCCCACGACATGCCGCCGGCCTGTTCGGCCGGCTGGTTCAGTACCGTGATGTAGCCCCAGGGATCCACGCCGATCAATACCGAAGGCATCGAATCGATGATGTTCTTGAGGTAGAGCCGCATCCGCGCCACCTCTTCCTTGGCGCGCTTCTGTTCGGTGATGTCGATAGCCACGCCCAGGACGGCGGTTTCGTTCAGGCCCGGCTCGATGAAGGGGATTTTGATGGTCTGCAAGGTTCGCGTCTGGCCGGCGTGGTCGGTGAAGGTTTCCTCGGCGATGAGCTTGGGGACTCCACTGTCGATCACTTCCCGGTCGTCGGCCAGCATTCGCTCGGTTTCCTCGGCCACGCTGTGAACGATGGGGTGGGGACGTTGGACCAGAGCGTCAACGGTCGCGCCAAGGGCCTTGGCGGTGGCGCGGTTGGCCAGCAGGAAGCGACCGTTGCGGTCCTTGGCGAAGATCATGTGCGGCACCAGGTCGATGATGCGCCGCAGCCGCAACTCGCTTTCCTGAAGCGCCGTTTCCGCCCTGATCTGTTCGGTGATGTCGGTGCCGGTGCCGCGATAGCCCAGAAATCGGCCCTGGACATCGTAAATGGGCTTGCCGCTGACCTTGAGATAACGACCTGCGTTGTAATTGCCGTTCAGGCGGGTCTGGTAGACGAAATCGCGAAACGGCAGATGCTGTTCCAACTGTTCCTGGTGCTGACGCCACTGTTCCCGCTCAAAGGTCGAATCGGCCACGCCGATTTCCCAGCGGGCGCGGCCAAGGACATGATCCGGGGCAATGCCGGTCAGGGCGTAGAATCGTTCCGACAGATAGGTGAAGCGCAGATGCTCGTTCATCTCCCAGATCCAGTCGCTGGCCGCTTCGGTCACGTCGCGAAACCGGGCCTCGCTTTCGCGTAGCGCCACTTCCACCTGCCGACGTTCGTTCAGCTCCCTCAGCAGTTGCCGGGTGCGTTGCGTCACCTGGCGCCGCAGTAGCCAGGACCACAGCAGCGCGGCGACCGCGACCACGCCCAGCCAAACCAGGAGCCAGAGAATAGGGCGCAGCATCGCCGTGAACCCTTCGGGCTCCCACCGCGCCGGGTCGAACCAGTGGTCGAGCAGGACTCCGTAATCAGGGAGCGGATCGAGAACGGTTGCGATAGCGGCGCCGATGACAGCCGCGAGCGCCAGCCCCCAATAGAACACCCGCGACCAGCCGCGCCGTCGGAGCGCGGCGGGGAGCAGCGAGGCGGATGGCGGGGATGACGGCGATGACGGGGAAGGCGCGGGCATGTGGGCTGGCGAAAGAGACGTAAATTATTATCATAAGGCTATTTCACGGCGAACGGGCCGATGCGAGGCATGAACGATGGCGTTGGGACCGATAATGCTGGGGTTGGAAGGAGCGGAACTGACCACGCAGGAACGGGAACTGCTTTGTCATCCCCTGGTGGGTGGGGTGATCCTGTTCACCCGCAATTACCAGTCGCCGACGCAGGTTGCGGCGCTGACCGCGGCCATTCACGCCCTGCGCCAACCGCGCCTCCTGGTGGCGGTGGATCACGAGGGCGGTCGGGTACAGCGATTCCGCGACGGTTTTACCCGCTTGCCGGCGGTGCGCCGGTTGGGCGAGATTTACGACCGGGATCTGATGCGCGCCAAGCAACTGGCCCGGGTCACCGGCTGGCTCATGGCCGCCGAGTTGCGGGCGGTCGGCGTGGATCTCAGCTTCGCGCCGGTCCTGGACCTGGATCACGGCGTAAGCGGAATCATTGGTGATCGGGCGTTTCACCATGAGCCCGACAGCGTGGCCGATCTGGCCCATGCCTACGTCAATGGAATGCAGAAAGCCGGCATGGAGGCGGTGGGCAAACACTTTCCTGGGCATGGCGGCATTGCCGCCGACTCGCATTTGGAACTGCCGGTGGACCAACGCCCGCTGGCCGCGCTGGAAGCGGCCGATCTGCTGGCCTTTGAGCGGATGATCCACTATGGACTGGCCGCTCTCATGCCGGCGCATGTGGTTTATCCGGCGGTGGACGAACAGCCGGCCGGATTCTCGGCGCGCTGGTTGAAGGGCATTTTGCGCCAGCGGCTGGAATTCCAGGGTGTGATCTTCAGCGACGACCTGGACATGGCGGGTGCCCACGTCGCCGGTTCACCGCCGGAGCGAGCCAGCGCGGCGCTGGCGGCGGGTTGCGACATGGTACTGGCGTGCAACGACCGCCGCGCCGCCGTCGCCATTCTCGATCGCCTGCGTTATACCCCCGATCCGGTGACTCAGGCGCGACTGATCCGCCTGCACGGGCGCGGCCATCCCACCGTCGAGCGATTGCATCACAATCCAGCCTGGCAACGGGCGGTGCGATTGGTGCATGATTACGATGCGTTCCCGTTGCTGGAGATGGATATCTGAGCGTGGAAATCCCGACCCAAATCTTTTGCTCGTCCTGATGGCCGGAGTTTCGCATGTCCCGCATCACCGCCGAACAGGCACTCACCGTGTTGAGCCAGGCCGAGTTGCTTTGCGCGCCGGAGCAGATCGAGGCTGCTTTGGACCAGATGGCCGCCGCCATCACGGCGCGGCTGGAAGACCGCGATCCCCTGGTGTTGATGGTGATGAACGGCGCGTTCGTGGCTGCGGCGGAGCTGCTGTCCCGATTGCGGTTTCCGTTGCGAGTCGGTTACCTCCACGCCACCCGCTATCGCGGCGACACGCGCGGTGGCGATATTGACTGGATCATGCCGCCGCGACCGGTGGTGGCCGGGCAGGTGGTGTTGGTGGTGGACGACATCTTCGATGAAGGCGACACGCTGAAAGCGATTCTGGCCGCGGTGCGCCAGCAGGGCGCGGCGGTGGTGTACAGCGCGGTGCTGGTGAACAAACGGCACGCGCGCAAAACGCCGGGCCTGGTCGTCGATTTCGTTGGCCTGGAGGTGCCGGATCGCTACGTGTTTGGTCGCGGCATGGATTACAAGGATTACTGGCGTCAATTGCCGGCCATCTATGCTGTCCGCGATTGAGAACGCCCGCCCCGGCTCCCGAGTCCCCTCTCGCTGGTGAGAAGCTATATGACTCCTTCCATCGCCATCATCGGAGGCACCGGTCTTACCGCGCTGGATACCCTGAAAATCGTCCGCCGGGAAACCCTGTCCACGCCCTACGGCGAGCCGTCCGGTCCCGTGCTTCACGGCGAACTGGGCGGCCGAGTCGTGGCGTTCCTGGCCCGGCACGGTCCGCGTCATACGCTCCCGCCGCACAAGATCAACTACCGGGCCAATCTCTGGGCGCTGCGCCGGATCGGGGTGAAATGGGTGGTCGCGGTGGCGGCGGTGGGCGGAATTCGGGACGACATGACGCCGGGCGTGCTGGCGTTCCCGGATCAGCTCGTGGATTATACCTGGGGGCGGGATTGCACCTTTTTCGAGGATGATCTCGCCCAGGTGACTCACATCGACTTTACCGAGCCTTACTGCGGCGAGTTGCGGGAGCGGCTGATTCAGGTCGGGCGCGCGCTCGATCTTGATGCCCGTGAATCCTGTACCTACGCGGCGGTGCAGGGACCAAGATTGGAAACCGCGGCGGAAATCCGCCGGATGGAACGGGACGGTTGCGACATGGTCGGCATGACCGGGATGCCGGAGGCGGCGCTGGCGCGGGAACTGGGTTTGCGTTACGCGGCGTGCGCCGTGGTGGCGAACCGGGCCGCCGGCAAGGTTCCGGGCGTGATCACCATGGCCGAGATCGAGCGAAATCTGGTCGAGGGCATGGGCAAGGTCAAGACCCTGCTGACGCGGGTGATTCCGCTGCTGGACGGGGAGCGGTAGGCATCGAATCGCAAGCCGCGTCGCGGTTGGCGTGCATCGAACCCTGCATCCCAATCCAGGGAAAGCGGAGCGTTCACGAGGGCGGAATTTTGGATAACTTAATGAAAATAAAGACTAGTACTAAACCGAATGAATAGCCGAATGGTTTTCTTGCGAGAATTTCTAAATCACCCCCGTCAGGTGGCGTCCTTGATTCCCAGCTCGCGCTTTCTTGAACGGCGCATTGTGGCTCTGGCGGAAACGCGGTCGGCCCAGACGGTGGTGGAGCTGGGTGCCGGCACGGGCGGCACGACCCGGGCGATTCTTAGGGCGCTGTCGCCCGGCGCCAGATTGCTGAGCATCGAGATCAATCCGCGATTCTGCGCGTTGCTTCGCCGCATCGGTGATCCCCGACTGACCGTGCATTATGGCGGCGCTCAGGAACTGCGGGAGGCTATCTTGCTGTATGGCCTGCCCGCTCCCGACGCGGTTATTTCGGGGATACCGTTTTCCACGCTCGGACCCGGCGTGGGCCCGATGATTATCGAGACGATTTCCGCGACACTCCCCTTCGGGGGCCGCTTCGTGGCCTACCAGGTCAGCAAGCACGTTGAGGATCTTGCGCGCCCCCTGCTGGGACCCGCGCGAGTTGAAATGGAACTTCTCAACATTCCCCCGCTACGAATCTATCGGTGGGAGAAACACCCCGGTAGCCATACCGCCCAACCCTTCGTTCCAGCCGGCCGGGCGTTTGCGACGCATCGTTGAGAGACAATGACCGAGGCGCGACCGAGCCGGGAAATCGCTCGGGTTTCAGGCCAGCCTTGGTATGGATTAGGGAGAAGCACGGAGGCGGGATGGATTAAACTGAAGTTGTCGCTGCATGAGTTGGAGCGGCCCGGCGATTTTGTCGAGAGGCCAGGGCCTGGCGGCGGGCTCTTCGCCGCAACGAGCGGAGAACCCGGTTTTTTATGTCATGACCGGAAAGCGAGGAGGAAACCATGAGTAAAGGCGCCGATATCAAGAAAGAACCCAAGAAGAAACCGACCAAGACCTTGAAAGAGAAGAAGGCCGAAAAAAAGTCCAAAAAGGAAAGCAAGGGTTGAACGGCTGATTGCGCAATCCTTTCCAGGGGCGGAAGACCGTTCAGCCGCCGCGCACCCGTCGCCCGGTGCGCAGGTCGCGGATTTCCGTCGGTCGGGCCGCGCCGCCAGTCGGGCCGGGCAACAGACAGTCGATCGCCGTTCCCAGTTGCCGGCGCACCGCCAGCGCGCAGCGGGCCGGGGGCCGGCCGCTGAAGT
Organism: uncultured Candidatus Competibacteraceae bacterium; assembly: GCA_937960715.1. Lineage (GTDB taxonomy): Bacteria > Pseudomonadota > Gammaproteobacteria > Competibacterales > Competibacteraceae > Contendibacter. The sequence goes on from CALGOO010000121.1 coordinate 15,334, forward strand.
TGGCGCTGGTGGAAACCAGCGGGTGTCCGCAGGCCCGGCACAGCGCCGCGGCGAGTGGATGGGCAGTCACCCGCACCGCCAGGGTATCGTGCTGGCCGCGCAGCCAGCGCGGTGTGTTCGGCCGGGTGGGAATCAGCCAGGTATGGGGACCGGGCCAGGTGGTGGCCAGGCGGGCGTGGTCGGCTTCGGTCAGCGGTTGCAGGAACAGCGCGAGTTGGGCGAAGTCGGCCGCGATCAGAATGAGTCCCTTGCGGGGCGACCGGCGTTTGAGCGCCAGCAGCCGCCGCACCGCCTTTTCGTTGCGCGGGTCGCAGCCCAGGCCATAGACCGCCTCGGTGGGATAGGCGATGAGGCCGCCGGCTTTCACCGCGCGGGCGGCGGCGCGCAGTCGCAATGAGTTCATGCCCTAACCACCGCCGGAGCGCCGCGTCTTTGTGGGCGCGGCGCGGCGGCGGGCAGCCACTTTCTTCTTCTCGGGCGCCGCGCGCAACAGGCTTTCGCATTCGGCCAGGGTCAGGCTGACCGGTTCGCGGCCCTTGGGCAGGCGGACGTTCTTCTGGCCATCGGTGATGTAGGGACCGAACCGGCCGTTCAGAATTTGCACGGCGGAGCCGGAAAACTCCTGAAGGACCTTGTTGGCGGCCGCCTGCTGATGCGCGGCGATCAGTTCCAGCGCCCGCTCGCGACTGACGCGATACGGATCCTCGTTTTTCAGCGAGACATAGTGCTTGCCGTAGCGCACGTAGGGCCCAAATCGCCCGATATTGGCCTGGATCGGCTCGCCAGCGGCGGTCGCGCCCAAATCGCGCGGCAGCTGGAACAGGGCCAGCGCCTCCTCCAGGGTGATGGTGTCCAGACGCTGTTCCGGCCGCAGGCTGGCGAAGCGCGGTTTTTCGGCGTCCTCCTTGTCGCCGATCTGCGCGAACGGTCCGAACCGGCCCATCCGTACCGAAACGGGTTTGCCGGTTTGGGGGTCATGGCCCAGCTCACGGCCTTGCACCACCTCCTGGCGCGAGACTTTCTCGGTCTTTTCCTCGACCCGTCGCTTGAACGGGTCCCAGAAATCCCGCATCAGCGGCAACCAGTCCTCCTCGCCGCGCGACACCGCATCCAGATCGTCCTCCAGTCGGGCGGTGAATTCGTAGTCCACGTATTGCGTGAAATGCTGGGTCAGAAAGCGGTTGACGATCCGACCAATGTCGGTCGGTTGGAAGCGGCGGTTGTCCAGCACCGCGTAGTCGCGGGCCAGCAGAGTCGAGATGATCGTCGCGTAAGTGGAGGGTCGGCCAATGCCATACTCCTCCAGCGTCTTGACCAGGCTGGCCTCGGAATAGCGCGGCGGCGGCTCGGTGAAGTGTTGTTCCGCTCGCAGCGCCAGCAGGTCCACCCACTCGCCCTCCCGCAATGACGGCAGCGCCCGACCTTCGTCTTCCTCGGTCGGATCGTCCACGTCTTCGCGGTACACCGCCATGAAGCCGAGATCGGCGACGGTCGAGCCGGTGGCGCGGAAGCTGTTGCCGGGACCGCAGGCCAGATCGACGGCGACCGTGTCGAGCGTGGCCGGAATCATCTGGCAGGCGACGGTGCGCTTCCAGATCAACTCGTACAGCGTGTATTGGTCGGTGTTGAGGTGGGCGCGAATGTCTTCTGGCAGCATCGCGATCGTGGTCGGACGGATCGCCTCGTGCGCTTCCTGGGCGTTCTTGGCCTTGGTCTTGAACCGCCGCGGACTGGCTGGCAAGTTGCGCGCGCCATAGCGTTCGGCGATCAGCGCGCGGATATCATCAAGGGCGTCCTGGGCCAGGTTGACCGAGTCGGTGCGCATGTAGGTGATCAGCCCGACCGCGCCCTGGCCGGTATCGATGCCCTCGTACAATTGCTGGGCGACGCGCATGGTGCGCTGGGTGGAAAAGCCCAGCTTGCGCGAGGCTTCCTGTTGCAGGGTCGAAGTAGTGAACGGGGCGGCGGGGTTGCGCTTGCGCTGCTTGCGTTCGACCCGGTTCACTCGCAGTCGGCCAATCACAGCGTCGTCCACCGCGCCGGATTCGATCCGCTGAGCGTGGGCGGCGGCCCGCAGCGTCCGTTCCATGGCATGCGCCTGTTCGCCGTCGGCGATACTGAATTGCGCCAGTTTTTCACCCCCGTATTCGGCCAGCCGGGCGTCGAACGGTTGACCGGTCCTGGCGGCGTCGGCCTCCAGCGTCCAGTACTCGCGCGCCTGAAAGCGCTCGATCTCTTCCTCGCGCTCGACGATCATCCGCAGCGCCGGCGATTGCACCCGACCGGCGGACAGGCCCGGCCGGATTTTCTTCCACAGCAGGGGTGACAGGTTGAAACCAACCAGATAATCCAGCGCCCGCCGGGCTTGTTGGGCATTGACCAGGTCCAGCGCCAGCGCGCGAGGGTGGGCGACGGCGTCCTGAATCGCCCGTTGGGTCACCTCGTGAAACACTACCCGTCGCACCGGTTTGTCCTTGAGCAACTCGCGCTGGCGCAGGATTTCGTACAGATGCCAGGAAATGGCCTCGCCCTCGCGATCCGGGTCGGTGGCCAGATACAGCGCCTCGGCCTTGGCGACCGCCTTGGCGATGGCTTCGATATACCGCTCGTTCTTCTCGATGATCTGGTATTTCATCGCGAAGTCATGGTTCGGATCGACCGCGCCCTCCTTGGGAATCAGGTCGCGCACGTGGCCGTAGGAGGCCAGAACCTCGAAGTCCTTGCCCAGATATTTTTTGATCGTCTTCGCCTTGGCGGGCGATTCCACGATGACCAGGTTCTTGCTCATGAACATGATGGGAATGACGGTGACGGATGACGCCGACGGGGATCGGAAGATCGGGGAGGGTGGCGACGCCCGTCGGAATCCGCCGGCGCGGCGGCTGTCGGGAACGCGGAAGGGCTTGTCGCGGCTCGCCTAATGAAGGTAGCCGGGAATGTCGTCGAACACCAGGTCTTCCAGCCAGGCGCAGGCTTCTTCCCGACCGGGTTGATTGAACAGCACCATCAGGATGATCCATTTCAACCGATGCAAGCCGATGTCGTCGGACTCCAGCGCCATGACCCGGTCGATGACCAGTTCGCGGGTTTCCGAGTCGAGGATGCCGGTCTGCTCCAGCAACAACAGGAAACCCTGGCATTCCACATCCAGTTTGTCCAGTTCCGGACCGACGTAGATGCGGCAGGAGCCAGGATTGACCACGAGCGGGGCCGTCCGCCGATCCACCAGGCTGTCGAGCCACTCGAACGCCCGATGAATTTCCCGCGAGGGAAAGCCGGCGGCCAACAACTCACCTTGGATCGAGGCGCGGTCGGGATCGGGGTCCGCCTCGTCGTCCATGTAGTTTTGAAACAGATACATCAGCACGTCCAGTACGTTTTCTTTCATTCCGGGGCTCGTTTGGAAAGTACGAAGCCCCCGCCGTCGGGCGGGGGCGCCGGCGCGGGAGAATGCGGGCGCACGCGAAACCGCCGCCCGGTTGGGCGGCGGATGGCTTCATGGGATTAGCTTTTCATGCGGCCATACAGACCGCCCGGGATGGCTGCCACGTAACCCTCGAGTTCCAGGATCAACAGCATGGAGGAAACCGCTTCCGCCGTCAATCGGCACCGATCCACCAGCAGGTCGATACCCACCGGCTCGTCGCCCATGGCGACCAGCAATTGCCGATAGTCCTCGTCCAACGGCGCCGCCGAGGGGGTGACGGAGGGACCGAGCGCGGTTTCGTGGGTCGTCGCCGCCAGCGCGCCCAGTTCTTCCAGAATATCCTCCGCGGTCTCCACCAGTTTCGCGCCCTGGCGGATCAGGGCGTGGCAGCCCTTGGCCAGCGGGTTGTGAATCGATCCGGGAACGGCGAATACTTCGCGGCCCTGTTCAAGGGCCAGGCGGGCGGTGATCAGCGAACCGCTCCGCGCGGCGGCCTCGACCACCAGAACGCCCAGCGCCAGCCCGCTGATCAACCGGTTGCGCTGGGGGAAGTTTCCCGCGGCCAGCGAGGCGCCCGTGGGAAATTCCGAAACGAGCGCGCCGCGCTCGGCGATGGCGTGAGCTAAATCCCGGTGCTGGGCGGGATAGACCCGATCCAGGCTGGTGCCCATGACCGCGATGGTTCGGCCACCGGTCAGCGCGCCTTGGTGAGCGGCGGCGTCGATGCCGAACGCCAGTCCACTGGTGATGAGCAGCCCACATTCGGCCAGATGCGCGGCGAAGCGCTGGGCGGTTTCGCGGCCCAGCGGGGTAGGGTTGCGGGAGCCGACGATGGCCAGTTGCGGCAACCGCAGGCAATCCGGATCGCCGTGGACGAACAGCAGGGGTGGCGAGTAGGCGATTTGCCGCAACAGCGGCGGGTAACGGGGGTCGTCCAGCCGCAACAGATGGTTGCCGGGTCGTTCCAGCCAGGTCAAATCCTCTTCCACCCGGCGCCAGTCGGGCCGGCGCAGATAATCCAGCGCCGCGTCGGGAAGTTCCAGTGACCGCAACGCGACGCCGTCGGCGGCGAACACCGCCGCCGCCGACCCGAAACGCTCCAGCAACCGGGCGAACCGCGCGGGTCCGATGCCCGGCGCCCGCAGCAACGCCAAGAGCCAGGCCGGTTCGGCGACCGAAGTCGAGTCGTCCCGGTTCAGGGGGTGGTTACTCGATCTTGCAGGCGAATGGATCGTTCGGCTTGCATCACCAGCCCGTAGCTGACCAGGTCGTGAACCTTGTAGACCATCAGCAGGCCGGAGCGCTCGCCGGGCAGTTTCACGGTTCCGCCGGAGACAGGATCGTCGACGGTGCGGTCCTTGCCGTAAATGGCGAGGACGTGGCCGGGCTGAAGACCTTCCTGGGCGCCCAGATTGACGACGACGCTGCTGTATTGGCTGATTTGGGTGACGTCGGTGTCCAGCTTGGCCAGGATGAAACCTTCGGTGTCGGGCGGAGCCGGATGGGGCTCGAAATTGTAAAGTTCGTTTTCTGGTTCAAACTCGATCAGTCGGTCACCAGGACGAACCGGTGCGACGGTGCGGGTCAGAGTGAAAGTGGCCGGGTCACCGTCCTTGTCGAGGAGCGCCTGGCCCAGGTAGATACCGGCGGTGCCCAGATAGCGGCCGGAACCGGGCTCGCGCAATTCCTCGCCGGGACGGAACACCTGATAGCGCGGCTGGTCGAACAAGGCGCCGCGGGCGTAAACCCGGTCCTGATCGGCGTAAACCACCTGGTTGTCGTCGTCGGCCACAATGTAGGGCGTTTCCCTCCATTGCGCTTGGCTCATCACCACGGCGCGGGTCAGGAACGACTCGACCGCGGCGCGGGGCACCGGAAGAATGGGTTGGGTCAAGGTTTCGATCCGAACCTCCGGCGACAGCTTGAGCAGTGGAACCTCCACGCGCTCGGCGACTTCCAGCTGAGGCTTGCCGCCAGGGTCGTGGCTGAATTTGAGCACGTCGCCGGGATAGATGCGGTTGGGGTTGCGGAGCTGCGGGTTTTGCCGCCAGATGTCCCGCCACTGCCAGGGATTCTGGAGAAATCGCTGGGCGATGCTCCACAGGGTGTCGCCGGGCGCCACGGTGTAGGTTTGGGGATGGTCGGGACGCAACGCGACCGGCGCCGCCGCGCTGGTGACCGCGTCGGCATTCGTCACGACCGCCTTCGACCCCGAGGTCGGCGGCGGTTCGCCTTGGTCTGGGTTGGATTCAGGCTGGGGGGGCGTTTGGGCGCACGCCCCGAGCAGAATCGCCATCGCCAGCGGCAGAGCCGCCCCGAGGCGCCTTGAGGAACGCGTGGTGTTCATGATCCTTGCTCATCCTCCGAAGACATGGGCGGGAGTGTACCGAATCACCCCCATCGCGCAAAGTATAGCCCCGGCGCGGGGGTTTCTCGTATGATTTCATCCGAATCATCGTTGCACGAATCGAAA
>CALGOO010000122.1 GCA_937960715.1 uncultured Candidatus Competibacteraceae bacterium
GTCCCAGTTGCCCTCCTCGGTGTAGAACTTCACCGCGAAACCGCGAATGTCGCGTTCGGCGTCGGCCGCGCCGCGTTCGCCGGCCACGGTGGTGAAGCGGGCGAACAGCTCGGTCTTCTTGCCGACCTGGGCAAAGGTTTTCGCTCGCGTGTACCGCGTGATGTCGTTCGTCACCGTGAAGGTGCCGTAAGCGCCGGAACCCTTGGCGTGCATCCGCCGTTCGGGGATGACTTCGCGGTCGAAGTGGGCGAGCTTTTCCAGGAACCAGACGTCCTGCAGCAGTTGCGGTCCGCGCGGTCCGGCGGTCATCACGTTCTGGTTGTGGGCGACGGGACAGCCGGCGGCGGTGGTCAGTTTCTTTCGGTCACTCATATTGCACTCCTGGCTCGGTTGCGAATCGGTGCGTTACGGCAGGCGATATCGCCGGCAACGGGGCGGCGGCGATAGCGTCACAGTATCCTGTAAAGCAGGGTTCACTACTAATTGAATGGAATAAAAAAACCTATAGCCGATACCTATTGGGACATGGATCGAGGCATAACCGCCAGACTGACGATGAAGAGTTTTCGACGGCGCGTGCTCCGGCCGGCGGAGGGTGTGTTTCTGTTTCATCCCCGCGTGTTGCAACGCCTGGTCCACCGCCACGTGGGGATCGATTCGCGGAATCCGGCCATTTCGGCGCTACGTTACTATCTGATTCCGCGCGCGGTTCTGTTGAGCGGTCTGGAGGACGAGAATCCCGATGCCCTGGCCATCATCGAAGGGCTCAACCTGCCGGACTGGGTGATTCTCTTACCCATGCCGTCGGCCCAGGAATTGGCCGCTGGCGCCGCCGAGCGCTGGCTGCGCGATTACTGGGGCCGCCGGTTCGAGGCCGAGGTGGCGCGGACCTGGCGGATGGCCCGCTACGATAATCAGGACCACGACCCGTTTGGCGCCCGAGGATTGATCGGCGTGATTGGCGAACGGGCATTGCGCGAGGCGCGGACGTTGCTCGAACAGGACCAGCGGGTGGTGCTGGGCTTGGACGACGAAACGCTGTGCCGTCAGTTCGTCGGCTTCATCACCTATCTTCGCTATTTTGTCCCCGGCGCGCGCGCCTACTTTTTTCCCGCCATTCCGGACTGGCGCGGGCTGGATCGTTGGCTCAAGGATGGCGGGCTGGACCTGCCGCCGCCCCGGCACGGTCGACGCTGGCCACAACTCCTGACCCGAAGTCGCCCATCCGGCTTTAGCGGCATGCCCGATTACGAGCCGGAGTTGCCGCTCGGCCTGCCGTTCGGTCGGAACGATCCCGATTTGGTCGATGGCGTGAATACGATCCTTCCCCTGTTGACGAAAGCTACTCCAACCTTCGGCGGGGAACTCCAGGCAAGGGCAACCCCAAGCCGGGCGGCGAAAAGCGACCGGGTAGCGGCGTGGACCGAAGCGCGTTGTGGTGAAGCATTGCGGCAGGCTTCCGCCCTGACCCGAAAACCGGGCTGGTTTGTCTCGATCCGGCGCGATTTGACCGGACGCTTGACGTCGGTCATGGATCTGCTGGCCGCACTGCTGGATCGCAGGTTCGCGGGGGACGGCCGCACACCGCCGAAGTGGGCTCTCAACGCCCGCTTACGCCTTTTCCGCCACGGAGTTCGCGCCGCCTTCAGGACCGAAATGGCCGGTCGCTACGGCGCGGCGCTCCAATATTTGTGCGTGGCTGGCCACCATTATCGGCAAATGATGCCCCAGGTTTTACAAGCCGCCGATGCCGTCGTCGAGGCGTTGAGAGCGCGCCAGCACGAGATCGTCGAAGCGCTCACCCACAACCTCGCCGCGACCTGGAAGCTGGATTCCGGGTCCACCCGGATTTTGGAACACCTGATCGAGCGCTTGCTGGACGAACCGGCCGCCGCGCGATTCTCCAGTCCGCATTCTCGGCTCCTGCACGACCTGGAACGGATATTCATGGAGGGACGGACCGAGTATTACCGCTTGCAACCAATCGTCTGGTTGTGGAGCGGCGGTCGGCGACCGTTGCGGTTGGGTCTGCCGTTCCAGGGTCCGCTCAAGGCCCTGCGTGCGCTGAACGCCGCAAAAACCCGTCTCGACCAGTTGCCGTGGTCCGGGGCCGAGGCCGCTTATTTCAGCGCGCCCTTGCGGACCTTGGGCGATTCCATCGGCCAACGGCTCCGTCAGCAATTGCAACCGCGCCTGAGCGACTTGCTCGACGCCGCCGGTTTTCTCCCCGGTGACCTTCGTCAGCGGGTGGCGCGTAATGTGCTCCAGGAAGAACTGTTTCAGATCACCCTCCGCCGCTGGCATCTGCGTTTCACCGACTTGCGGGACGCCGTGGCCCGCAACGAGTGGCGCTTGCCGGACCTAGATTGGGGTAGATTGTTGCGGGGAGATCGGCTGGCGCGTTTCGACCGCCAGGCCAGCGCCGCGCTACCGGGCGTTTATCGACCCGGCGAGTTTTACCTGAAAGGCTTGCAACAGGTGAGCGCCCCGCTGTTTGGCGCGTCCGCCGGTCGGTGGATTACCCGTTTTCTGCTATTTCCGTTCGGCGTCGCCTTCATCGGGTTGGAATCCCTGGGATTTCTGCTGAGTCTGGTGGCGCGGGAGCCGATACGGCTGGTCAATCCAGGGTCGGTGCTGGCGGTCGGCGCCGGACTGAACGTCCTGATTCATACCGAGCGGGGACGGAAGGCGGTCGCCGCTTTTGGCCGTGGTTGCCGCTGGTTGTTCGCCGAATTTCCGTATCGGCGGTTGGCGCGCTGGGGGCGTGCGGCCCGCTGGTTTCGCTATCCCGTGGTTCGACCAGTTTCCCGCTACTTGCTGGAGCCGTTGCTGATTGGTCTGGTGTTTGCGCTGCCGCCGATCGGCATTGCGAGCGGTTTCGGTTTCAACCCCGACGGACTTCCCGCGCTCCTGCTCGCGCTGGGTTTCATCCTGGGCGGTCTTCTGCGCAACAGCCAGTCCGGGCGGCGGTTGCTGGACAGCGCCATCACCAGGTTCATCGCCGGCTGGCGGCGGGTACGTCATGCTCTGCTTGTGGGTCTGTTTCGCTGGGTCGTCGATCTGTTCGACGGGTTGATGCGTGGCATCGAACAGGCTCTGCATCGGGTGGATGAAGCGGTCAGCCATCACCGCGACGAGGGAGAGAGCGTCATGGTGATCAAGGCCATCGTCGGTCCGGCATGGCGCGCGTTCAGCTATCTCGTCCATTTTTACGCGGCCGTGCTGATTGAGCCACAGATCAACCCGATCAAGCATTTTCCAGTCGTCACGGTGGCCGACAAGCTGATGCTGCCGTTTTTTCCCGCGTTGACCACCGCGTTGCTGGCGTTGCTGGACCCGATCCTGCCGCGGTTCGTCGGTTTGCCGCTGGCCACCGTGACCGTATTGCTATCGCCCGGCTTGTTCGGATTTCTGGCCTGGGAGCTGAACGAAAACTGGAAGCTGTATAGCGCCAACCATCCCGACCGCGTACAACCGGCGCGGTTCGGGCCCCACGGGGAAACGTTGCATACTCTGCTGCGGCCCGGCTTTCATTCGGGCGTGCTACCGTCGGCGTTCGCCGAGCTTCGAGAAGTGATCGGTCTGGAAAACGAGCACGAACGGCCCTATCCCCAACGCTTACGTCGGGCTGAGGCACGTTTGGGCGAGATGTTGGAATCTCTCCAAGCATTCGTGACCCGTGAGCTGATTTTCGCTTTGACGGAACGGTGTCGGGCGGCGGGTTACGAACGAACCGAGGCGGCGGTGGAGCTGGCAGTGGCCACGGCCGCGCTCGATGTGCGGGTGGCGCTGTATCCCCTGGGTAGGGAAGGGACCGTGGACGAACCAATAACGCTCGATCTTCGCTTCGATCTTCGGGCGGACGAAATCCAAGGCGTCGTAGTGTTGACTGGGTCAGTCGCGCTTCTCGGCGGCGAGGGAAAGGACTGGCTGCGCGCGGAAGCGGCGCGCTTCATGGAGCGAGCGGCGGCGCGGCCGTGATCCTGACAACCTCTGATCGCGCGTTTCAAGAACGCTTAAATCGCCACCACGCCGGCGGCGTTCGCCGCCCCAACCGTTCCTCGCCGCTCCAGAATCACCTCCGCCAGCACCGCCATGCCGCGCTCCAGTTGTTCGGGCGTGGCGTGGCTGAAGTTGAGGCGCATGATCAGGGAGCTGGTCAGACGGTCGATGCGTTCGGAAAACATGGATTGGATTTCGCGAGGTTCAGTGTTTGACGCCCAGCCACTCGTCCTGACGTGGCATCTGCAAGTGCCAGCCCCGTCCCTGGAGGTTGCGCAGCACTTCGGTCGTGTCCTCCTGCGCCAGCTTGCGCTCGGGTGATAGATCCAAATCCATGACGTGAACCGGCTCGCCGATCAGTTTCAGCAGGGTTTCGGGAACGTGGGAGAAGTCGTCCTTGGCGGCCAAGTAGAGATAGGTATCCTGTTTTTTACGGCTTTTGTAGATCGCGCACTGCATTGGGCCTCTCCGGGCGGAAGGTTGGGGAGCGACAGAGTATAATGCGAAACCGACCGAGGTTAGCGGATGGTACCCCATCTGGAAAGCAGCGAACCGAAGCTTGAACCCCCACCATGATTTCAGCACCGAACTCCCAACGATTCCCGTCGAGCACATCGACCAGCGCGTTCGTCCGCACGGCATCAGCCGGGAAGGCTACGAATCCTTCCGGGCACTGCTCGGCGAGCAAAGCGGCGCTTCGGGACGCCAACCTCCCCCATAACCTTTTCTCTCTTCGACCAACGGTTTTTCGCATGAACTTAGCGACCGCTCATCCCATCCGCCGCGCCCTGATCAGCGTTTCCGACAAGACCGGCATCGTCGATTTCGCCCGCGCCCTGATCGAACGGGGCGTGGAGATTCTGTCCACCGGCGGCACCGCCAAGCTGCTGGCCAGCAACGGCGTTCCCGCCGTCGAAGTCGCCGATTACACCGGCTTTCCCGAAATGATGGATGGTCGCCTCAAGACCCTGCACCCGAAAATTCACGGCGGCCTGCTGGGTCGGCGCGGCGAGGACGACGGGGCGATGGCCGAGCACGGCATTCCGCCCATCGATCTGCTGGTGGTGAATCTTTACCCCTTCGAGGCCACGGTCGCCAAGCCGGACTGCGCCTTGGCGGACGCCATCGAAAACATCGACATCGGCGGGCCGGCGATGCTGCGCGCGGCGGCCAAGAATCACGCGGCGGTCACCGTGGTGGTGGATGCCGGCGACTACCAGCGGGTTCTGGCCGAGATGCGCGATAACGCCGGGGCCGTCAGCGCCGCGACCCGCTTCGATCTGGCCGTGAAGGTGTTCGAACACACCGGCCGCTACGACGGCGCCATCGCCAACTATCTCGGTTCCATCCAGGCCGACGGCCAGCGCGATCCGTTTCCGCGCACCTACAACCTCCAGTTCCGTAAGGCGCAGGAGATGCGCTACGGCGAAAATCCGCATCAGGGCGCGGCGTTCTACGTCGAGCCGAAGCCGGCGGAAGCCTGCATCGCCACCGCTCGTCAGTTGCAGGGCAAGGAGTTGTCCTACAACAACGTCGCCGATACCGACGCCGCGCTGGAGTGCGTCAAAGGCTTCGATGTGCCGGCTTGCGTGATCGTCAAGCACGCCAATCCCTGCGGCGTGGCCATCGGTTCGAGTATTCTGGAGGCTTACGACCGCGCCTACAAAACCGATCCGACCTCGGCTTTCGGCGGCATTATCGCCTTCAACCGGCCACTGGATGGCGCGACCGCCAAGGCGATTGTCGAGCGGCAGTTCGTCGAGGTCATCATCGCCCCGGAGGTCACGCCGGAGGCGCTGGCCGCGACCGCCAGCAAGCAGAACGTGCGGGTGCTGGCCTGCGGC
>CALGOO010000123.1 GCA_937960715.1 uncultured Candidatus Competibacteraceae bacterium
GTCATGGACTCCCCCCACCAGATCGTCGGTGGTCAGCACCAGGGTCTCGCCGGTCGCCACCTCCAGAAAATCGCCCTCCAGTTGGCCGAGTCGAATCTTCGGACCCTGCAGGTCCTGGAAGATGGCGATGTAGCGATTCAGTTTCTGCGCCGTTTCCCGCACCAGCCGCACCGACAACGCATGATCGTCGTGATTGCCGTGCGAGAAATTGAGTCGGATCACGTCGGCCCCTTCCCGCAGCAGTTTTTCGACCGTGTCCGGATTGCGGGAATTCGGCCCCAACGTCGCCACGATCTTGGTGAACTTCATGTTCTTCGCCATGTTCGGTGTCGCCCCTAAGTCGGAAAAGTTCTTAAAATCAAATGGTTATCATCATATCCTTCATGCAGAGTGTAAAGGATGCGACCGCCGCCCTCAAAGTGGTTTGCGCAGGAACCAAGCTTATCCAAAGTTCGCGCGGCAATTCGCGCCTGCTTGATTAAACTGATGCGTGCAAGACAAACCAACGCGAGGTTTTCAATGGCTGACGTTTTCACCCGCATTTTGCGAATCGACCTGCCCGAAGCGCTGCAATGCGACGAATCGGGCAAGAATCCGGCTTTTACGATCGGCTTCGTCACCGACGGAACGGTGCCGTTTCCCCAAGTGATCCTGCATGCGCCGGACGGGCAACACCTGATCAAGGGCGACGCGATCCAGGCTGGCGTGGGCGGCGGCGGCGAGTATACCTACACCGCCAGCGTTCCGGCCGGGCTGCTGTGGCCGAACACCATCAACGTGCAGGTGGAAGGTTGCCGCAAGGCCGACATCCGCCAGTCCGGCGGCGGCGACTGGATCAAGGAGTTCCGTCCGTTGCGGATCGCGCCGAACGCCAGGATCAAGCCGGTGATCCGGGTCGCGACCGGGCCGGGCGACGCGCCGGTCAAGCTGTATTTCGGCATCCACAAGCACATGCACCAACCCTACTACAACGCCACCGACCGGCTGTACTGGGACGGCGAGAAGGACTCGATCTTCGGGGCGCGCGGCGGTCCCTACACCCATTTCATCCCGACCGCCGTCCGCCAGTACGCCAGCGGCGGCCTACCTCACGCCGGGCTGTCCACCAGTTGGAGCGGCTCGCTGATCGAACAACTGGATCGTTGCGCCGCCGATGGGCTGTGCGGCGGGCGCTTCGGCGGCTGGAACAACGAACTGCGCGCCGTCGCCCAGGAAAAGACGGTTCTGGGCCATCCGCGCGTCGATTTCGTGGCCTTCGGCTTCTTCCATCCGCTGATGGCGCTGACTCCGGCCCGCAACATCGTCAAGCAGGTGGAATGGCATCGAGGCATCATCCGCGCGGCGTTCGGCATCGAGGCGTCCAGCGTGATGTTTCCGCCGGAAACCGCTTTCCACGTCCGCATGATCCCGGCGCTGAACCAGGCTGGGGTCAAGGCGGTGATCTACGACTCCATCCACCGCTTCCGGGCGTGCCAGGATTATCCCTACGCCGGCATCAACGAGGGCATGTTGCCGCCCAATCCCGCCGAACAGGTCAATCCGCCGGTCAACGACTGGCTGCAACTGCGCAACATTTGGGCCGGGTCGAAGATTTCGCCCAGCCTGCTGCGGCCGGAGTACGTCCAGTACGAAGACCCTGAGGGCCAGATTCATAAAATCATCGCGGTGCCGGCGGAACGCTACATCGGCAACGAGGACGCGCGCGGCGGCTTCGGCGCGCTGCAATATCCCGACGTGCTGGGGCAGGTCTACAACCGGATCGTGGATACCGGCACTTTCGACCCGAAACATCCGCCGTTCTTCCTGCTGCATTCCGACGGCGACAATCACGGCGGCGGCGCGGACAGCTACTACAACCACAACACCGGCCAACTGGTGCAGTGGTTGCAGGGCGATCCGCGCTTCGAGCTGACCACGGTTCACGACTATCTGGACCGCTTTCCGCCCGATCCCGCGCAGGCCGCGCACATCGAGCCGGGTTCCTGGAGCGGCGCGGACAACGGCGACCCGCAGTTCATGAAGTGGTTCAGTCGCTACGATCAGCCCTACTCGCCCGACCTCAATTCCTGGGCGGTGCTGACGGCGTTCCAGAACGTGGTGCACTCGATGGAGGACGCCTAGCCCGGCAAGCCGTGGCTGGACGACATCAGCCGGCTGATGCTGACCGCCGAAACCAGTTGCTACTGGTACTGGACCGGCCAGCACATCTGGGACCAGCAGGTCACCAACGCCGCCAACGCTGGTTACGGGATGGTCAAAAGCGAGGTGGACACGCTGCTGTCCGCCGGCAAGGACCGCACCGGCCCGACCATCTTCGCGCCGTGGGTCACGCCGGAAAATCCGGGCGGCAAGCGCTGGGGTCAGGGCTGCCTGCTCGACGCGCCGCGCGAGGGGACGGTGCATACCTTCGTCCACGACATCGCCGGCTTGAAACGGGTGACGCTGGTGCTGCGCGCCGCGTCCGGCGAAACCCGGCTGGCGATGACCGACAACGGCCCATATCCATCGCAGACCGGCGCGGCGATTACCGCGCATTACTTCACCGCCAAACTGCCGGTCGGCGCGGGCGACGTGCGTTATTACATCGAAGCCGAGGACGGCAAGGGCAACGTCTCGCGCGGAGCGTTGGAGCGGGTGTATTTGGCGTAGACTTGAAGTGGCCCGGATGAGCTCCAGAGACGTTTTTGGACAGCCTCTGGCAAGCTAACCGATTGAAAAACGGCCCTCACCCCTGCCCCTCTCCCGCCTGCGGGCGAGGGGTTCTCAGACAGTGTCTAAGGCAATACGTCCTCGCTGCGCAAATGCGATTCCGGCGGTTGCGGTCCAGGCTCGCCGAGCGCTTCGTGGACGAACAGCGGACAGGGCCGGGCGCTCGTTCGCCAGCGGTCGACAAACTCGCCCCAGTGTGGATGTCGCGCCCGGCCCGCTTCCAGGTAATCGAGCAGGTTTTGCACGCTGGCGTTGTGGCCCCGCGCGCTGACGCGGGTGCTGAAGCAGGCCCAGCGCAGATACAGCGCGTAGGTGTTGAGCACGTCGCCCTCGCAATAGCGGTCGATGGCGGTGTAGTCGCCGGCGGCGGCCTGGGCGGCGACGTTTTCCCCGTGGCCGTTCCACTTGCCCGGCAGACCCAGCGCCTGGGCCGTTTCGTCCAGTCCCAACCTGGGCGAGGCGCCGAAATCGCCCAGCACGTCCATCAAATCGCAGTGCCAATTGCTCTCGTAACGGTAGTCGTAGCCGAAGCGCGGGTCGGTGCGGTGCCAGTTGAACGCGGTGAGGCCGTGGATCAACGAGCGTTGCTTGAGCACGGCGACATCGAAACCGCGCCCGTTCCAGGTGACCAGCCGGGGTTTCTGCCGGTCCACCAGTTGCCAGAACCCCGCCAGAATGTCCCGCTCGCCACGCTCGGCGATGCTGGCCGCGCCCAGCTTGCGAATCACATAGCGTTCGCTTTGACCATCGCGGTCGATCCGCGCCAGCAGGAATCCAAGGGTGACGATTTCGTGCTGGATCGGTTTGGGAAAAACCTCGGGATCGCGGTCGGCGGGCAGCAGTGCCACGTCAGGGCGGGTTTCGAGGTCGACGACGAGCAGGTGGAGGGGATGGGCCATCGGTCGTCCTGGCGGGTTGAATTGCGGGACCGGTCTCTACATGTCCTGACCCAGGGGGCGGGTAAAGGTGTATTGAGCCGGTTCGACCACCAACGTTTGCGCGGCTTGCCCGGTGCTGCCGCTGAGCAGGGTAAAGGGCAGTCCGACGACGAAGACGGCGGAACCGAGCACCGTGGCGACCAGTCCCCCAGGTCGCGCGATGAGCAGGTCGGCGGCGGTGGCGTCGGCGGTGGGAGTAGGGGGTGGTTGGGGCGACTGGTCCTCCGCGCCAGCCAGGTTGGCGCTCAACGTCAGGGTCGCGGCCAGGATGGATGCGACGCCGCGCTTGGTAATCGCTGGGTACATGATTTTGCGCCTCTCGGTTCGATGATGGATACCCTGCCTGAGCCTTGAGCGGGGAGGGGCTACAGCAAGAATACCGTCGCCAGCCCCAGAAAAATGAAAAAGCCCATGCCATCGGTAATGAAAGTCAGTAACACGCTCGATCCAAAGGCGGGATCGCGTCCCAGATGGTGCTGAACCAGGGGAATGGCGACACCTACCGCCGCCGCCAGCAGGAGGTTCAACAACATGGCCGCCGCCATGACCAGACCGAGCGGAACGCTCCAATACAAAACATAAGCGAACACGCCCACGGTCGCGCCCCAGACGACGCCGTTGAGCAAACCCACGCCCAACTCCTTGAAAATCAGGTGCCAGGTATTATCCGGCGTAATCTCCCCCAGCGCCAGACCGCGCACCACCAGAGTCGTGGTCTGATTGCCGGAATTGCCGCCGATGCCAGCCACGATCGGCATCAGTGTCGCCAGGGCCACGATCCGGGTGATGGCGTCCTCGAACAAGCCGATGGCCCGCGAGGCGATGAATGCGGTGCAGAGGTTGACCGACAGCCACAGCCAGCGGTTGCGGGCGCTGTCCCAGATCGGCGCGAACAAGTCTTCGTCGCCGCGCAGACCCGCCATGTTCAGGGCGTCTTCCTCGGATTCCTCGCGGATGAAGTCCACCACCGCGTCCACGGTCAGGCGACCGATCAGCTTGCCGCGCTCGTTCACCACCGGCGCCGACACCAGGTCGTAACGCTGGAAGGCCCGCGCCGCGTCGCTGGCGTCGTCGTTCGGATCGAACACCGCCTGATCGGTCAGCGTCAGGTCCGCCACGCGCGCCTCCGGGTCGTTGAGCAGCAACGCCCGTAGCGGCAGCACGCCCTTGAACAGGTTACGGAGGTCGACCACGTACAGACTGTCGGTATTATGCGGCAGATTCTCCCGGCCACGCAGCATCCGCAACACCTGTTCGACCCGGTGGTCGTCGCGCACCGTCAATACGTCCTGACTCATCAGATGGCCCACCACGGTTTCGGGATAGGCCATCGTGGTTTGCAGCCAGTCGCGGTCGCGGGCATCGAGCTTTTGGGAAACCTCGGCCAGCACTTCGTCGGGAACCGCCTCGGCCAGCGCCGCCAGATCGTCGGCGTCGAGTTGGGCCAGCACCTCGATCAGCGCCGGCGGGTCCAGGGTTTCGATCAGGGAGTTCCGCACCGCGTCCGAGACTTCCAGTAGCACTTCGCCGCCTTGGTCGTCCTGAATCTGTCGCCAGATCAGCAATCGGTCGTCCAGCGGCAGCGCTTCCAGGATGTAGGCGATGTCGGCCGGATGCAAGCCGTGCAGCTTGAGTTGCAGTTCGACCAGGTGCTGGCGATGTACCAGCGACTCGATCAGCTCGTGGCGGGGGCTGACCTGGTCGCGGTCCACCATCCGTTCGACCAGGCGATGTTTTTCCAGCAGGTTGACGATATGCCGCAGGCTGTCTTCCAGCTTGCGCTGCGTGGCGGGAGCATCGCGCACGGGCAATCACCGCGCGCCATAGCGGCGGACCACATAATCGGCCACCAGTTGTCGGAATTCGGCGGCGATGTGCTCACCCTTCAGGGTCACGGTCTTCTCGCCATCGACGTAGACCGGCGCCACCGGGATTTCGCCGGTTCCCGGCAGGCTGATGCCGATGTGGGCCTGCTTGCTTTCGCCGGGGCCGTTGACCACGCAGCCCATCACCGCCACCTTGAGTTCCTCGACGCCGGGATAGCGGTTGCGCCAGATGGGCATCTGGTCGCGCAGATAGACCTGAATGTCCTGGGCCAGCCGCTGGAAATAGTCGCTGCTGGTTCGGCCGCAGCCGGGACAGGCCACCACCGCCGGGGTGAACGAACGCAAGCCCATCGCTTGCAGGATTTCCTGGGCGACCACCACTTCCTGGGTCCGGTCGCCGCCCGGTTCCGGGGTGAGCGAGACGCGGATCGTGTCCCCGATGCCTTCCTGCAACAGCACCGCCAGCGCGGCGGTGGACGCGACGATGCCCTTGCTGCCCATTCCGGCCTCGGTCAGACCAAGGTGCAGGGGATAGTCGCAGCGCCCCGCCAGCCCGCGATAGACCGCAATCAGGTCCTGCACCCCGCTCATCTTCACCGACAGGATGATGCGGTCGTGGCCCAGGCCGATGGCCTCGGCCCGCCGCGCGCTGTCCAGCGCGGAGCGGATCATCGCCTCACGCATCACCTCGGCGGCCGGTTTCGGCGCGGGCAACCGGGCGTTCTCGTCCATCAGCCGCCCCGCCAATTCCTGATCCAGGCTGCCCCAGTTGACCCCGATCCGCACCGGCTTGTCGTGGCGACAGGCGATCTCGACGATGGTGGTGAACTGCTCGTCCTTCTTGCGGCCCCGCCCCACATTGCCCGGATTGATGCGGTATTTGTCCAGCGCCTCGGCGCAGGCCGGATATTGGGTCAGCAAGCGGTGGCCGTTGAAATGGAAATCGCCGATCAGCGGGACGTTCATCCCTTGCGCCGCCAGTCGCTCGCGGATCGAGGGCACGGCGGCGGCGGCTTCCTCGGTGTTGACCGTGACGCGCACCAGTTCCGAGCCGGCCCGCGCCAGTTCCGCGACTTGGCGAACGGTGGCGTCGGCGTCGGCGGTGTCGGTGTTGGTCATGGATTGCACCACGATGGGCGCGTCGCCGCCCACCGGGACGGAACCCACGCGGACGGCGACGCGGGGACGGCGCGGAACGGGAGAGGACTGGTGGGCCATGGCGTTATCCGAGTGGGTCAAGCCTGCTTCAACGCAAGAATTCGCGGCTGATGGCGCGGAAGCGATCATCGCCGGATTGATGCAGCCACTCGAACACCACCATCTCGCGGCTGACGATGCGCACCCCGTCGGCGCGCATCCGCTCCAGGGCCAGTTCCACGTCGTGTGGCGCGCGCGACGAAACGGCGTCGGCGACCAGATACACTTCCTTGCCCGCCGCCCGCAAATCCAGGGCGGTCTGCAACACGCAGACATGCGCCTCCACCCCGATCACGACGATCTGCTCGCGGCCGATGGTGTCGATCCGCCTCATGCAATCCCGCTCGGCGGCGCAGGAAAAATGGGTTTTGGTCATGAAGGCGTCCGCCGGTAGCAGCTCGCGAATCGCCGCCACTGTGCGCCCCAACCCTTGCGGATACTGTTCCGACGCCAGCACCGGCACGCCCAGGCGCTGAGCGATCTGGATCAGCCACGCGCCATGGGCCACCACTGGATCGGCCTGGTGAATCGCCGGCATCAGCCGCTCCTGGAAATCCACCGCCAGCAGGCAGGAGGTCTCGGCTCTCATCAACATGGGGATTTTCTCCTGAATTTCGAACCCGCCGGAGCGGGCCGCGTCAATCGGCAATCAAGGTAATGCGTTCGTTGGGATTGGCGCCCTTCACCACGCGGGTTCGCAATCCCTGCCAGGCCGGTGCCAGCAGATCCGCCGGGGCGCGGGTCAATGGGTCGTCCACCGCGAAGGTGAACAACCGCATTTGGGGTTCCAACTTCTGCTGGCTGATGCTGCCGACCCAGACCGGCGGTCCTCCCTGCCCCAAGCGCGCGCTCACGTCCCAAAATCGCAGGAGCCAGCGTTTATCCGGGGCATCGCTGTAGCGCACCAGGGCCAAATCATCCTCGCTACCCTCATGGGTTTGCGGCAGGACCGGCAATTCCCGCAATTGCACCTGTGGACTGAGCCACAACAACATACTCTTCAAATTCGCGGCCGGAGCGGGCTGCCAGCCGGCCTCCCGCAGTCGCCGTTCCAGTTCCTTCCTCGATGTCGCCCACTGCAACACGAAATCCTGGCGACGCTGGCCGCCGAAATCCTGGCGCTGCTGGGGCAGGCGCCGCCAGTCGTGTTTCCACCACCCCGCGCGGTCGAGGATCAGTTCGGTGACTTGCGGCTGATAGCGTTGCAAGTCGGCGCGGAAGTTGGCGCTCACATGCAGCAAATCGGCCGCCAACAAGGCGATGAGGCTGGTGGCCAGCAATCGGCGCCAGTTCACCGCCACTGTCGTATGGTGGTTGTAGGCCAACCCAAGCACCGCTACCCAGATCAGCCCCAGACAGAGTCCCGCGAGAGTGTCGGTCAACCAGTGGATGCCCAGGTACAGGCGGGCAAAGGCGATCGGCACGATGATGAAGGCCGCCGCCAGATGGTAGACGATCCAGCGCCTGGCTGGCGGAATCTCGCGGGCGATCAACACCGCCAGGAATCCAAAGACCAGGGTGCTGAACGTCGCGTGACTGGACGGGAACGAATAGCCGACCAACTCCTGTGAAATCTCGGTGGAGTTTGAGATCGGCAGCAGTCCCTTGAACAGCAGGTTGGTGACCATGCCGAAGCCCAGCGCCGCCAGCCAGTACCAGGCCGCTGAATGGTTGCGCCGCCAGATCAGCCAGCCGAACACCACCAGGCTTACCGGCAGCGTTACTGAATAATTACCCAGCCCGGCGGTGAACACCATCAGGGCGTCGGCCCAGGGCGTGCGCAGTTCCTGAAGGAAGTGATAGAGGCTCAGGTCAAGACCACTGGGCAATTTCTGACCAGCGGCGCTCAGGCTCAGGCTGAACAGGACGATGCCGCCCAGCAGCACCGCCGCCAGCACCGCCAGCCCGCGCAGCTCGCCCTTTTCCGGATCCAGCAGCGAATCGCTGATGGGTCCGATCAGACGTCGACCTTGGCTCCAGGCGTGGAATCGGGGCACCCAGTCGGCGGCGTGGGCCTGGAACAGCCGCACCAGGTGCTTGACCAGCCAGGTCGTCGCCCACAGCAGCGCCATGATGATGAGGATCAACACCACCAGCCGGCCCGCCACCCGCGAGGCGATGTCCAGCGAGGCGCCGAAAGCCATGCCGGGCAGCAGGTAGACCGGTGCCCACAAGATCCCCGAGATCACGTTGGCGATCATGAAGTTGCGCCAGGTCATGTCCATCATCCCGGCCACGGTCGGGATGGTGCCGCGCACGGGACCGAAGAAACGCCCGAACAGCACGCTCTTGCCGCCGTGCCTGCGGAAAAATTCCTCGCTGCGGGTGATCAGTTCCGGGTGCTTGGTGAAGGGCCAGACGCGACGGATGCCTTGCTGGAACACCCGGCCAATCCAGAAGCTGATGGCGTCGCCGACGATGGCGCCCAAGGTCGACCACCAGTAGGCGGTCCAGAAATCCACATACCCCAGACCGATGAAGGCGCCCAAGGTGAACATGACCAGGGCGCCAGGGATGATGACGCCGATGATGGTGAGCGATTCGGCCGTCGCGCTGACGAAGATGAAAAAACTCATCCATCCCGGATGCGCGGCCACCCAGGCGAACAGGGCATTGACGAATTCGGACTGCATGGCGGGGGTTTATGGTGGGGAGGGACGGCGCTGGTTTTAGAGCGCGCGAATGCTCGCCTTGCGAAAAGCCTCGCGCATCTCCTCGAAGGTCCGCGTCACCGGAAATTGCGGAAATTCATCGATGACATTTCGGGGCGGGCGGAACAGGATGCCGGCCTCGGCCTCGGCCAGCATCGCGGTATCATTATAGGAGTCGCCGGCGGCGATCACCCGAAAGTGAAGCGCGTGAAACGCCCGCACCGCCTCACGCTTGGAATCGGCCTGGCGCAGGGTGTAGCCGACCACCCGGTCATCCACCACCTCCAGCCGATGGCAGAACAGCGTCGGCCAGCCCAGTTGCCGCATCAACGGCAGGGCGAACTCGTAATAGGTGTCCGACAGGATCACGACCTGGAACCGCTCGCGCAGCCAGTCCAGAAACTCGCGCGCCCCGTCCAGTGGCCCCATGTTGGCGATCACCCGCTGGATATCGGACAGTTTCAAGCCATGCTGGTCCAGCAGCGCCAGTCGCCCCCGCATGAGTCGATCGTAATCGGGAATGTCGCGGGTGGTCAGCCGCAACGCCTCGATGCCGGTGCGCTCGGCGACATTGATCCAGATTTCCGGTACCAGAACCCCTTCCAGGTCCAGGCAGGCAAGTTCCATGAGCGTCCCCTTGTTGGCCGCCGCCCGCGCCACCGCGGCGGTCGCTCGGAACGGTCGAAGCAATGATGATGATCGGGCGGTAACGTAACCCGTTTGCCGCCGTCGCCGCAAGAACCGCCGCGCCTGGGTTCGCCGGTTGCCGCCCAGCTTGCGCTATTCTCCCTAATCGAAGACGACTAGGTACTCCGCTAGCCCGGATCGAATCGACAGGTTTTCTTCCAACATTTCCTCACCAGTCATTTCCGGTTTTCCATCCGGTTGAACTCGCACCACGGCCCGTATGAGTTGACCCCTGAAAAGTACCGTGGCCCGCAGGACGGCACATTCTCCTTCGTTATCCTGCCGGATCATGGGCTCCACCAGGGTGTCCACCTGTTCCCGGTCCGCTTCGGTTGCCTTGGGCAGCCAGGGAATCTGGCTTGCCCAGTCAATGAAGCGAATGCCGCTAAGTGAAGTGATGCTAACTGAACATAGGAAGCGGAGATAGGCGAGGAGCGTTTCGGTAGCTGCTACGTCGTTCGACAGATCAAGGGGAGGACGACCCGCCATCAGCCGATAAATCCAATCAGTTCGCCGTTCGGCCAGGACCAATCCTTCCGCGTGGAGCGCGAACGGCACGGCGATTTCATTGCTCCGATCGGGCAGCAGAAGCAGACTGGCGCCGGGCAGGAACGGGAGCGCGGCGACGCGGAGCTTGGCGCTGTCGAATTCCTCCAGATTGGTAATTTTGAGCTTCGGCGCAAGTTCGTCGAACCGGGCGATGGTCGCCGGGGTTGCCGCTTCCAGGGGCAGTCCCGCGAAATGGGTGCTGGTGATCGGAGCCACCACGCAGGGCCGCAAGACTAAACCGGGGTCTTCCGCTCGCGGCAGGCGAGTCGGCAGAAGACCGATCTCGGACATGGATTGGTAAAGCCGAGCGAGATCGGGGTCGATCCGTTCGACGGCGGCCAGTTCACCACCGCTTTCCAAGTAAAGAGCGCGGCCCCTCAAAGCATCGATTTGCGCGCCGAAGGCCATGCCGTCTTGTTCCGCCAGGAAATCGGCCAAGTCGCGGAGCAAGCCAGTATCCCGCAAAAGTAAGGCTAACCCCCGGACGAGAACGTGCCGAGAATCCGAGGGAGGGGCAGCCTCGCCGGATTCTGGTTTCAGCGCGGTCAACACCGACACGATGGTGGCGTAACCCTTGGCCCGACCGGTTGCCTCGCTGATCTGGCTCAACCCCTGAGCCAAAGCCGCAATCGTATCGGGTTGGATAACTTCCTTTCTGACAATGCGGCGCAGTCCGCTTTCAAATTCCTGGTATTGGCCCAACGTGGTAGCAACACGCAAGGCGACAGCCATGAAGTTGAGCGCCTTGGGCGCATCTAGTTCGGCCAATTCGCCGAAGGCCGCCAGGACCTTGGGTCCGGAGACCGCGAAATTGGCCGATCCGGGCATTTGCCGGGCGTAAATCAGAAGGTTTCGAAGATCATTGGCACGAGCCTCGATGTCCCCCTGACGGACGCCCAAAGCGGCGGTTTCTGCCAGAACTTCAATGGCTTCCTCGTGCCGGCCTAGCCGACCAAGGCAATGACCTAATAAATTCAGGATTCGCCAGCGGAGGTTTTCGTCGTCGCTGCCCAACTCCAGGGCTTGACCTAATACTTCGACGGCTTCGGATCGACGCCCAAGATAATCTAGGGCGTTCCCCTGCTGAGACAGGGCCTCGGCTTGGGCGCTGGCGTCGCAAGCGGTTTGCGCCCATTCCTCAGCCCTCTGGGCGGCGGCCAGTGCTTCTTCGGAGCGTTGCAGCACATTCAAGCAATTGCTTTGCCGGACAAACGCCAAAGCAGCAGTCTTGAAGTTCTCTACCTCCAGCGCCCGTTCCGCCGCCTTCTCGGCCTTCGCAAGAGACTCCTGGGCGCGGTCAAGTTGGAAGAGCAACCAAGAAACTAGCGTCAAAACATTCGCTTCCTGCTGTACATCTTGCCCGAGTCGCGCCCTTTCGACCGCCCGCCGGGCAGACTCTAGGGCCTCCTCCTGGCGTCCCAGGCTGTTGAGCGCAAAAGCTATCGATTCCAAACTCCGGCTTTCATAGGCTGGCAGGGCCAGGTTAGATGCTAACTCCAAGGCTATCTTCGACTGCCGAAGGCTGGTTTCATAGTCCTTAGGACTTACGCATTGACAAGCATCGTATAATGTGCATATCCAGTCAAACCTTG
>CALGOO010000124.1 GCA_937960715.1 uncultured Candidatus Competibacteraceae bacterium
GCCAGATTCGGGTGGTGGTGGTGCCGTCGCGCTATCCCGCCGGTTCGGCCAAGCAACTGATTCAAATTTTGACCGGCTTGGAAACACCGGCCGGGGGGCGCGGCACCGATACCGGGGTGCTGGTGCATAACGTCGGCACCGCCTACGCCGTGCATCGGGCGCTGCGCCAGGCGCATCCGCTGATCTCGCGGATCGTGACGGTCACCGGCGGCGCGGTGGCCCGGCCACAAAATCTGGAGGCTCCCATCGGCGCGCTGGTGGAGGATTTGCTGGCGTTCTGCGGCGGCATGGCGGAAGCCCCCGCCCGGTTGCTGATGGGCGGGCCGATGATGGGCCAGCCGCTGCCCGGTATCCAAGTGCCGATCGTCAAGGGTACCAACGGCATTCTGGCGCTGACCGCCGCCGAGGCGCGGCTGGCGGCGACGCCTTCGCCCTGCATCCGTTGCGGGCGTTGCGTCGAAGCCTGTCCGATGGGGCTGATGCCGCTGGAAATGTCCAAGCGCGCCCGTCATGACGATTTGGACGGCGCGGAGGCGTTCGGGTTGGTCGATTGCATCAGTTGCGGTTCCTGCGCCTTCGCCTGTCCCTCGCGCATTCCGCTGGTGCAGTATTTCGAATACGCCCGGGGGGCGCTCGAAACCCGGCAACGGGCGGAACAGAAGGCCAGGGAAACTCGTCGCCTGCTGGAACAGCGGCTGGCCCGGCTGGCGCGGGCGGAGCAGGCCAAGGCCGAAGCGGCGGCGCGGCGCCAGGCGGAAAAACGCCAGGCCAAGGCGAAGGCCGGAGCGGCGGCATGAACATGCATTTGGCCAGCGCGCCCCACGCTCACGCGCCGGACAGCGTACCGCGCATTATGGGCCTGGTGTTGCTGGCGATAGCGCCAGCGACGCTGTACGGCATCGTGCTGTTCGGTTGGCCGGCGCTGAACCTGTTTCTGGTTACGGTCCTGGCGTGCCTGCTGTGCGAGGCGGTCTGTCTGCGGCTAGCCGGGCACGCGGTGCGACCGTTTTTGCTGGACGGCTCCGCCCTGCTCACCGGGGTGTTGCTGGCATTGTCGCTGCCACCGTGGGCGCCGTGGTGGATCGGCGCGGTCGGCGGCTTTTTCGCCATCGTGGTCGGCAAGCAGGTGTTCGGCGGCATCGGCCAGAACATCTTCAACCCGGCGATGCTGGCGCGGGTGGCTCTGCTGGTGTCGTTTCCGGTCGAAATGACGCTCTGGCTGGAACCGCGCCCGCTGTTTTCCAGTCACGCGCCCGGTTTTGTGGAAGGTCTGGCGATCACCTTCGCCGGCATCCCCGATATCGACGCGGTGAGCGGCGCCACCATTCTGGGGCGCATCCGCACCGAGCTGGGTCTGTCCCATGCGCTGAGCCAAATCCTGCCCGGCCATTATCAGGCCGGGACCGCCGCGCTGGGCTGGACCGGGGGCAGTCTGGGCGAAACCTCCGATTTACTGGCCCTGCTTGGTGGGTTATGGCTGCTGTGGCGGCGGGTCTTCACCTGGCACGTTCCGGTCGCCCTGTTGGCGACGGTGTTGGTGCTCGCCGGCGGCCTGCATCTGCTGAATCCCGAACGGTTTGCCAGCCCAGCGGTGCATCTGCTGTCGGGCGGCTTGATGCTGGGCGCGTTCTTCATCGCCACCGATCCGGTGACCTCGCCCACCACGAAGCTGGGGCAACTGATCTTCGGCGCCGGCTGCGGCGCGCTGGTTTACATCATCCGCACCTGGGGCGGCTATCCCGAGGGGGTGGCGTTCGCGGTGGTGCTGATGAACGCGGCGACGCCGTTGATCGATCACTACGTCCGCCCACGCATCTACGGCCGGACCTGGCGCGGTCAGTCGCGGCCGGTGCCCGAGCGCGCCAAGCGGCCGCCCGTCGGGTCGGGAGAGGCCGAATGAATCTGTGGTTTCTCAAGCCGGAATATCGGCAAAAACTCGCGTATCACGTCGCGTTGCTGGGCGGCGTGGCCTTGCTGACCAGCGCCGCCATCGGCGTGGCCGATCATCTGACCCGCGCCGCCATCGCCCAACGTCAGTTGGAGGACCTGCAAGCCACCTTGCAGCAGGTGATCCCGGCAAAGTACTACGACAACGAATTGGTACGCGATACGGTGACCGTCGATTATGACGGCCGACCGCTGGTGGTGTACCGGGCGCGGCGCGGTGGCCAGGTTCAGGCCGTGTGCTATCAGGTCAGCGCGCCGGGCTATGGCAACACCGCGATGGTGATCGCCATCGGGATAGACCGTACCGGCGCCCTGCTGGGCGCGCGGGTGATCAGCCACAACGAGACGCCGGGTTTGGGCGACAAGATCGAGTTGAGCAAGTCCGACTGGGTTTTGAGTTTCACCGGCCGTTCGCTGAACGATCCGCAACCGGACCAGTGGGCGGTGAAAAAGGATGGTGGCGTATTCGACCAGTTCACCGGCGCCACCATCACGCCGCGCGCCGTGGTGAAGGCGGTCAAGGCGGGCCTGGAATTCTTTGCCGCCCACCGCGCCTTGTTGCTGGATGAGGCCGCGCCCGGCCCCGTGGCCGGCCAGCCGGCCACTGACCGAGGAAACAGCTTATGAGCGAAGGCTATCGCGGCGTTTTCGTCGACGGGCTCTGGGGCAACAACGTCGTCTTCGCGCAGATGTTGGCGCTTTGTCCGCTGATGGCCGTGACCACCACCGCCACCAACGGTCTCGGCAT
>CALGOO010000125.1 GCA_937960715.1 uncultured Candidatus Competibacteraceae bacterium
AGAGACAGCCATTGCACATGATTCGAGCGTATCGGATCGTCGTAGCCCATGTTGGCGGACTTGGTGGGATGCAGGAAATACAGGTTGACGAACCGAGTGGTGGTCAACCTGGCGAACTGCTCGGAAAGGTCGAAGAACAGCATCCACAGGCGCTTGAATTCTCGGTCGGGTTGAACGTCCCTGCGAATCCAGCCGGTCGAGTAACGGACGATATCGGCATATTCCGGCCGGTTGCGGATGGCGCCGTCGGGATAACGCATCATCAATTGATCGAAACGCCGTTCGAAATCGGGAGAGGGTTCCCGGTAGCGTCGCAGAAATTCCTGCTTGATGACCTGATGAAACTGCCGTGCCAACGCGAAATGCGCTTCGTGAAACCTGGCGCGCTGGACGGCGTATTCGCGCAACCGATCGAGCGCGCGTCCTTCGACCTCCCGAAAGATCAGGGCGTAGCTAACCCCGCTGGCCACGGCGACGATCAGAGTGACGCCGAGCGCGATCTTGAGCAGGGTCTTGCCGACGAGGGTTTGCCGATAGGACCGGATGCGCATGGCGCGGGCATTAATCCGCTGCGAATGGAGCGGTCATGGATATGGTTTTCCCTTGCTGGATCGTCCGAGAGCGAACGCGAATATACCTCATCCAGACCAATCCCAACATATCGTGTCGTTCCCAATATGTTGGGAGCGCGCTTCCTCCTTCCGTATCGAACCGGTTTTCGGCAACGACCGTTCCAATTCGATAAGTCAATATAAAACAGTGGCTTTTGATCTAATTTAATTGCTTCATCAGTTTTGGCAAAGCCTTTGCTGATATCCGCATCAGTGATTTGTGATGGTCGTTGGGTTTAATCATCCACAAGTCATGGACGGTCGCTTGAGGTAAACCCGACCGCAACTTGCAAACCGAGATTAACGAGGATTCGACAATGGCCGATGCATTTTTGAAGATTGGCGACGTAAAGGGTGAATGCAAGGATTTCGAATATAAGGAGTGGATCGAGGTGCTGAGTTGGTCCTGGGGCGCCAGTCAGTATGGCACCGCCGGCCACGGCGTCGGTTTGGGCAGCAGCAAGGTGAACATGAACGATTTCAGCTACACCATGCACTTCTGCGCGGCCTCGCCGGAGCTGTTGCTGTCGTGTTGCTCGGGCCACCACTACCCCGAGGCCACGCTGGTCATGCGCAAGCCGACCGGTAAGGAAGGCGGCCAGGCGAAATTCCTGGAGTTCAAGTTCAAGGAGGTCATGGTCAGCAGTTACAAGACGGGTGGCAGCGATGGCGCGGGACTACCGATTGAGAGTTTGTCGCTGAATTTCACCAGTGTGACCCAGGAATACTTTACCCAGGACCACAAGGGCGCGACCAAGTCGGCGGGCAAGTCGGGCTGGGATGTCAAGGCGAACAAGAAGCTCTGATCGCGAGACCGGAATCTTCGAGTTGCCCGGCGGATCGGTTGTCGTTCCCCTGACCTGCTGGCATCGCGCCGGCAGGAGGGGAATGGGCAAGATGGGATTAACCAGGGATCGCGCGTCCACACGGCGGCCGTTTCGTGGGTCCGCGGAATTCGATTTGCCGTAATGGTTCAACCAACGCCCTTCCCCTCTGGCGGAGGAAAGGGCAATTCCATGGAGAATTCAGCATGATCGTTTTGAGTCGGATTTTGAGTCGGAATTTGAATGCCCCCGAACCCGAACGCCGCGGCGGGATTGGCTGGATCGGCGCCATTCTCGCTCTTGTATTGTCTGCGGCGGGATTCTGGATCGGCGCCAAGATTTACCTCAATGAACAACACGGCGAGTGGTTTCGCGGCGCTGTGCTGGGAGCGTTCACGCTCGTGAATTCTTTGCGTATCCTGGCGTATGTGCCGCAGATGCTGACGGCCGCCAGGGACGCCAATGGCGCATCCGGGGTGTCCTACACCACCTGGAGCCTCTTTTTGGTATCGCATCTCACCACGATTGCCTATGCTGCCGTGTATCTTGGTGATGCGATCATGGCCTTCATATTCTTCGGCAACGCGCTGGCTTGTCTAGCGGTTATCGCGATTACCTTCGCCAAACGCAGGCAGTATGCCGCCCGTCTCATGCAAAGGTTATAATGAACCACTGCCAGTCGTTCGCAAGCTGCCAATCCAAGCGCGGCCAACATGACTTATACTGTCGGTTCTTCTACTCCACCCAATACCCCAATCCCGATTGGGCCTTACAATCGCGTCGCCAAACCGGGGCCGTTCGTGAGCATCGGAAGCACGACCGGCCTCGATCCCCTTACCGGCCTTGCCGGATCGGGCGTATACCCACAAATGACGTGGATTCTGGAGTCGTTTCAAGTGATGTTGCAGTCCGCAGGCTCGAATCTGAGCCACGTAGCCCACCTCGCGCAAAAGAAGGTCGTTCATGGTAAATTCAGGATACATCCACACGTTTTCAAAAAAGGAGCAGGACCGACTTTTGAGGCAGGGGCAGTTTCTTGAACCTTATTTTTATTCAAGAATTGATTTTGGCGCTTGTCGTCGCATATTGGAAATTGGTTGTGGAGTTGGCGCGCAAATCTCCATTGTCGCAAGAAAGTTTCCTGATTTGACAATTGATGGCGTCGATTTGGTGGAGTCACAAATCAACCGCGCGAGAACAGTTCTTGAGAGTTTAATCGCCAGTGAAAGGGTAAGCCTGACGATTGCTTCCGCTTATGAATTGCCATTTCCGAGTAATTATTATGATGGGGTATGTATTTTTTGTGTATTGGAACATATCGACGATCCTCTTGCCGCGTTGAAAGAAGCTCGCCGAGTATTGAAACCCGCAGGCGTTTTCTACTGTACCGAAGTATTTAATTCGGGTCTTTATATCTATCCGGACTGTCCGACAATAAGTGAATATTGGGCGGCGTTCAATCAATGCCAGATCGGCATGGGCGGAGATCCAGATATTGGAATGAAACTCGTGAACCTGGCTTCGAGAGCGGGGTTCGAACACATCAATTTCCATGATGTATCGTCGACTTTCGACAGAAGAATAGCATCGAAATCACGGAGGATTGAATTTCTGGACTTCTGGAAATCGCTTTTTCTCAGCGCTTCGGATAAGTTAATTTCCCAAGGAAAAGTCACGCCGGAGATTGTGCTGAAACTACACGAAGAATTCGACGATCTGACCGAAAACCGGGATGCGGTTTTCTCGTATGTCGGCAAGCAAATCGAGTGTTATAAATAGCCTCAAAATTTGTTGAGGCGGTATTTAAAACGCCGAATTCAGCAAATTCGAGGGAGAGTATTGATCCGTCAGAACGCGCGCGTTGGGATTCCAGTCGCGGTCGGTCGAGAACAGCGGCATCAACCAGTCGCCGCCAAAACCCAGCAATTTCAACTGTTCCTCCAGCAAACCGGCGTTTCGCTTGATCGCGTCGTGGGGCGGAAGTCCGTCCATCTTCGCCAGGACGATGCGATTTTTCAGTTCGACCCTGAGATTGTAGAACAGGCCAAACACCGACTGGTAGGTTGTCGATTCATGGTGATAGAGACGACTGCTCGAAAAGGTATTGGCCGCCAAAATGCCATCCGTGGTCAGCAGGGCCTTGACTTCGAGCAAGAACTCCCGGGTCAACAGATGTTCCGGTATGTATTCGTGATCGAAGGCGTCCAACATGATCAGATCGTAGCGCCGATCGGACTTGCCGGCGCGCTTTATGAAGACCCGCCCATCCTCCTCGAAAACTCGAACGTTCGCGCCTGGATTGAAGCCAAAGAACTTTCGGGCGACCTTGACGACGGCCGGGTCGATTTCGACGATGTCGATCCGGCTGTCGGGCAGCATCCGGGACAACGCCGTCGGCAATACGCCGCCTCCCAGCCCGACAATCAGGATGTTCCTGGGATGCGGGTTCAGGTACAGCGCGCCCATCATCATCTTGGTATAACTGAATACGAATTGATTGGGATCTTCCAGGGATTGGCAGCTTTGTCGAGCGGTTTGATTGTGGCGAGTGAAACTCATGCATCGCTGCTCGTCCTCTTCATAAACGAGAATATTGCGATAAAGCGACTTTTCGGTATGAATGATGTTCATCGCGGTGGATGGCGCGGTCACGAACGAAGCAAGGAAAGCGAGCAGTGTCTTAAACTGGATGCCTTGGCGCATTGTTGGAGCTTCCAGGAAAAATTGTCAACAAACCAAGCAGCAGGGAAATGCTGATAAGACCGATCAGAATCTGGTTGATCTCGAAATACAGGACGAGATAGAACGACGTCAGCAGCGTTCCCGCCGCGCTGCCAAACGTCGAGAAAAAATAAAGAAGCCCGGCGAGATGGCCGCTGAGTTGGGACTGGCTGACCAGGAGGCGGACGGCATAGGGAGAAACCATGCCCGCCAGGGTGGTTGGGGCAAAGAACAACAATGTCGCGGACAGCAGGGAACCGTAACGAGGGTCCTGGACTCGGTCGAAGAGCCAGTCTAGGAGGGGATCGCCCAGGAAAATGACCGGGATCGTGGCTGTTGCCCCGGCGATCAGGAGCAGCGCCAGCCGGCGCAAGCTTGGGTCGCGCAACGACCAGCGGCCGCCCAGGAGATAGCCGAGCGCCAGCGCCAGCATGAAGACCGTGATGATTCCGCCCCAGACATGGATGCTGCCGCCGAAGCTTGGCGCGAGAATTCGCCCACTCAACAACTCGATGGCCATCACGAAAAAGCCGGACCACCCGGCGATCAGAAAGATGAAAAGGCGCTCCAAGACGGAATCCTCGAAATGACCTCGGTCCCGCCCGCTGGCGGCCGCTCGGTGAAACGATTTGAAAGTCGCGCGCGAACGGCGCATGTCGGTCGATCGGCGGATCCGCCGGCGGTGGTGTCGACCGCCGATTCTTCGCTATCATCCCGCAACACGAATCCAGGCGCGCGCGCCAGGCCCGGCAAAACGGCTGTCCCAGAGGTGACGACATGGCGGGTGGTTGGGGTTGTCCACATGAACTTAACGAGATGTGCCAGCATGTTCAAGGTCGGCCTTGCGATCCCGGCATGAAAGGCTGCGTGCTGGCCGGACGGTTTCGCTTCAGCAACGAAGCCAAGAATCGGCCGCCCCGGCCGGCGCGGGGCGGCGGCAAACCCGATTCGACGCGCCCCGCGATCGGTGATTGACCTTCCCGTCCTGCATGAAGAGGCCCTCCGGCATTCGGACGGAACCGGTGTTCAGCGCGTGCGTTGCACACCGGATGGATTTCGCCCCATCCTTTTGGTGATGGTCGCGGAGCCGCGCATACTATAGCATCAGTTCGACTTGTTTCAGGGATGGACGCCAACCGCGACGAGGGTGAATCCATGCGCCGAGAATACCCGACCAGACGCCAGCCGACGCTATACCTGGTTTACGCCACGCCGCTGGCCGGCGGCTCGACCGTCGCCGACACCGTGGCGGCCAGCGACGAGAACGAGGCTTACCAGAAGGCGCGGGAGCTGTATCCGCGCGACCGCTACGACGTGACGGTTTACCTGCAATCCGCTGATGACGATTGAACCCATTGTCCCCGTTCCACCCCCGCGCGCGAATCCGTCCTCACGGCGTCGAATCGTCCTGGCCGTCGGTGGACTGCTGTTGGCGGCGCTGTTGACCGGGTGCGCCGACGCCCCTAAAAGCAAACCGGCCGACCTTGCGCCGCCGGCCGGCAAGTTGAGCGAGAAAGCCCGCCAGGAACAACGGCAAGCCATCCTCAAGGTTCGCGCCCAAACCTTGAACCAGCTCTACAAGCTCAAGCCGCCTGTCCGGGGCGAGATCGAACAGGCCGCCGGTTATGGCGTATTCGAGATCAATGGCTTGAACGCCGTATTGGCCGAGACGCACGGACGCGGCGTAGTGCTGGAAAGGAAAAGCGGCAGAACCATCTACATGCGGCTGGCCCGGACCGACGTTCGTCCCGGCGCGCCGGTAAGCCCCTACTGGCAAGTCCTGGTATTCAGCGACCCCCATCGCCTGGGCCAGTTCATGGCGACCGGCTCGCCGGCCGACGCCTCCCACGATCCCAGCATCAGGGTCTACAAGCTGAACGAAAAGGGTGTGTCGACCCAGGCTGACTGGGGCGCCCGCTACTTTCGAGACCCCGATTTAAACTGAACTGAGAAGTTGCAGCAACGTAATCCTTGGTCGCGCAAGCGGGCTCGTCCGCAACCGCCAACCCTTGTCGCGGGCGAGTCCGCTCCCACGCACGATCCGAGAATCGTCGACAATCCGGTTCCGCGGAATCACCATGAAAGTCGTACTCGCTCCCAATGCGCTGAAGGGTTGTCTGACCGCCGCCGGAGCGGCGAAGGCGATGGCGCGCGGCGTGATCCGAGCGTGTCCGGCGGTCGACATCGCGCTGGCGCCCGTGGCCGACGGCGGCGATGGACTGGCCGAGGTGTTGATCGACGCCCTGCGCGGCGAAACCCGGACGGCAACCGTCACCGGTCCGCGCGGCGATCCGGTGCGGGCTGCGTTCTGCCATGTCCCCACGCGCCGGTTGGCGGTCATCGAAATGGCCGCCGCCAGTGGTCTGGCGCTGCTGCCCCAAAACCAGCTCAACCCCCTGTTGACCACCACCCTTGGGGTTGGCGAACTGATGGCGTCGGCGCTGGATTTAGGCGTGCTCCACCTGATCGTCGGCATCGGCGGCAGCGCCACCAACGACGGCGGAGTAGGCATGGCGACGGCGCTAGGCGTGCGTTTTCTGGACGCGGGCGGTACGCCGGTGGAACCGGTCGGCGGCGCGCTGGCGGCGATTCGTCGGATCGATCCGGGCGATCTTGATCCACGCCTGGCCGGGGTTCGGGTCGAAGCCATCTGCGACGTGAACAATCCATTGCTGGGCGAACGCGGCGCGGCCTGGGTCTACGGCCCCCAGAAGGGCGCCACACCCGCGCAGGCGCGGGAATTGGACGCTGGCCTGGCCAACCTGGCGGCGGTGATCGAGCACGACCTGGGCCTGGATGTGCGCGATTTGCCAGGCGCGGGCGCGGCGGGCGGCCTGGGGGCGGGATTGCGCGCCTTTCTCGGCGCGGAACTGCGGCGCGGGGTGGATGTGGTGCTGGACCTGGTCGGGCTGGATGAGCATTTGCGCGGCGCCGACCTTGTGCTCACCGCCGAGGGTCGGATCGATGCGCAAACCGCCTTCGGCAAGGCGCCGGTGGGAGTGGCGGAACGCGCCAAGGCGCGCGGCGTGCCCTGCATCGCCATTGCCGGCGACATCGGCGACGGTTTGGAATCGTTGCACGCGCTGGGTGTCCGCGCGATCTTCAGCCTGTGTCCAGGGCCGGTCAGCCTGGAGCGGGCGTTGGCGGCGGGCGGCGACTATCTGGCCGCCGTGACCGAGCAAATCGTGCGCGCCTTTCTGGCCGGCCGTCGTTGAGTTGAACCAGTACGCTCGATAAT
>CALGOO010000126.1 GCA_937960715.1 uncultured Candidatus Competibacteraceae bacterium
CCCCTTTTAGGGGCTTTCCTCAAGCCACCCGCTATGCGGGTGGCGTGTGACTCATAATGTAGTTGCAGCAATCAGTAGCATTATTAGCTGACATTTGAATTACTCCTCATCTTTTGGATAAATACTGACTTGGCCTACCGCTATACGTCATGACCAACCGCTCCCTGGCGCGGGTACACGCCACATAAAGCAATTGTCGCTCCTGTTTGATGAACGCTGCCCGGTCGGCTTCGTCCACCAGCTCGTCGAGCACGCTGGCGCGCGGCAACATATCCGCGTCGCAGCCCATCACGACGACGACCTTGAATTCCAGGTCCTTGGCCCGGTGCCATGCTACCCAGCGACACAAGGGCGTCGGTCGGCGGCGCGTCGTCGCTCAGGTAGTGTCCCACCAAACTTCACTGCTGCAAAGCCGCCTCGGCGCGTTCCCTGAACCGGGTTTCGCTGCGGCAGAAGATCGCCACGTCGCGGGGCGCGAACCCGTCGGCCGTTAGTTCCCGCAGGCGCCGGGCGACGCCGGCGATCTCCTCTTCCGATGTACCGCAGAGCCTATTCCTTGAAAACCGCTTCCAGGGTATCGGCGTCCAGCAGTCGGTCGGCCCATTGTTCCAATTGGGGTGGGGTTCCTTTCTGGAGTTTGGATTCGACCCAGGCGGGGGGGTCCCCGAAACGTCGCCGCAGTTGTCGGCGCAGCGTCAGGGCGATTCCTTGTTGCATGCCTTGTTGCATGCCTTGTTGGATGCCTTGTTCATGTCCGCGCTTCATACCGATGCGCTCGGCGCTGCTGATGTATCGCATCTTCGTACTCTCCTCCAACTCATGAATCTCATCGAGAAAAGCGTCTTCCAGGGCCTCGGGCAAGGCCAGCAGCCAGTCGATGAACTCGTACAGGTCCAGCACTTCCGGCTTGGTCCAGCCCCGCTGGTACAGCCGCCGGGTCAGGGCCAGTTTGCCGGCCAACCGACCTTGGGGATCCTTCCGGGTCGCCCGCGCCAGCAGATGGGCCGCCGTCGCCAAGGCAAACGGATTCGGGTCCGCTTCCAGTTCCGCCAACCGTCCCTGGTAGTCCAACAGTTTGACCACCGGAAACTTCAACTTGAGTTCGCAGCCCCATAACTGGCGCTGGTAGCGATCCGGTCGCCACTGGGGCCGGTCGTCGGCCAACACCACCAGACTGGCCAGGGGCAGCCGGTAGCGGTCGAACAACCGGTAGTAGTAGACGAACATCCGCTCGGCGAAGTCGGTTTCGTGACCGGCCTGGATTTCGACATGAACCAGCACCCACATTTCCTCGCCGGTGCCCCGCCAGACTTTGACCAGTTTGTCCGAATGGCGACGCTTCTCCTGGGCACGGCGGCTGATTTTCTGCAACTCCTTGTCCAGGAACACGTAGCCGCGCGCCCAGTCGATCTCGACGGCGATGGGCGGGAAGAACCAGGCCATGAAGGCAGGAAACCAGCGGTCCAGCAGGGTCTTCCACGGGGAATCAAAGTCGTCCGAGCGGTCGGGCGGCTTTCGGCGGGTGCGGGAGGGATTTTTCATCACGCGATCAGGTTTGGAAGAAACAACTCGGCCTACCGCTATACGTCACGAACAGC
Organism: uncultured Candidatus Competibacteraceae bacterium; assembly: GCA_937960715.1. Taxonomy (GTDB): domain Bacteria; phylum Pseudomonadota; class Gammaproteobacteria; order Competibacterales; family Competibacteraceae; genus Contendibacter. Next base: position 1,599 of record CALGOO010000126.1, read on the forward strand.
CTCTCCCTGGCGCGGGTACACGCCACATAGAGCAATTGCCGCTCCTGCTCCACGAACGCCACCCGGTCGGCTTCGTCCACCCTGTCGTCGAGCACGCTGGCGCGCGGCAACATATCCGCGTCGCAGCCCATCACGATGACGACCTTGAATTCCAGGCCCTTGGCGCGGTGCATGCTGCCCAGCGATACATGGGCGTCGGTCGGCGGCGCATCGTCGCTGAGATAGTGTCCCGCCAAGCCGCACTGTTGCAGGGCAGGTTCGGCGCGTTCCTTAAGCCGGGTTTCGCTGCGGCAGAAGATTGCCACGTCGCGGGGCGCGAAACCACCGGCGGTCAATTCCCGCAAGCGCCGGGCGACGCCAGCGATTTCCTCCTCCACCGTGGCGTAGCCGTTGACTTCCGGCGACGGCCCTTTTAACAACGAAACGGACGCGTGGGATTCCGATTTACCATTGCCTTCCTCATCCAGCGCGGCGGGCAGCAGCGTGTCGGCGAAACGGCGGATTTGCTCGGTGGTGCGGTAATTCACCATCAAGCGTGTCGCCCGTCCGCGCACCTCGATGCCCGCCGCCTTCCAGGAAAACCGGGGCTGATAAATCCGCTGGCCGGCGTCGCCGCACAAAAACAGATCGTCGTCGCCGGGCGCCACCAGCGCTCGTAACAGGCGGAACTCGGCGGGGCCAAAGTCCTGCGCCTCGTCGGCGACGACATGCCGGTAGGGCGGCGGCCGTTCGATCAGTTCGGCGGCGAGGCGGAAGCACAGGCGTTCCCAGGTCATGTAATGCTTCTCGTCCAGTACCGCCAACAACTCCGCGAATACCCGCCAGACCGCCTGCCGCTGCCGGACGGTCAAGCGCGTGCCGCGCCCTTTGCGGGAGGCGCCGAGATACGCCGCCTCATCGCCGATGCCCCAAAAATTGACGATGGCCTCCCACTCCGCCTTGAGAAACACAGGGGAATATTCGGCCATACCGCTGCTGGTGATGGCGGCTTGCAGCAATTCGCTGAACCGCTTGGCATTGATGAAGGCGAACTTGTGCTTGAGCGTGTTGACCCACGCATCCCGCGCCAGCTTGTGGAGGTGAACGATGTCGATCCGGGCGCGTTCCGGGGTATCGGCGCCCAGCAGCACATCGGCGTTCTGGCTCAAACGGGCGGCGAGGGTTTTGGAGAAGGTGGTCAACAAGATCCGCCCCTCCGGGGCGGAACGGGCCAACGCGGCGGCCCGGTGCAGGGCGACCACCGATTTGCCGGTGCCGGCGGCGCCGGAAACCCGCGCCGGTCCGTTGTAGCGCCGTTCGACCACGCCGCGCTGGGTCGGATGCAGAAACACGATCCAGCGTTCCCAGGGATAATCCAACGCCCGGCGCAATTCCTGCTGGCTGTCGATGACCCGAAAGCGGCGCCGGGCATCGGGATGGACGAAGGCCGTCTCGGCGACCGTCACCGGCCGCGGCACCGGCACGCCGCACGCGAGTTGGTGCAGGCGCTCCGCCGCTTCCTGCGGCAAGCGATCCCGCAACGCATCCCATTGGTCGTAGCCAGTATGAAGTACCGCGTCCAGCCATTCCTCCGGCACGCCCAGCGCGAGCAGATAGTCGCGGTCGTAATGGCCGAACAGCAAGGGCGTCTCGCGCGGCACGTATTTGACGACTTCTTCCACCCGTTCCTGGATTTCCACGACTTGCGCAGCGTGAGTCTGGGGGTGAATTTCAAAGCGCCGCTTCTGACCCCAGCGGTAGGCTTCTTCATGAGGCGCGGCATAGCACAGCACCAGGTGATCGGCGTTGCGGTAGAGAATGATGCGCAAGTCGAGATTGACCCGCGCCGACCAGAAATTTTTTTCAACGGCGCGTTCCAGGCGATGCAACTGGAAACCGGGATTTGCCGGCGCCAGTTGAAAATCAAACGCCGCCTGTTTGACCAGGGTCTGCGCCTGCGTCCCGAGACGAGCCAGGCTGTCGACGAAGGTGCTGGCGATGATGAAATTCATGGTCCGCTATCGCGAAGGCGTTCTGCTATTGGAGACTATTGAAAGTGTTACTAATGCATTATAGCCCATGATCGGAGTGTCAAAGGTCGGCTGATTCATGTTGCATGTGATGAGACCACCGATTGGATCATCGACCTGGGACCGGAAGGCGGCGGCGGGGAGG
>CALGOO010000127.1 GCA_937960715.1 uncultured Candidatus Competibacteraceae bacterium
GGCGGGGAGGGTGGTGAGGGTTTGGCGGAGGAGGCGCATCTGCTCGGGGAGGGTTTTGGGCCAGGCGGCTTTCGCCGCCGGTTTCGGGTTTCGGGTTTCAGGTTTCAGGGAAGAAGCCTCCAGGGCGATGTTGGTCTGCGTCGCCTTCTTGTCCTTGTTCTGGAAGTCGGGACGCAGCCAGCGGATGTGTCCGCTCGCCTCTTCGCGGGCGCGTTCGGTGTTGAGGGCGACGAGGCGACCCAGGATCTCTTCCTCCTTAAGATCCACCGGCCAGCCATAGGCCTCCGCCACCGCCGCGTCCAAATCGTCATGCAACTGCTTGAGCACCGAAACCAACCCTTGCTCGTGAATCTTCTTGTCCTTGGCCGTGAGCGCCTCGCCCGAACGGAGTTTTTCCAACACGTTGTACATGCCCGTCATCGTCAGGTCGGGATGCTGGGCCTGCTGCCGCTTCCGGTGTACGTCGAGTTGCTCGGCCAAGTCGCGGATGCGTTGCTGCCGATCGGGCGTGGCGGCGGGAAACGGGAAGGTCTCGAAGCAGCGGGTTTTGACATACACCGGGTCATTTCCTACACCCAGGTTGCTACCCGAGCGAATTGCCCAAAGAACATGAAACCGACTACTCAAAATGCCGAGTGCATAAGCATCTTCAACTGCGATATTGATCAGTTTGTTGTCCGGCAGAATCGAGGCATCGAGGAAAACGAAGAAGCGGTGTTTGGCGGTTTCGACGGTGGCGATGTACCGGGCGAGGCCGGCGAGCATCTGGCGTAAATCATCGCGAGAGCGCCGATGAAGGAACCATTGACTTCTTAATCTCGGATCCCGATTTTGTGCGCGCGTTGGCTTAACCGTGTTGAGTAAGTGCTGATAGATACCAGGGAACGACCTGATAATTTCTTCTTCTGTAACGTCGTAAAAGTTAATGCACAAAACATCTCTTGGGCGACCGGTAAGATCTTTGCCGTTTCGATATTCGCGAACATAGCGTGCTGCGTTTTTCTCTTTGAGAAATTCGCTCGCCTGGTCTCGCGTAACAATGAAACCGTCACTACCGAGCTCAAACCCCCGACTCGAAATGTTTCCATTGGAAGCCAGCGGCTTGGTAATTACAAGATTCGCTCCAATGCTAATATCCGCGTTTATTTGTCCGCTTCTGTTTTGCAGCACGACGTCATACCCATCCCCGCCGCTTTCCTTTTCTTCCTCCACCGTGGCCAGGATTCCCGAGTGGCTTCCGCCAGCGGCGACTGTCATGGCGATGCGTACGGCGGCGCCGTCCGCCGCATCGACCCACGGGTGGTCGGGGATGGCGAAGAGGAGTGAGAGCGGCGGGTGGGCGGTGAGGTGGGTTTCGAGGACGCGGCGGTTGAAGGTTTGGCGCAGGCTGTTGGTGGTGACGAAGCCGAAGCGTTGGGCTTTGCCCTCGCGGGCGAGTCGGGCGGCGTGGTTCCACCAGTACATGACGAAGTCGCTGGATTCACTGACGTCGTCGTGCGTGGTGCGGACCGCGTCGGTATAGCCGTCGCCCAGGGCCTGCCGCATCGTGGCTGCGCCGATGAACGGCGGATTGCCGACGATGTAGTCCGCCTCAGGCCAGGCGGCGCGGCGCGGGTTGACGTAGGTGACCAGCGGCGCGCGGACCGTTTCGTCGGGCACTTCGCGGCCGGTGACCGGGTGGGTTTTGGTGGCGCGGCCGTCCCATCGGGACAGCGGCTGCCCGTGTTCGTCCAGCACCGGCTCGACGCGGTCGTAGTCGATCAGCGCGTCGCGACACTGGATGTTGTGGAAATTGCGGATGATCGGCTGGGCCGGATACTTCGCCCGTTCGGTGCGGAAGAACCATTGCAGCGCGCCGATCCACAGAACGATCTCGGCGATGGCGGCGGCGCGGGGGTTGATTTCGAGGCCGAGGAACTGGTGCGGGTCCACCGTCTCGCCGGGCAGGTCAAGCATACCCTGGCGTTCGCCGAACTGGCGCAGCAGGTCGATCACTTCGCCCTCGATGCGCTTGAAGTGTTCGAGGGTGACGTAGAGGAAGTTGCCGGAACCGCAGGCCGGATCGAGCACGCGCAGGGCGCAGAGCTTCTTATGGAAAGCCTTGAGTTCAGCCACGGCCTTTTTGAAGTCGCCGGCAGTGGCGTGCAGGATGGCGGCGGCGTGGACCGCTTCCCATTCGGCGCGGACAGGTTCGATGATGGTCGGGAG
>CALGOO010000128.1 GCA_937960715.1 uncultured Candidatus Competibacteraceae bacterium
ACTCGCGCAGGATGACGTGGCCCATCGCCATCGCCACGGCGGCATCGGTGCCCTGCTTGGGATGCAGCCAGATGTCGGCGAATTTCGACGCTTCCGAGTAGTCCGGGCAGACCACCACCGTCTTGGCGCCCTTGTAACGTACTTCGGTCATGAAGTGAGCGTCGGGAGTGCGGGTCTGCGGGACGTTGGAACCCCACATCATCAGGAAGGTGGAGTTGTACCAGTCGGCGGATTCCGGCACGTCGGTCTGTTCGCCCCAGATCATCGGGCTGGCCGGCGGCAGGTCGCAGTACCAGTCGTAGAACGAACCGCAGGCCCCGCCGATCAGCGACAGATAACGGGAACCGGCGGCGTAGGACACCATCGACATCGCCGGAATCGGCGAGAAGCCGTAAATCCGATCCGGGCCGTACTGCTTGGTGGTGTAGACGTTGGCGGCGGCGATGAGTTGGTTGACCTCGTCCCAGGTGGCGCGGACGAAGCCGCCCAGGCCGCGCTTGCTCTTGTACTCGGTCGCCTTGGCGGAATCCTCGACGATGGAGGCCCAGGCGTCCACCGGGTCTTTCCTGGCCGCCAGCGCCTCGCGCCAGAGCTTGAGCAGCCGACCGCGCACCATCGGGTACTTCACCCGGTTGGCGCTGTACAGATACCAGCTATAGGACGCGCCGCGCTGGCAACCGCGCGGTTCGTGGTTGGGCAGATCGTCGCGGGTGCGCGGATAGTCGGTTTGCTGGGTTTCCCAGGTGACCAGGCCGTTCTTGACGTAGATTTTCCAGCTACAGGAGCCGGTGCAGTTCACGCCGTGGGTGGAGCGCACGACCTTGTCGTGCTGCCAGCGGGCGCGGTAGGCGTCTTCCCAGCCACGGTCCTCGTTGGTGACGACGCCGTGCTCGCCGGAAAAGGTGTCGGTGACTTTCTTGAAGAAATTCAGCCGGTCGAGAAAGTGACTCATATCTGGTTACCCCTTAGCTTTTGCAACTGTAGGGCGGGTTAGGGCGTCAGCCCGTAACCCGCCGCGCCAACTGCGGCGTCCGGTTTCGGCGGGTTACGCTCCGCTAACCCGCCCTACAAAGCCCTCCCACGGGGAGAGGGGAGAAAGAATCAGCACGGTTTCTCCGCCCCGCTCCGGGCGTAGAACCACCAGTTGATACCCACGTTGACGACGTAGAAAACCACTAGTCCGTACAGGAAAGCATTGACCGATCCGGTGGCGGCGAACGAGGCGCCGACCAGCGAACCCCAGATGAACGGTCCGAACGCCGCCATCGCGCCGGTGAAGCCGATCACGCCGCCGGCCTGGCGCGGTTCGAAGATCATCGGCATCTGCTTGAAGGTGCTGGCGTTGCCCACGCCGGTGAAGAAGAACACCCCCAGCATCAGCCCGACGAACATCGGGAACTGCTCCATCGAAGTCGGCGTGGTGTACAGGGTGACGCCGATCAAACAGGCCAGCAGGCCCAGACCTGAAATCTGGGTCACGACAGCGCCGCCGAACTTGTCGGAAATCGGGCCGGCGACGACGCGGGCGGCGGAGCCGATCAGCGGGCCGTAGAAGGCGTAGGCCAGCGGGTCCGGGCCGCCGGGCAAGCCACCGTAGAGTTGCTTGATCAGCAGCGGGAAAGTGGCGGAAAACCCGGAAAACGAGCCGAAGGTCATGATGTACAGGCTGGTCATCGTCCAGGTGTGCTTGTTGCCGAAAATGTCGAATTGTTCCTTGATGTTGGCGCGCACCGGCACTGACTTGAGCATGAACCAGGCGGCGATGGCGAACACCACGATGAAGGGCACATAAATCAAGGTGGCGTTTTGCAGCCACATCGGCTTGCTGACATCGCCCTTGGTGAAGGTCAGCGGATCGCCGGCCAGCGTCCCGAACAGGGCGAAACCGATGATCCACGGCGTCACGAACTGCACCACGCTGACCCCGAAATTGCCGATGCCGGCCTGAATCGCCAGCGCCGTGCCCTGGAGCCGTTTCGGGAAGAACAGGCTGGTCGAGGGCATGAACGAGGAGAAATTACCGCCCCCCAGACCGGCCAGGAAAGCCAGCAGAAGGAGTATCCAGTACGGAGTAGCGGGATTCTGCACCGCCCAGAGCCAGCCCAGCGCCGGAATCAGCAGCGACAGGGTGGAGAAGGTGACGACGTGGCGGGTGCCGTAAATCGGTACCAGGAAGGTGTGAATGGTGCGCAGGATGCCGGCGGCGAGACCGGGCATGGCGGTCAGCCAGAACAGTTGATTCGCGCTCAGCTTGAAACCGACGTTGGGCAGACGCACCACCAGGGCGCTGACCACGAACCAGACGATGAAGGCCATGATCAGGTTCAGGGTGGTGATGGTCAGCGTTTTCCAGGCCAGCGACTTGCCGGTGCTTTCCCAGAACCCTGGGTCTTCCGGGGTCCAGGCGCTCAACCAGGTGCGGGGGTTGTGCTCGGTCATATAGTTTTCGTGCTCCAGTCGCGGAAAGGGAAGTTTTTGGACTCGGCAAATCCCCCGGCTTCGCCACCCCCCTTTGGCAAAGGGGGGTTGGGGGGATTTCTCAACACGGCGCTTCCACGTTCTTGCCGGCATACCAGCGCCAGGTGATAAACAGGCAACTGAGGTAGAACAACGCGAACACCACCAGCGCCGCCTGATAACCGCCGGTCAGGTCGATGGACGCGCCGTAGGCGATGGGAATGAAGAAGCCGCCGAACGCCGCCACCGCCGAGCTGAAGCCCAAGGTGGCGGCGGCCTCGGTCGCGGCCAGGCGCGATGCCTCTTCCAACGCGGCATGGTCCTTGCCATGCACCTGCCGCTGGCGCAGGCCGCGGAAAATGATCGGGATCATGCGGAAGGTGGAGCCATTGCCGATGCCCGCGCTGACGAACAGCACCAGATACATGAACACGAAGCCGGTCACGTTGCCGTCGTCGGTTGCCCCCGGCAGAAACAGCAACGCGCCCAGCGATGCCGCCGTCATCACCGCAAACACCCAGCAGGTGATGGCCGCGCCGCCGGTGCGATCCGCCAGCCAACCGCCGAGCGGCCTGACCAACGCCGCCAGCAACGGGCCGATGAAGGCGAACTTGAAGGCGTCCACGGCCGGGAATTCGGTGTTGACCAGCATCGGGAACGTGGCCGCCAGGCCGATGAACGAACCAAAGGTGCCGGTGTACAGCCAGCTCATCAACCATTGATGCTTGTGCTTGAAGATCGCGACCTGTTCCGCGAAACCGGCCTTGACCGTGGCGATGTTGTCCATGCCGAACCACGCGGCGACCGAGGCGGCGATGATGAACGGCACCCAGATGAAACCGGCGTTCTGCACCCAGATTTGGGTTGTCACCCCGCCGTCGGTGTGGTTCTGCGCGCTGCCGCCCAAAATCCACAGCGCCCCGCCGTAGATGGCGATGGGGACGATCAGCTGGGCCAACCCGACGCCGAGATTGCCGATGCCGCCGTTCAGGCCCAGCGCTGTGCCTTGCAGCCGCTGCGGATAGAAGAAGCTGATGTTGGCCATGCTGGAGGAGAAGTTGCCGGCGCCCAGGCCGCACAACAGGGCGATGGCCACGAACACCGCGTAGTTGGTGTTGGGGTCCTGCACCGCGACCCCGATCCACAGGGTCGGCAACAGCAACAGCGCGGTGCTGAACACGGTCCAGTTGCGTCCGCCGAAGATCGGCACCACGAAGGAGTACAGCGCCCGGAAGAAAGGTCCGGACAAACCCGGCAGCGCCGCCAGCCAGAACAGTTGGTTTTGCGAAAACTGGAAGCCGACGTGCGGCAATTCGACCACGATCACGCTCCACACCACCCAGACCGCGAACGCCAGCAGCAGAGCAGGCATGGACAGCCACAGGTTGCGGTTGGCGATGCGTCGGCCGGTCTTTTCCCAGAACGTCTCGTCGTCCGGCCGCCAGTCGACGAGCAGATGCGGGCGACGACGGGTCCGCTCGACCAGCTCCGCGCCCGCCAGTTCGGCGCGAACCGCGGCGTGCCGCTCCAGAATCTCCTCGCGTTCTTCCTTTTCGGCCATCCAGGTCCAGATCATGGTGACCACCACCAGCACGAACATCAGCATGAAGCAACTGCTGCGCACGCCGATGGCGTCGGCGGTGACGCCGAACATGATCGGCAGGACGAAGCCGCCCAGGCCGCCGATCAGACCGACGATGCCGCCGACCACGCCCATCTGGGTGGGATAATGATCGGCCAGGCTGCGATAGACGCTGGCCTTGCCGAAACCCTGCGCCAGGCCGATGATGAAGATCAGGATCGTGAACAGCACGACGCCGATTCCGATGTTGAACGAGACATCGCCCTTGATGCCGTGGATGGTCAGGGTGGTGGGCGGATAGCTCAGGATGAACAGACAAATCAGGCTGATCCACATCACCCACCAGGTCACGGTGTTGCCGCCCCACTTGTCCGAGGCCCAGCCGCCCAGGGCGCGGATCGCGCCGGAGGGCAGGTCGAACAGGATGGTCAGAAACGCGGCGGTGGCCAGCGGCAGGCCGTATTCGCCGACGTAGTACTTGGGCAGCCACAAGGCTAGCGCCACGAACGCGCCGAACACGAAGGCGTAGGCCAGGCCGAAGCGCCACACCCTCGGATCGATCAGCGGCAACAACTGCTGGCCCAGGGCCGGGCGGGCGCGGTTCTGGTCGGCGTCCTTCTCGTGCAACGGGTCGGTGTAGGTGAAGAACCAGAACAGGATCGCCATGACCACCAGGGCGACGGCGTAGACCTTGGGCACCATCTGCCAGGCGCCGAACGCGGCGATGATCAGCGGGGCGATGAACTTGGTCAGCGACGACCCGGCGTTGCCGGCGCCGAAGATGCCCATCGCCGTGCCCTGGCGCTCCTTGCTGAACCAGGCCGAGGTGTAGGCGATACCCACGGCGAACGAGCCGCCGGCCAGGCCGACGAACAAGCCCAGCACCAGGTATTGCCAGTACTCCGTGGCGTAGGACAGCAGCCAGGTGGGGATCGCCACCAGGAGCATCTGGATGAAGAAGATGATTCGCCCGCCGTAGCGGTCGGTCAGGATACCCAGCGGCAGGCGCACCAGCGAACCGGTCAGAATCGGGGTGGCCACCAGCAGGCCGAATTCGGTTTCGTTGAGATTCAGTTCGGCCTTGATCTTGATCCCAATGACGGAAAACATGACCCACACGGCGAAATTCACCGCGAAGGCCATGGTGTTCATGGTCAGAACGGAGATTTGTTTTTTTTGGAGCGTAGCCATTGCGGACCTCGCGAAAAATGCTGCGAGTGCAATATTACGCGCGTCGGGGGGTTAAACCTTGATTTCCATCAAGGCTTTTCCGCCTGTTTCTGGAGGACCACAACGAGAATCTATTCCCTTGGGGATAGTCGGTTATTTTTATTAAATCTTTTGATTTTTATAACTATTTTTAGATGTTGGTTAGCGAGCGTGGGAGACGGCGGGGGGGATGGATAACCCCTTGGGGGTATCTCGAAATACCCAGCGGATTTCCGCGGGATTTCAGCGTTTCGCCGGTTCGGTTATTTGCGGAAGCCGCTCCTGACCGCCCAGATCGCCGCCTCGACCCGCGAGGCGAGGTCCAGTTTTCGCAACAGATGCTTGACATGCACCTTGACCGTGCCCTCGGTGATCTTCAACTCGCGGGCAATCAGCTTGTTGCTGTGGCCCATGGCGATCAGTGAGAGGATCTCCCGTTCCCGCTCGGTCAAGCGGACGCTGTCCGCTGGCCTGGGCTGGTTTTCGTGGCGCAGGGCGTCGGCCAAAATCTCGGCGACCCGCTCGCCGAGCGCCATCCGGCCCTGCGCCGCGACCTTGAGGCTGTCCAGGACAGCCTCGGGTTCCATGTCCTTGAGCAGATAGCCGTCGGCGCCAGCCCGCAATGCGGCGACCACGTCATCCTCGTGATCGGAAACGGTGAGAATGATCACCCGGGCGTCCGAATCGGCGGCCTTGAGCGCCTTCAGCGTATCCAGACCGCTCAGGCCGCGCATGTTCAAGTCCAGCAGAATCAAGTCCGGCTGGAGTTGTCGGGCCAATTCCAATCCCTGGTGGCCGTTGCCGGCCTCGCCGACCACCCGTAGGGAATCCTCCAGGGCGATGAGTTGCGAGATTCCCTTGCGCATCAATGGATGATCGTCGATGACCAACACCGTCTGGATTTCGTCAGACATGGGTTGCCTCGCTTTCGATGCCGGTGGCCATCCCCCGGTGGGCGGTGGGCAGGAACCGCAGTCGCACCAGCAAGCCGCCGGTGGGCCGGGATCGCAGTTCCAACTGGCCACCCAGGCGCCGCGCCCGCTCGCGCATGATGTGAAGGCCGAAATGGTGCTCGCGTTCGGGTTGGGTCGGCAAACCCACGCCATCGTCGCTGATGCCGACCGTGGCCTCGCCCGCGCTCGGGCCACGCAACCGAACCACGATGCGACTGGCGCGCGCGTGCTGCACCGCGTTGTTCAAGGCTTCCCGAACGATCTGCATGACGTGAACCTGCTCGTTGGGACTGAGCGCGCACTGCCAGCCGGCGCAGTCCAGTTCGACCGGCAGCCGACCGCGTCGGCTGAACTCCTCGACCGTCTCGCGCAAGCTATCCTCCAGGCGGGGATGTTCCATCTTCAGGCGGAAGGTGGTGAGCAGTTCCCGCAACTGGCGGTAGGCGCTGCTCAGCCCCTCGCGCAACTCGGCGACGATGGCGCGAACTTCCGGGGTCGGTTCCGCGCCGCCGAGCAGGGTTTGCAGGCGGCTGATCTGAATCTTCAGATAGGACAGCGACTGCGCCAGGGAGTCGTGCAGTTCGCGGGCGATGGCGTTGCGCTCCTCCAACAACGCCAGTCGCCGACGATGCTCGGTCTGCTCGTTGGCCCGCAACGCGGTGGCGATATTGCGCGCCACCGCTTCCAGCAGCGGCAATTGCCAGGCGGCGACCGATTCCAGGCCGGGGTTGCGGACGATCAAGACGCCGAACTGTTGCTCCTGATCCTTGACCGGAATCGAAAAAGCCCCGTTATCGGCATCGAGCGGATGGGTGGCGCCATCGCCCAGGCAAGCGTCGCAGTTCGGGCGCGTGCAAAACGATGAAGTCGTCGGCGGCCGTGGCCGGGCCGAGAACACCTGGGTGGCCTGGCGGGTGGTAGGCGGAATCAGGCAGAGCGTGACCGAGCCCATGCCGGTCAGTTTTTCGATTTCCGCCAGCAGCGCCCGGTAGGTCGCTTCGTCGGGAACCGATTCGCCGAGAAGCCGGGCGGCCTGGTACAGCAGCTCCAGCGAACGGTTGCTCAGGCGCAACGCCTGGGTCTGTCGTTCGACCCGCGTTTCCAGATCGGCGTACACCGCCGACAGATCGGCCGCCATCAGATTGAAGGCGTGACCCAGCACGCCCAGTTCGTCGTTGCCGACGTGGCTGGCCCGAACCGACAGATCGCCGCCACGCGCCTTGCGCGCCAGTTCCACCAGCTCGCGCAACGGCGCCACCACGCCCGTGTGCAACTGGTGCATGGCGACGAAGATCAACACCACGGTCATGAACAACGCGATGCCTTGCACCAGCCGCAGCAACAGGATTTTGGCCTCGGTGTCCTGCGCCAGCAGTTTGACGAAGGCATCCAGCTTAGCCACGAAGTCATCCACTTGACTGAGATAGACGCTGGAAGAGAAATGGCCGCTGGCGGCGGCTTGCAGGATCGGTTTCAGGGTCTCGCGCCAGAACGCTTCAATCGTTCGGAGCGTCTGGCTTTGGGAATTGTTTTCCGTCGGCGTGATCGCGCCGGTTTGCCAGAGTCGCTCCAGCCGGCGCTCGAATTCGCTGATTTCCTGGGCGACTGCCTCGGCGTGGCTGGCTTCGACGCCGGTAGGATTTTGCAGGCGGGTGGCGATGCGGTAGGACTGCATCCGCAGCGAACCGGCCAGATTGATCGCGGCGGCGTCGCCCTTGCTGGATTCGGCGATGAACACCGAACTGACCATGCTCAGCAACGCCAGCAGCACGATGCCGCCCATGGTCAGGCCGCTGCGGAAGATGATGGAGTGATTATTTTCCACGGGGCGGTTCTCCCGTCGTCTGCGGGGCTGATCGGGACGACAGTTTACCGCTTTTACCGAGATTCTTTCGTGGGGTCGCGGAGTGGATGGGCAAAACGACATCGACCATCCGTGGATTGCTCTTGCGCATCATGAGTCGGAAGTCAGGGTTGCTGGGTAACCGCAAAAAGCTGTCCATTATATGTATCTCTAGCCAATTGATTTCGTTATTATTAAAAACCATGGAATCCCCTCCCCCTTGCGGGGGAGGGCGAGGGAGGGGGGGTAGGGTTGAATCGCAACTCCTTGAATTA
>CALGOO010000129.1 GCA_937960715.1 uncultured Candidatus Competibacteraceae bacterium
GGCCAGGCAGCGTTCCAGCGGCCATTCCTCGCGCCGGACGGTCACGATCAATCGTCCGGCTTGAATCGGCAGCGTCAGGGTTCGCATCGTCCGTTCCGCGTCAGACCAAATCGTCCAGGATGGTCCGGATCCGATGGCCGTAAGTGTGTTCGGCCAGCACGCGCTGGCGGCCCGCCTCGGCGACGCGAGTCCCAAAAGGGGGGGCGCGCCGCAGCCGGGCCACCAGCACGTTAAGCTCCTCGCGATCCCGATACACCAGGATTTCCCGGCCCGGCTCGAAACACCGCGGCAAATCGGGCAAATCATCGTTCAACACCGGGGCGCCACAGGCCAGCGGCTCGAAGCTGCGTTGATTCAAGCCATGCTCCACGTTCGCCTCGTTACGGACGTTGAGCACGGCGAAATGGCGTTGGTAGAGCCAGATCAGACGCGTGCGGCCAATCTTGCGGTTGCTCACCCGATGAAAGCCGTCGCGCGCCAACTCGCTCCAGTCGGTGCCCACGATCCGGGCCGGCGTTTCCAGACCCCGCACCACGGTCTCGCGGAATTCGGTCCGGCTGGCGACGAACAGCAGTTCGGCACGGCGCGCGGCGGGACCCGGCCGGAATCGCTCTGGATCGACCGCCAGCGGCAAATAGCGGCCGGGCGCGGTAAAACCGGCGGCATCGGCGTCCTGGAAGAAGCGAGTGTCGGTGTAATAAAGCCGGTCGCAGCAATCCGCCCGCTCCCGGCCATCCATCGGAAAACGGTCGCCCACCAGCCCGGCGATCCGTGGCCGCCAGGGCAAGCCGTGTAAAATCCGGTAATAGTCCAGCGGCACGCCGAACACGCCGGTCACCACCACCAGGTCCGGGCGAAAATCCATCAGCGTCCGCTCGAACCGGGCCAGCATCCAACCGGTGGTCGCCGCGTCGCGGCCTTGCCATTTGGCGCGCAGCCGCGATCTCAGGGTATCGCCGTTGATCGCAAAAACGCGCGTGACGGCCTGATCCAGATGGGCGCAGGCGCGATGCAGGTTTTCCAGCCACAACACCAGGCTGCCGCGCTTGCCAAGCAACAGAATGCGGGTGGACGGCCGGACCGCGGCCATCATGGCGTCGCCGCCCGTCCAGCCACGGCCCGCGAGCGATGCCACGCACGGGCGTCATTTGGATTTATCGCGCTCCCGCTATATTTTTTTGCCATAGTCCGGTAATACTAAAACAGCCTTATCCATCTTTATCGAGGAGACTCGCATGAATCCACTCAAGACCTTCACGACCGCCGCCATCCTGCTGCTGACCGCGTCCGGCGTCGCCCAAGCCGGCGCCACCCTGGACGCCATCAAGAAGAACGGTTTCATCAAGTGCGGTGTCAGCGACGGCCTGCCCGGTTTTTCCTTTGCCGACGAAAAGGGTAACTATAACGGCATCGACGTGGATGTGTGCCGCGCCGTCGCCGCCGCTCTGTTCGGCGACCCCGCGAAGGTCAAATTTACCCCGCTGACCGCCAAGGAGCGCCTGACCGCCCTGCAATCGGGCGAAATCGACGTGCTGTCCCGCAACACCACCTGGACCTCCAGTCGCGACTCGGCGCAAGGCATGAACTTCACCGGGGTGACCTATTACGACGGCCAGGGGTTCCTGGTCAACAAAAAGCTGGGCGTCAAGAGCGCCAAGCAACTGGATGGCGCCACCGTGTGCGTGCAGGCGGGCACCACCACCGAGCTGAATCTGAGCGATTACTTCCGCGCCAACAAGATGAAGCTCACTCCCATCACCTACGATAAATCCGACGAAAGCGCCAAATCGCTGGAAGCGGGTCGTTGCGACGTGCTGACTTCCGATCAGTCCCAGCTTTACGCCCAGCGTATCAAACTGGCCAAGCCGGGCGAATACATCGTATTGCCGGAGGTGATCTCCAAGGAACCTCTGGGGCCGGTGGTCCGCCACGGCGACGACGACTGGTTCGATATCGTCAAGTGGACGCTGTTCGTCATGGTCAACGCCGAAGAGCTAGGCGTCAATTCCAAGAACGTCGAGGAGATGAAAAAATCCACCAATCCCGACGTCAAGCGGCTGTTGGGCGTCGAGGGCGACAAGGGCAAGGATTTCGGGCTGGCCACCGACTGGATGGCGGTGGTCATCAAGCAGGTCGGCAATTACGGCGAAATCTTCGAGCGCAACGTCGGCCAGGGCAGCCCCTTGAAGATCCAGCGGGGTTTGAACGCGCTGTGGAATCAGGGTGGTTTGCAATACGCGCCGCCGGTTCGATAGGAAAGGCAACAAGGTCAACGCGGGGAACGAACCCGGTTCGTTCCTCGCGTTGACCTTGTTTTTCCCTTGAGCGGTATTCAAGGTTGGCGGCAACCTGTCACTTCTAACCTTTAGCCTTTGGCCTTTAGCCTCCTTTCCCAAGGAACCCCATGGCTGAGCATGCCCCCGCCCCGGTCAAACCGCCGTTCTGGAACGACCCCCAGATCCGGGCCATTCTATTCCAAGCCATCGCCCTCGTGGTCACCGTCGCCTTCGGGCTGTACGTTTTCGACAACACCCAAGCCAACCTGCGCCGGCTCGGCATCGCCTCCGGCTTCGGTTTTCTGTCCTCGCCGTCCGGCTTCGACATTATCCAAAGCCTGATTCCCTACTCGCCCACCTCCAGCTACGGTCGGGTGTTCTGGGTGGCCTTGCTCAACACCTTGCTGGTGTCGGCCCTGGGTATCGTCCTGGCCACGGCGCTCGGTTTCGTCATCGGCATCGCCCGACTTTCCAAAAACTGGCTGATTTCCCGGCTGGCGCTGGCCTACATCGAGACCTTTCGCAACATTCCGCTCCTGCTGCAAATCTTTTTCTGGTATTTCGCCGTGCTGCGGGTCATGCCGGCTCCCGGCCAAAGCTTGGACTTGGGGAAGATAGTGTTCCCAAAGTTGGGCCTGGAGGAGATAGCGTTCCTGAACATCCGTGGGCTCTACCTGCCGGCGCCCGAATTCCAAACCGGTTTCGGCTGGGTGCTGGCGGCATTCGGCATCGCGGTCGCGCTGACCGTGCTACTGGCGCGCTGGGCGCGGCGCCGACAGAAGGCGACCGGCCAGCAGTTCCCTCTCTTTTCGGTCTCGCTAGCGCTGCTGCTGGGTCTGCCGTTGCTGACGTTCTGGCTGGCCGGTTCGCCGCTGGCCTGGCAAGTCCCGAAACTGCAAGGCTTCAACTTCCAGGGTGGGTTGGTGGTTATCCCGGAAATGGCGTCGCTGCTGCTGGCGCTGACCCTCTACACCGCCACCTTCATCGCCGAGATCGTCCGCGCCGGCATCCAGGCGGTCAGCCACGGTCAGACCGAAGCTTCGCTCTCGCTGGGGCTCAGCTCCAGCCTGACTTTGCGCCTGATCATCCTGCCGCAGGCGCTGCGGGTGATCATCCCGCCGCTGACCAATCAATATCTCAACCTGACCAAGAACTCCTCGCTGGCCGCCGCCATCGGTTATCCCGATCTGGTCTCGGCTTTCGCCGGCACCGTGCTCAATCAAACTGGGCAAGCCATCGAGTGCATCGCCATCACCATGGCGGTTTACCTGACCATCAGCCTGCTGATTTCCCTCATGATGAACTGGTACAACCGGCGGGTCGCGCTGGTGGAGCGGTGACCGATGGCCGAATCCCGCGTTCCACACGCCAGTCTTCCGCCGCCGGCCAGCACGATCGGCGTGGTCGGCTGGTTGCGTCGCAACTTGTTTTCCTCGCCGCTCAACATCGTTCTGACTCTCCTGGCGGTTTACCTGCTCTTCGTCACCCTGCCGCCGCTGCTGCGTTGGGCGTTCCTGGATGCATCCTGGCGCGGCGATGACCGTGAAGCTTGCCGTTCCGGGGGAGCCTGCTGGGTTTTCATCCGGGTCCATTTTGAGCAGTTCATGTACGGCTTCTACCCGGACGGACAACGCTGGCGCGTGAACGCCGCCGTTCTGCTGCTGATCCTGGGGGCGGCGCCGCTGTTCATGCGCGCCGTATCCAGCAAATTCAAGATCCGCCTGGGTCTGGGCCTGCTGATCGGTTATCCCTTCGTCGCCTTCGCCCTGCTCAAGGGCGGCATGATCGGCTTGCCCGTGGTGGACACCAGCCAGTGGGGTGGGCTATTGCTGACCCTGGTGATCGCGGGCGTCGGCATGACCGCCGCTCTGCCGCTGGGCGTGTTGCTGGCGCTGGGCCGGCGCTCGCGGATGCCGGCCATCCAGACCCTGTGTGTGACCTTCATCGAATTCTGGCGTGGCGTGCCGCTGATCACCGTGCTGTTCATGTCCTCGGTCATGCTGCCGCTGTTTCTGCCGGTCGGAATGAACTTCGACAAGCTGCTGCGGGCGCTGATCGGCGTCACCCTGTTCCAGGGCGCCTATATGGCCGAGGTGGTGCGCGGCGGCCTGCAAGCCATCCCCAAGGGTCAGTTCGAAGCCGCCGCCGCCCTGGGACTGGGTTACTGGAAAACCATGGGACTGATCGTGCTGCCGCAGGCGTTGAAGCTGGTCATCCCCGGCATCGTCAACACCTTCATCGCCCTGTTCAAGGATACCTCGCTGGTGTTGATCATCGGTCTGTTCGATCTGATGAACATCGTCCACAACGCCACCACCAATCCGGCCTGGCTGGGTTTCTCCACCGAGGGCTATGTCTTCGCCGCCCTCGTCTACTGGCTGTTCTGCTTCGGGATGTCGCGCTACAGCCAGAACCTGGAAAAGCATCTGCACACCGGCCACAAGCGTTAGGAAACCCACCGATGACCGAACCGTCCACCTCTCCCGTGCTCGATCCGCTCTCCGATCAGATCATGATTCGGATGGAAGCCGTCCATAAATGGTATGGCGCCTTTCATGTCCTCAAGGATATCAATCTGACCGTCCGCAAGGGCGAGCGCATCGTGATCTGTGGTCCATCCGGCTCCGGCAAATCGACCACCATCCGCTGCGTCAACCGCCTGGAGGAATACCAGCGCGGCCGGATCGTGGTGGACGGACAGGAACTGAGCAACGACGTCAAACAGATCGAACGCATCCGCCGCGAGGTCGGCATGGTGTTCCAGCATTTCAATCTGTTTCCACACCTGACCGTGCTGGAAAATTGCACGCTGGGACCCATCTGGGTGCGCAAGCTGCCGCGCCGACAGGCGGAGGAAATCGCCATGCGCTATTTGGAGCGGGTCAGGATTCCCGAACAGGCCAACAAGTATCCGGGGCAACTTTCGGGTGGCCAGCAGCAACGGGTCGCCATCGCTCGCAGCCTGTGCATGAACCCCAAGATCATGCTGTTCGACGAACCGACCTCGGCGCTGGACCCGGAGATGATCAAGGAAGTGCTGGACACCATGGTCGCACTGGCCGAGGACGGCATGACCATGATCTGCGTCACTCACGAAATGGGCTTCGCCAAGACCGTGGCGCATCGCGTCATCTTCATGGACAGCGGCGAGATCATCGAGGAAAAACCGCCGGAGGAATTCTTCACCCACCCCGAGTCCGAGCGGACCAAGCTGTTCCTCAGCCAGATTCTGCATCACTAACCGCGCCATTCCCCACCGCGCCATTCCCGCCCGTTCGGAGACCCACGCGGCGAGAGCGCTGTATCCCGTCCTGACTCCAAGCGCGGCTTGCAAATATTAGAGTTTTCTAATATATCGTCGGCATCACTTCAGGTTCGGGAGAACCCGCCATGCCATTGTTCGCTCGTTCGCTCCTTTGGGGGTGGCTGCTGGCCATCGCGCCAGCGCTCCCCGCCGCCGAGCTTCCATTCCCAGTCGCCACGACTCAACAGCAAACCCTGCCCGACGAACAAGTTCTCGACGGCGTGGTCGAGGCGGTCAACCAAAGCACCGTTTCCGCCCAGACCGCCGGTCGGGTCGAGGAAATCCTGTTCGACGTCAACGACTTCGTACCCCAGGGCGCGCCGATCATCCGCATTCGCAACGTCGAACAGCGCGCCGGCCTGGAGCAGGCCCAGGCGAGCCTGCGCGAAGCCGAGGCCCGCTTTCTGGAAGCCCAGGCCGAGTACAACCGGATGCGTGGCATCTACGAAAAGCAACTGGTATCCAAGGCGCAGATGGACACCGCCACCGCCGGTTTCAACGCCGCCAGAGCCAAGCTCGACGCCGCGCAGGCCGGCGTCGCCCGCGCCAGGGAATCGCTGGGCTACACCACCATCAACGCGCCCTACAGCGGCATCGTGCTCGAACGTCACGTCCAGTTGGGCGAATCGGTCCAGCCCGGCAAACCGCTGATGACCGGCTTCTCGCTCGACGAATTGCGGGTGGTCGTCAACGTGCCGCAGCGGTTGATCGTGCCGGTGCGGCAGCACCAGCGGGCGCGGGTGCTGCCGCCGAACGGGGGGAAGAGCATCGCCGCCGAACGGCTGACTTTCTTCCCGTATGCCGACCCTCAGAGCAACGTATTCAAGGTTCGCGTTGATCTACCCAAAAAGACCGAGGGACTCTACCCCGGCATGTTCGTCAAAACCGCCTTCCAGGTCGGCGAGGCCAAACGACTGACCGTGCCCCGGCAGGCTGTGGTTCAGCGCGGCGAGGTCAGCGGTGTCTACGTGGTTCGAGATGGCAAGGTCAGTTTGCGGCAGGTGCGGCCGGGCCGGACCGAAGGCGAGACGATGGAAATTCTCGCCGGGCTGGAAGCGGGTGAGCAGGTGGCGCTGGACCCGATCCAGGCCGGCGTCTACCTCAAAAATCAGCCGCAACGGACGGTGGGGAAGTGACATGAGCGACGCCACCGAACCGCGTCTCGGCCTGTCCGGGGCCATCGCCAAAAAATTCCTGCTCAGCGAAATCACGCCCCTGCTGGCGCTGGTCGGCCTGTTGATGGGCGTGTTCGCGGTGCTGGTCACCCCACGCGAGGAAGAACCCCAGATCAACGTCACCTTCGCCAACGTCTTCATTCCCTTTCCCGGCGCCACCGCCCAGGAAGTGGAAAGGCTGGTCAGCGGTCCAGCCGAGCAGAGGTTGGCGGAAATCGAGGGCGTGGAACATGTCTACTCGGTCTCCCGGCCCGGTCTGGCGGTGTTGACCGTGCAATTTCTGGTCGGTCAGCCCCGCACCGACGCCATCGTTCGGCTCTACAACAAGCTGTACTCCAACGCCGACTGGCTGCCATCCCATCTCGGGGTTGGCCAGCCGATCGTAAAACCCAAGGGCATCGACGACGTGCCCATCGTCAGCCTGACTTTGTGGACCGAGGACCCCCAGCGCGGCGCCGACGATCTAGCGCGGGTGGCGCATACCTTGGAAACCGAGTTGAAGCGCGTTCCTGGCACCCGCGAGATTTACACCCTCGGCGCTCCCGACCGGGTGGTGCGAGTACGATTCGATCCCGCCAAGTTGTCGGGTTACGGGCTGGGGCTGACCGATCTACGCCGCGCGCTGCAAGCCGCCAATGCCTCGGCCGACGCGGGAGCACTGGTCGGCGATAACCGGGAAATTCCGGTGCAGGCCGGGAGCTTCCTGGTGGACCCCGAGGAAATCGGGACGCTGGTGGTCGGCCTGCATCAGGGAGCGCCGGTGTACCTGGCCGATGTCGCCGAGATCGACCTCGGTCCCGACACGCCGGAACGCTATGTCTGGTTGGGCACGGGTCCGGCCGCTGAGGCGAGCGGCATCCCGATCAAAGGCGAATTTCCCGCCGTGACCCTGGCCATCGCCAAGAAACCGGGCGAGAACGCGGTCAAGATCGCCGATCAAATTCTGGAACGGGTCGAGCAACTCAAGGGCGTCTTCATTCCCGAGGGCGTCAACGTCACCGTGACCCGCAACTACGGCGTCACCGCCAACGACAAGGCGATGACCCTGATTGCCAAGCTGATCTTCGCCACCGGCCTGGTCATCGCGCTGGTATGGCTGGCGCTGGGCTGGCGCGAGGCGTTCATCGTCGGCGCGGCGGTGATCCTGACCTTGACTATCACGCTGTTCGCCTCGTGGGCCTGGGGCTTCACCCTCAACCGGGTGTCGCTGTTCGCGTTGATCTTCTCCATCGGCATCCTGGTGGATGACGCCATCGTGGTGGTGGAAAACATCCACCGCCATATCCAGTTGGGCGGGCGCAACCTGGTCGAGGCGATTCCGCTGGCGGTGGACGAGGTCGGCGGTCCGACCATTTTGGCCACTTTTACCGTGATCGCCGCCCTGCTGCCGATGGCCTTCGTCTCCGGGCTGATGGGGCCATACATGAGCCCGATCCCGATCAACTCCAGCATGGGCATGTTGATCTCGCTGGCGGTGGCGTTCGTGTTCACGCCGTGGCTGACCTACAAAGTGTTGCGGCGGGTGGTGGAAAAACATCACCCAACTCCCTCCCCCCTCGTGGG
>CALGOO010000130.1 GCA_937960715.1 uncultured Candidatus Competibacteraceae bacterium
CTGGAACTGCTGGAGCCACGGGTCGAACGCATTTTCGTCGGCAAGGAGCCGGATCATCATGCCCTGCCCCAGGACGACATCAACCGGCTGCTGGTGGATCTGGCCTTGCGGGGCAAGCGGGTGTTGCGGCTCAAGGGTGGCGACCCGTTCATTTTCGGGCGCGGCGGCGAGGAGATCGAAACGCTGATGGCGGCGGGCATTCCGTTTCAGGTGGTGCCGGGCGTCACCGCCGCCGCCGGTTGCGCCGCCTACGCCGGCATCCCGTTGACCCATCGCGATTACGCTCAGTCCTGCGTGTTCGTGACTGGTCATGTCAAGGACGGGGAGCTGGATCTGAACTGGCCGATGCTGGCGCAACCGCGCCAGACGGTGGTGTTCTACATGGGGCTGAAGAGCGTCCGCCACATCTGTGACCAACTGCGCGCGCATGGCGTGGCCGATGAGATGCCGGTAGCGCTGGTGGAACAGGGCACCACGCCCCAGCAACGGCTGTATTGCGCCACGCTGGCTACGCTGCCGGCGGTGATCGCCGGCGCCGGCGTCCGTTCCCCAGCGCTGCTGATCGTCGGCGAGGTGGTGAAACTGCATCCGCAATTGTCCTGGTTCCAGCCGGCCGCTGTTTTGTAGCCGTATTGCGCCCCCGAACCTCCCGCTGATGGTGCTTTACCGGCCGGTGAAGGCGTCCTTGCCTTTGGGGGCTGGGTCGACGCGAATCGGCGCGGGCTGGAAGGTAGGGTGAGGTTTGGTCAGCGGCCCCGGGCGCGACGGCGCGGGAGGCCGGGACTGGCGGCACGTTGGCCACGGTTCGCACGGCCGGTGGCCGGGTGGATGGGCGTTGGGTGGATGGGGTAGGTGCGGGCGAGGATATGGGCCTGGATAGGGGGAGGGATAGGGATAGGGATAGGGATAGGGATAGGGATAGGGATAGCCGAAGATGGCGCGGTCGCTCTCGTCGTTGTCCTGTTGCTGCTGTTGTTGATCCAGTTGCCGGTTCAGAAGGTCGTTCTGTAATTGTCGGTTCGCCTGTTCCAGATCGCGGATCGCTTGTTCCTGTCGCGCTTTTTCGGCCGCTTCCCGCTCGCGAGCCATTTGTTCGGATAGCGCGTTGATGCGGGCGACTTCGGTGGCTGGATCGGTGGCGGGAGGCACGACGGACGACGGTGGGGCGATGTCGAGGGTTTGCACCGGGGTCGCGTCGTCCGGTTTCCGCTGGCCGTAGTGGACCTGGCCGCTGGCGTCGGTCCATTTGTAAACTTGCGCCTGGGCGATGTCGGCGCTGGCCAGGAACAGCAAGGCGAGGGTCGCAAAGGGTAGCCGCAGGCGGTTCATGGTCGGCTCCTTGGTGGAATCTGAATGAATTTGAGTAGTGAAACTCTATCGGGTTCAATCGGTTGATCAAGCTGACCGGGAGGCTGGGCCGTTGGCCGCGAGGCGCGGCATGGTGCGTTTGGACCGCGGTCGCTAGAATGCCCCGCCTTGCCGACCGCAATTACTAAGGAGCACCCTTGGACATTCTATTGATTCTCAAGGCGCTGATACTTGGCTTGGTGGAAGCTGCCTCGGAATTCCTGCCGATTTCCAGCACGGGGCACTTGATTATTGTAGGGGATTTCCTGGCGTTCACCGGGCCGCGCGCCGAGACCTTCGAGATTTTCATTCAGTTGGGGGCGATTCTGGCCGTGGTCTGGATTTACCGGACGCGGATCCGCCGGACCTTCTTGCGCGCGAGCCACGATCTCCAGGCGCGGCGAATGCTGGTGAATCTGGCGATCGCCTTTACGCCGGCGGCGGCGCTGGGGTTCTTTTTACACAAATACATTACGCAGTATCTGTTCAACCCGGTGACCGTGGCCATGGCGCTGGTACTGGGCGGCGTCGCCATTCTGCTGATCGAGCGCTTTGCCCGAACCGGCCGGATACAGGCGGTGGACGATATGCACTGGAAGGATGCGCTGTGGGTCGGCCTTGCCCAGAGCGTGGCGCTGTTTCCGGGCGTGTCGCGGTCGGGCGCGACCATCATGGGCGGAATGCTGAACGGGATGTCGCGGTTCGCCGCCACCGAGTTTTCATTTTTTCTGGCGATTCCCACCATGTTCGCCGCGACCTTTTACAGCCTCTACAAGGAATGGCATAACCTGACCCTGGCGGACGTACCGATGTTCGCGGTGGGATTCGTGGCGGCGTTCCTGGGTGGTCTGGCGGTGGTGCGGTTTCTGCTGGCCTATGTTGGCCAGAACAGCTTTGCTCCATTCGCCTGGTACCGGATCGTGTTTGGCGGTTTGCTGCTGGTTTATTTTCATGATCATCCCTGGGTGGGATGAGGGGTAACCGGCAAATCCGCGACGATGAGGGCGAACCGATGACCGAGGTGTTTTCCGAGGCGTGGATGCGCGAGTACGCGCGGTTGTGGAACGCGGAACAGGACATGGTCCGGGAACTGGCTCGACAGCGGTTCAGCGCGGCGGTCGGGTATGGTTTCCTGGACCAGCCCGCGCCGCGCGGTTTGCTAGTGGTGGCGCGTGGCCTCGTCGAACAGGCCGGCGATTACGATGGCCGGGAACTGGACTGGGATTTGCGCGCTGGTCCGGCGGATTGGAGCGAATGGCTGGGACAAGGCTTTGACCTGTCGCGCATCCTGGTCGCGGTCGGAACTCGGCGTCTGCAACTTTGGAAGGGCGACCACAAACGCATTCTGCGCAAGCCGCCGCTGGTCGGCGCCCTGCTGCGGGCGTTCGCGCTGATGCCCGAGGTGCGGGTATCGGCGGAGTGAGTCCAGGCTGGCTTGAAATGATTGCCCTGTTTAAGGGCTTTTCGTATCCGACATGCACGCATGCAGTGCAAGGCGAGGCGTGGCTTCCAGGCGAGTCATAATTCAATAGGTTGATTTTAATAATTTTTATGGAATGGCTTCGAATTTGCCTGTCCATGTCGGTTTTCATCCATCACCGAGCGGACGATGACCCGGAATGGGGCGCGCGTCCCCGGCAACACGAACGATCAGAGACAGGCATCATGAACCATAACCATAAACGGACCTTGACGATTCTTCTTACCGGCTTTTTGGCGATATGGGCGTCCGGAGCGGCATGGGCGCAAGACGCCCCACCGCTTAGCCCTGGCAACACAGCCTGGATTCTCACGGCGACGGCGCTGGTGTTGTTCATGACCTTGCCGGGACTGTCGCTGTTCTACGGCGGACTGGTGCGAACCAAGAACGTGCTCTCGGTTCTCATGCAATGCTTCGCCATTACCTGCCTGGTGTCACTGCTGTGGTTTGTTTACGCCTATAGCCTTGCGTTCGGGACCGGCAACGCCTGGATCGGCGGTTTCGACAAGCTGTTCATGGTCGGGGTCGAGGAAAATTCCCTGACCGGCGACATTCCGGAAACCGTGTTTTCCATGTTCCAACTGACCTTCGCCATCATCACTCCGGCGCTGGTGGTCGGCGCCTTCGCCGAGCGGATGAGATTCTCCGCCATGCTGTTGTTCAGCGCCCTGTGGTTGACGCTGGTCTACGCGCCGGTGGCGCATTGGGTGTGGGGCGGGGGCTGGCTGGGCCAGATGGGTGTGCTGGACTTCGCCGGTGGACTGGTGGTGCATGTCACCGCCGGTGTGGCCGCCTTGGTCGCGGCCCTGGTGTTGGGTGGACGCCACGGCTTTCCGACCACCGCCATGCCGCCCCACAACATGACGATGGTGGTGACCGGAGCCGGCATGTTGTGGGTGGGCTGGTTCGGGTTCAACGCCGGCAGCGCGCTGGCGGCCAACGGCAACGCCGGCATGGCGATGATGGCGACGCATCTGTCCGCCGCCGCCGGGTCGCTGGCGTGGATGACGATGGAATGGGTGCGCTTCGGCAAGCCGAGCGCGCTCGGCATCGTGACCGGCATGGTGGCCGGGCTGGGCACCATCACGCCCGCTTCGGGCTACGTGGGGCCGGCCGGCGCGGTGGTCATCGGCGCGGTCGCGGGGTTCGCGTGCTTCAACGCCACCCAGTTCCTCAAGCGGGTGCTGAAGGTGGACGATTCCCTGGACGTGTTTCCGGTGCATGGCGTGGGGGGGATGCTCGGAACCCTGGCGGCGGGCGTGTTCGCCTCCACCGGGCTTGGCGTGTTCAAGGGCCAGGGTTTCGCCTCGGGGATTACCGGCATGGGGCAGCAACTGGGCGTGCAGTTCGTGGGAGTGCTCGCCACGGTGGCCTACACGGCGGTCGTGACTTTCGTCGTGCTCAAGCTGGTGGACGCCCTGGTCGGGTTACGGGTCGGCCGGGAAGAGGAAATCGGAGGTCTGGATATCGCCCTGCACGACGAGCGCGGCTACGATTTGTAACGACCTCCAACGCGTTGCGCCTGGCTGGAAAGCTCAAACCCTCGGTGCCTGCGCTGCGTCACCCCTCCCTGGTCAGGGAGGGGAGCGCGCTTACCGCTCCGCCAGCGCCGCCCGCATTCGTTCCAGCCCTTCCGCCAGCCGGGCGCGCGGGCAGCCGAAGTTCAGCCGCGCGAAGCCGTCGCCGCCCGGCCCGAAGTTCGCGCCATCGTTCAGGGCCACGCCGGCTTTTCGCAGGAAAAACTCGTGGGGATTACCGGACAGGCCAGCGTTCCGACAATCCAGCCAGGCCAGGTAGGTTGCCTCCGGAACCGTGACGCGCACGCCCGGCAGATGATGGGTAACGTACTCGACCACGTAATCCCGGTTGGCGGTCAGATAAACCAGCAATTCCCGCAGCCAGTCGTCGCCGTGCCGATAGGCCGCCAGCGCGGCGCCCAGGCCAAGGGTGTTCGCATCCGGCACGATACCGCGCATCGCCTGTTTGAAGCGTTGCCGCAGCGCGGGATTCTGGATGATGGCGAAGCTCGCGCCCAGGCCGGCGATGTTGAAGGTCTTGCTCGGCGCCATCAGGGTGATGCAACGCTGGGCGATTTCCGGCGCCAGCGTGGCCAGTGGCACATGCCGCCGCTCGTCCAGCAGCAAATCGCAGTGAATCTCGTCCGAGCAAATCGTCAGATCGTGACGCTCGCAGATCGCCGCCAGTCGCTGCAACTCCGCGACGCCGAACGCGCGGCCGACTGGATTGTGCGGATGGCAAAGGATGAACAACCGGGTGCGCGGACCAATGGCCGCTTCGAACGCCGTGTCGTCGAAGCCGTAGTGCAGCCGCCCGTCGTGCGTTTCGGCCGTCAGTTCAGCGGTGACCAGTTCCCGATCCTGATGGCCCGGCGCGGTTAGAAACGGCGGGTAAACCGGGGTTTGCGCCAGCACCGCGTCGCCCGGTTCGCCGACCGCCCGGCACGCTACGTTCAGGCCGCACACCAGGCCCGGCAGATGGACGATCTGCTCCGGCGCGACCGCCCAGCGATAAAGCGTGGCCATCCGCGCGCAAATCGTTTTCGTCAACGCCTCCGGCGGCGCGCCGTAGCCAAACACCCCGTGCGCGACCCGTTCTTGCAACGCCGCCAGGATCGGTTCGGGCGAGACGAAATCCATGTCGGCCACCCACAGCGGCAAGGCGTTGCCGTAACGTTGCCATTTCAGGCTGTCAGCGCCGCGCCGGTCGGGCGCGTGGTCGAAATCGTAAGGCATGGGTGGAGCGTCCTCGCGCGGCGCGCGGCGGTTGGGATCAAACCAGATCGTACGTTTGGCGCAGATGCCCGTACACCATGCTGGACACGCTTCGAATGACGTTGCCTCGCGCCGCCTGCCAGGCCATGTAGTTCCGGGTCGGCCGGGCCTTTTCGATGATGCCGATGAAGGTGTAGGGATAGTTGCGGCCATCGCGGCCTCGGGCGACCAGTATGCCCATGTCGCCGCACAACCGAGCGGTGGTGCCGGTCTTGTCGATGACCGCCGTTCCGCGCGCCACGCCGGTCGCGCCGGTGTAGACGCGGTCGCGATTCGGCAGATACATGAGGCGCCGCAGTTCGGCGGAGTAGGGCAGTTGGTCGTACCAGAGCGCCTGGAGGAAGCGATGGTAATCGAGCGCGGACGCCCGGTTGCGATAGGTGCGGCCGCCGTTGGGAATGGACTCGACGATTCGGGTTTGACGGAACAGGCCGGGGTGGCGCTGCTTGAGCGTGTGTTCCGCCTCGGCGGGGCCGGATCGGCGACTGGTCCGATTCAAGATCTCGATGAAATAGTTGGTGGCCCGATTGTCGCTACGCTGGATCATCGCCTCCATCCGTTGCCGATGGAAGGGCGTGTAGTCGAGTTCGCCCTCCTGAACCTTTTGAAAAAATGCCAGGGCGATGAAAGGTTTGATCATGCTGGCGCTTTGGTGCGGCAGGCTGGCGTTGATGGTGACCAGGAAGCGCCGGCTGGTGAAGTCGTAAACCAGCCAGGCGGTGCGCTCGTTGGCCGCCAGCCGGCCCGTTTGACGCAACTGCGCCACGTAACGCTCGATGGCGGCGTTCAGGTCGGTCGTGGTCCAGGGCTGAACCCAGGGTTGGGGCGGCGGTTGATTCCAGGATCGGGCGGGCGGTTGAGTTCTGGGTCGAGGCGGTGGATAGCTCCAGGACCGGGGCGGGCGCCTTGGCCATTGGGGAGGGGTCACCATGGGAGGTTCGTCCCACCATCCGTCCGCCGCGTCGGATTCTGGGGCGAAGCCGAGACCCGCGGTGGTGATCAGGGTCGCCAGCCGGACAAGGAACGCGCGTCGGGAGCTGTCGGGGGCCGCATGGGTCTCGGCGCCGGGTTCCGGGATGGAGGGTCGAGGTAAGAGCATGGGGGACGGCCTCGAACAAGTGATGGGATGGGCGTGCCGATTATGGGTCGGAAACCTGAAAGTCGACAATGATCGGATAATGATCGGACCCGATGGCCGGGCCGATTTCCCGCTGCCGGATCCGGATGCCTTCGGAAAAGAGGGCATGGTCAATGGGGATCCACAAGGGCGGCCAGCCGGCGGGCCAGGATGGTTGGATGCCCCGCCCGCGCCGACTGTCGCGCAAGCCGGAATCGGCCAGCAACCGAGCAAACCAGGGTGACCAGGGCGAGAGGTTGAGGTCGCCGAGTACCAGCGAGGGGGTTTGACTCTGGCGGACCCGATCGGCCAGCGCGCGCAATTGCCGGTTGCGACCTTCGGCCCATTCGGCGCTGACCGGTGGCCAGAGATGAGCGCCAATGAGGGTGAGCGGGCGCGCGGCGGCGCTGATCGTCGCCACGATGACCGGCGGACTCGTCTTGTCGTCGAAGCGGATGATCTGGCCCTGGACAAGAGGATGGCGACTGAACAGGGCGATGCCGAACAGATCGTCCCGGGGTTCGGCCAGGCGATGCGGGTAGCGCTGGTCCAGATCGCGCAGCCGGTCAAGCAGCCATGGCGTCGCCTCCAAAAGTACGACGATGTCGGGATCGGCGGTGGCGATCAGATCCCGGATGCGTTGGAAATCGCGGTTCTCGGCGTTCACGTTGGCGAGCAGGGCGCGCAGGGCGGGCCGGTTCTCGGCGGCGGGTATTGCCGGATCGTCTTCCCAAAAGGCCGGGACCAGGAACGCCAGATTGAGCAGGGCGAACGCCCCCAGCAGCGTGGACCAGCGCCATCGGCGCAGCGTCAGCAGGATCAGGGCGAGTCCACCGAGCGTGAGCGCGTATTGCGCCCGGAAATGGGTGGTCAGTTCGAATCCCCACCAAAATTGGCCGGTGAAGCTGGTCAGCGTGGCCAGACAGGCTAGAAGGCCGGCGGCGGTTAGCAATCCAGTCAGGCTGACCCGCTGTTTCATGTCAGGGAAAACCATGATGGTGTCCGATAAATCCCCTATTTACTTCAAAATTTCAAAATTTGATATTGACCATTCCAGAGTAGGGCTTAACCATATAACATCATAAAAAATCAAGAAAATGGGCGCTGGGAGAGAGGCGGCGCCACTGACCATCAAAGTGAGGAATCGTCGAATGAAAAGTGAAATCACTCGACCGGTGAAAGCCAGGCGCCATGGAAGCGAAGGGCTGACGCCGGTGGATAA
Organism: uncultured Candidatus Competibacteraceae bacterium; assembly: GCA_937960715.1. Classification (GTDB taxonomy): domain Bacteria; phylum Pseudomonadota; class Gammaproteobacteria; order Competibacterales; family Competibacteraceae; genus Contendibacter. Next base: position 7,959 of record CALGOO010000130.1, read on the forward strand.
GCATAGTTGTCCCTATCGCGGCGCGGCGTCTTGCGTCAGCGCCAGCGGGGGTAGCTACTGCGGCGGCTATGGTGGAGATGCGCCGATCAAAGGTACTCAGATGCATTCGGTTCGATGTCTGGAGGAAAACAGCGCGGATTTCGTTCCGTATGGTTGGCCGGGCGTGCTGCGCCGCGTGGTTCATCATCCCTGGTCTCCTCGCTAAAAAACGGTCCCGCGAGAACGCCCGTTGTGGGCAAGGGGTATCGGGAGATTGCAAGGCGCCAGGCGTTGGAGTGGGTTGTTGAGATTGAAGACGGAGGCTCGGCCAGGCGCTGAGCCTCCGTCTCCGTTTTACCCGCTCATTTTTCCACCGTGACCCGTACTTTTCGGTCGTCCTGCCACTCGCCGACGATTCGCTGGCCGTTTTCGTACAGCACGCCCTGACCCTCCTTGCGGCCGTTGCGCCATTCGCCCTCGTAGCGGTCACCGTTGCGGTAGTAGTAAATACCCTGACCGTTGGGCTGATCGTTGGCAAAATCGCCGACATATTTGTCGCCGTTGGCGTAGAGATAGGTGCCCTGACCGTGCTTGCGGCCGTTGCGCCATCCACCCTGGTAGCGATTGCCGCTGCGGTAGTAGTAAGCGCCCTGACCATTAATCACGTTGTCACGCCATTCGCCGACGTATTTCTCGCCACGGCTGGCATACGTGTAGGTGCCTTCGCCGTGCATCTTGGCGTTGCGAAATTCCCCCGAGTATTCGCTGCCGTCCGGATGACGGTAGACCCCTGCGCCGTTTTGACAGTTGCCGCGCAAACAATTGGGCGTGCCGGACGGAGTGGGCTGGGCTGGCTGCTTTTCCACCGCGCGGGGGCGAGGAGGCGGTTCCGGTTCCGGTTCGGGTTCTGGCTCCGGCGGCCGGGCGGTGGGCTTGACGACGGCGACCTCCGTTCGCTTGGGAGCCAGGGTTGCCGAAAGCGTGCTTTCGTCGCCGGCGTTCAGGTTCACCTGTCCGTTCCAGTCGGCGTGGCCTTCCAGGCGGACCCGGACCTTGTAGGCACCGGGCTTCAGCTCCACCTCCAGCGGCGTCGTGCCGATGCTCCGGCCGCTGATCAGCACCTCGGCGTCTTCCTGGTCGGCGCGAACGAACAGTCGGGCCGGCAGGGCGGGTTGCTTTTGCAACTGCTTCAGTTTGGCCTGAGCCGCCGCGGCCTGCCGGCTTTTGGGATAGCTGGTCAGAAACTGCTGGATTTCAGAGGGGTCGCTGCTGTTCCTGATCGCCGCCCAGGCCTGTTCGGCGGTGCGCGGCGCGGCCGTGGTTCCGGATTCCGACGGGCGCTCCTCCAGAATGCCCTGCGGCGCGGTCGTTATCTGCAAGCTGACGCCTTCCTCGGTTTCGGTTCGGGATAGGCGGGCATGGCGATCCTGGGCGATGACCCGGGTCTCGGGTTCCGACGTGGTGGGTCGGGGCGCCGGAACGGATTCGGCGGGTTGCGGAACCGAAACCAGACTGATGGGGGGCGGCGCCACCCCCGGTTTTGGTTCGGGTTTCGGGGGCGGTTCCGCCTGAACCACGCGGCTGCTGGGCGGTGGTTCCGGTTCCGGTTCCGGTTCCGGTTCCGGTTCGGCGACGCGAGACGGTGGCGGGCTGACGGGTTTTTGCGCCTGGGCCAGTTGTTCGCGCAACCCAGCCAGCCGGGGGTCGCTTCGATTCAGCCGCTCCAGCCGGTCGAGCGAACTTCTTGCCGCCTTGACGTCGCCCCGGCGCACGGCTTCGGTCGCCAGATCGGCGTAGCGGTCGACGATCCGCTCCAGGCCGGCGCGCGCCTCGGCGTTGCTGGGGTCGCGCTGGAGAACGTCGCCATAGCAGTCGGCGGCGTTGCCGCCCTTGCCGCTGGCCAATCGGTTGGCTTGCAGGTGCGCGGCGCATTCCCGCAGTCGGACGGCGATTCGGTCCACGGGTTCGGTCGGCGGCTGAACCGGAGGGGGCGGCGCCTTGGCCTCGCGCAGTTGCTTACGAACCTGGTCGCGCAGCGCCAGCAGCCGGCCGTGGTCGGGAGTCTGTTGCAAACCCTGCTCGATATGCAGGAGGCTGGTTTCGTAGGCGCGCTCGCGCTGCGCGTCCAGCGCCCGAGCCAGAAATTCGTCGGCTTGCGCGCGGCGCTGTTCGGCCTCGGCGCGCAGGCGGGCCTGTTCGGTCTTGCGCTGTTCTTCCTGGCGGGCCGCCATTTCCTGAGCCTGGCGCTTGGCCTGTTGGTCTCGCACCTCGCGCCTGAGCGCCAGCAGGGCGGGATGACTGGGCATCGCCTGCAAACCCTGTTCGATATGCCCCAGACTGGTATCCAGCGCGCCTTCCTGTCGGGCGCGCTGCGCCTGCTCCAAGAACCGCTCGGCCCGCAACTCGGCTTGCAACCGCTGTTCCTCCTCGGCCCGCTGAATCCGGGCGGCCTCAAGCTGCCGGTTGACCTCCTCGCGCAGCGCCAGCAATTCGGGATGGTCGGGCGCAAGTTGCAAAGCCTGCTCGATCAGGGCGCGACTGTCCTCCAACGCGCCTTCCTGTTGACGCTGGCGGGCCTGGACGAGGAGTGGGTCGGCTTCGGCGCGTTGCTGGGTGGCCACATCGACGGTGGGCGGCATCACGGGCGGGGTGACGACGACGGGCGGAATCGGCTTCGGCGGCTCCTGGGACCAGTAGAGATATCCGCCGCCCGCCAGCGCCAGTCCGGCCAGCGTCGCCGCCAGGGCGCCGGTTTTCCAGCCGAGCCGGCGCGTCGGCCGGCCGGTCGAATCGGTGAGAATCGGGACTGGTCGGGTGAGCTCGGCGATATCGAGCGGAGCGGTCGGCAGGGCTTCCGGATGATCGAGGGCGACGATGAACTCCTGACCGGTTTGAAACCGCCGGCTGGGGTCCTTGTCCAGCAGCCTGTTGATGATCGGCTGAAAGCGGTGCAACCTTGGCGGCAGTTCGGGAACCGGCGCGGTCACGTGCATCATCGCCAGGGCGAAGCTGTCCTCGGCGGTATAGGGCGCGTTGCCGGTGAGCATTTCGTAGAACAGCACGCCGAAGCTGTACAGATCGGAGCGGGCGTCCACCGCCTGGCCGCGGATCTGTTCCGGGCTCATGTAGCGCGGCGTGCCGAGGGACAGGCCGGTGCGGGTCATGATCGTGCTGCTGCCAAGGGTTTTGGCAATGCCGAAGTCGGTGAGCACCGGGCAGCCGTTTTCGCGGAACAGGATGTTCTGGGGCTTGATGTCGCGGTGGATGATGCCGCGATGGTGGGCGTAATGCAGGGCGCTGGCGATGGCCCGGGCGATGGCCAGACTTTCGTCGAGCGGCAGGCCGTTGCGGATGCGGTGTTGCAGAGTATCGCCGGGCAGATACTCCATCGACAGGTAATAGGTGCCCTCGTGGGAAGCGATGTCGTAGACGGTGACGATGTACGGATCGCTGAGTTGGGCGATGATGCGGCCTTCCCGCATGAAGCGCTGCGCGAATTCCTCGTCGGTGGTGAGGACGGGCTTGATGACCTTCAACGCAACGCGGCGATGCAGCGACTCTTGCAGGGCAAGATAGACGATCGCCATGCCGCCTTGGCCGAGTTCGCGCTCGATCTGATAGCCTGGAATGTGCATGTTCGAATTCCATAACCTAAAGTCGGTGGCCGCGATCCGGCGGCGCATGGGTTCCCGCATCGGTCGCTGTCGCGCCGCGCTGGGTGGCGTCCCTAGGCGGAGCGGCCAGGGCGGACACGGCGCCGGACCGTCGTCGCGGTATGATATACCCGTGTAGTGTAGGTAATCGGCGGGTTTCCGGCAAAAGGCGCTAAAAGAGTTTTAGCAATTCCCATGCCGCCCGGTCGGTCGCGAACCCCGCGGCGCGCTGTCCACGTTTAAACCAGGGATTCTTTCAGTATGTCTGGCAATACCTTTGGCAAGTTGTTCACGGTCACCACCTTCGGCGAGAGCCACGGTCCGGCGCTGGGCGCGATCGTGGACGGTTGTCCGCCTGGCCTAGCCCTGGCCGAGACGGACTTGCAACGCGATTTGGACCGTCGCCGGCCCGGTCGGAGTCGCCATACCACCCAGCGCCGCGAGCCGGACGCGGTGCGCATCCTGTCCGGGGTGTTCGAGGGCCGCACCACCGGCGCGCCGATTGGGTTGCTGATCGAGAATGTCGATCAGCGTTCCAGGGATTACGGCGAGATCATGGACCGGTTCCGGCCGGGGCACGCCGATTACACCTATCACCATAAATACGGCCTGCGCGATTACCGGGGCGGGGGCCGCGCCTCGGCGCGGGAAACCGCGCTGCGGGTGGCGGCCGGAGCCATCGCCAAGAAGTATCTGGGGGAGCGCTACGGGGTTCAAGTGCGTGGCTACTTGGCCCAGCTTGGTCCGATTCGACCGGCCAGAGTGGTCTGGGAAGCGGTGGACGACAACCCGTTTTTCTGCCCGGACCCCGACAAGGTGGCGGAACTGGAGCGGTTCATGGACGCGCTGCGCAAGTCCGGCGATTCCATCGGCGCGCGGGTGACGGTGGTGGCCAGCGGCGCGCCGGTGGGTTGGGGTGAGCCGGTGTTCGACCGGCTGGATGCCGACATCGCTCACGCGCTGATGGGCATCAACGCGGTCAAGGGCGTGGAAATCGGCGCCGGTTTCGCCTGCGTGGAGCAGCGTGGCACCGAGCATCGCGATGAATTGACGCCGGCGGGATTCTTGAGCAATCACGCCGGCGGGGTGCTGGGTGGCCTTTCGACCGGCCAGGACATCGTCGCCAGCATCGCCCTGAAACCGACCTCCAGCATTCGCTTGCCGGGGTGGACCATCGATGTCCACGGCGAGCCGGTGGCGGTGGTGACCAAGGGCCGCCACGATCCCTGCGTCGGCATCCGCGCCACGCCCATCGCCGAGGCGATGCTGGCGCTGGTGTTGATGGATCACGCCTTGCGCCATCGTGCCCAGAATCTGGACGTGCGCGTCGCCACGCCGGTCATTGCCGGCGCCGCGCCGCGTGGGGAGGGCGGCTGAGCGACCGCGCGAAGGCGTTCCAACCCGTGCTGACTCCCCGGCTGTATCTGCGCCTGTCGGGTTTCTATCTGTTTTATTTCGCCACCCTGGGCGTGCTGTTACCGTACTGGGGTTTGTATCTGCGGGCGCTGGGGTTCGAACCGGCCCGGATCGGCGAGTTGATGGCGATTCCGCAGGCGACCAAGCTGGTGGCGCCCAGCCTGTGGGGCTGGCTGGCCGACCGGAGCGGCCGGCGGCTGCGCGTCGTCCGCTGGGCCTGCCTGGCGGCGGCGCTGAGTTTCGGCGGGGTGTACGCGGCGGGCGGTTCATACCTGGGTCTGGCGCTGGTGATGCTGCTGTTCAGCTTTTTCTGGAACGCGGCCCTGCCGCAGTTCGAGGCGGTCACGCTCAATCACCTGGGCGAACACGTGCATCGTTACAGCCGGGTTCGGTTGTGGGGATCGGTGGGGTTCATCGGCGCGGCGGTCGGCGTGGGCTTCCTGGTTCAGGATTGGGGCGTCGATCTGGTGCCGGCGTTGTTGTGGGGGCTGTTCGCCGCGCTGTGGTTGAACAGCCTGCTGGTGACGGAAGCGCCGACGCCGCCGACCAGTCATGCCGCGCTCCCGCTCGGCCAGGTCTTGCGTCGACCGGCGGTGATCGCCTTTTTCGTCGCCTGTTTTCTCCATCAGACCGCGCACGGGCCGTATTACGGCTTCTTTTCGCTGTATCTGGAAACCCTTGGCTATTCGCGCGAATTCATCGGACTGATGTGGGGTCTGGGCGTGGCGGCGGAAGTGGGCTTGTTTCTGCTGATGCCGCGCTGGTTGCCGCGCTTCGGACCGCGCCGATTGCTGCTGGCGGCGCTGGCGCTGGCGGCGCTGCGCTGGCTGCTGATCGGCCACTTCGCCGGCGAGTTGCCGATCCTGTGGTTCGCCCAGACCCTGCACGCTTTCAGCTTCGGCGTGTTTCACGCCGTGTCCATGCACCTGGTCCACCAGTTTTTTCCCGGCGCGCTCCAGGGGCGCGGGCAGGCGTTGTACAGCAGTCTAAGCTTCGGCGCGGGCAACGCGGTGGGCAGTCTGGCCGCCGGCTATCTGTGGGCCGGTCTGGGGCCGACCGCGATGTACGATCTGGCGGCGATGTTGAGCGCGCTGGCCTGGCTGGTGGCGTGGCGCGGGTTAGGTGACGCCACCCGTTCGGGTGGCCGGTTGCGCTAGTCGTTCGGGCCGGTCAAGCCAGCTTGCGGTATTTGATCCGGTGCGGCTGGTCGGCCTCCACACCCAGCCGCCGCTTGCGGTCGGCTTCGTAGTCGGCGTAATTGCCCTCGAACCAGACCACCTGCGAATCGCCCTCGAAGGCCAGGATGTGGGTGGCGATGCGGTCCAGGAACCAGCGGTCGTGGGAGATGATCACCGCGCAGCCGGCGAAGGCCAGCAAGGCTTCCTCCAGCGCCCGCAGCGTTTCCACGTCCAGATCGTTGGTCGGCTCGTCCAGCAGCAGCACGTTGCCGCCGCTCTTCAACAACTTGGCGAGATGGACCCGGTTGCGCTCGCCACCGGACAAGTCCTTGACGAACTTCTGCTGGTCCGGCCCCTTGAAGTTGAAGCGGCCGACATAGGCTCGCGAGTTGATCTGATAAGTTCCGATGGCGATGACATCCAGTCCGTCGGAGATTTCCTGCCAGACCGTCTTGTCGGGAGCGAGATGGTCGCGCGACTGGTCGACATGGGCCAGCTGGACGGTATCGCCGATCCGCAGCGTCCCGCCGTCCGGCTGTTCCTGCCCGACCAGCATGCGAAACAGGGTGGTCTTGCCGGCGCCGTTGGGACCGATCACCCCGACGATGCCGCCCTTGGGCAGTTTGAAATCGAGGTTGTCGATCAACAGCCGGTCGCCGAAGCCCTTGCGCAGTTTCGTGGCTTCCACCACCAGATCACCCAGTCGTGGCCCTGGCGGGATGTAGAGTTCCTGGGTTTCGTTGCGTTTCTGGAATTCCTGCGATTCCAGTTCCTCGAACCGGGCCACGCGGGCCTTGCTCTTGGCGTGGCGGCCCTTGGGGTTGGCGCGCACCCATTCCAGCTCCGCCTTCATCGCCTTGATATGCGCGGTTTCCTGTTTCTCCTCGATCTCCAGCCGTTTCTCCTTTTGCTCCAGCCAGGAGGAGTAATTGCCTTCCCACGGAATGCCGCGTCCGCGATCCAGCTCCAGGATCCAGCCGGCGACGTTGTCGAGGAAGTAGCGGTCGTGGGTGACGGCGATGACGGTGCCGGGATAATCTTGGAGGAAACGCTCCAGCCAGGCGACAGATTCCGCGTCGAGGTGGTTGGTCGGCTCGTCCAGCAACAGCATATCGGGCTTCGAAAGCAACAGCCGGCACAGCGCGACCCGGCGCTTCTCGCCGCCGGACAGAGTGGTTACCTCCGTTTCCCACGGCGGCAGGCGCAGCGCGTCGGCGGCGACGTCCAGGGTGCGGTCGAGGTCATGGCCGTCGGTGGTTTGCAAATACGCTTCAAGGTTGGCCTGCTCGGCGGCGAGTTTCTCGAAATCAGCCTCGGGATCGGCGTAGGCGGCGTACACCTCGTCCAGTCGCGCCAGCGCTTTTTTGATGGGCACGACCGCTTCCTCGACGTTGCCGCGCACGTCCTTGGCGGGATCGAGTTGCGGTTCCTGCGGCAGGAAGCCGACATGAATGCCGGGCTGGGGACGGGCGTCGCCGAGGATGTCGCTGTCCACCCCGGCCATGATCCGTAGCAGGGTGGATTTGCCGGAGCCGTTCAGGCCCAGCACGCCGATCTTGGCGCCGGGAAAGAACGACAGGGAAATGTCCTTGAGAATCTCTCGCTTGGGGGGTACGACCTTGCCCACGCGGTTCATGGTGTAGATGTATTGGGCCATGCGCTTCGATCAGTGAGTTGGCGAAATGGGGGTAAGTATGGCGCCGTCCAGCGAAAACTTCTTGAGCGACGGGCTGCTCAATGCGTATTTCCTTCGTCGGCGCGCGACATCGGCGAACGGCGTTTTTCCCGCAACTCACGCACTTCCGCTTCGCTCAAGCCAGTCTTCTCCGCCAGCAGCCGGTCGTCGGCGATTACATCCAGCAGGTTTTGGGCGATGCGGAGGCGTTCTGCCCGTTGGCCTTCCTGTCGGCCTTCCTGTCGGCCTTCCTGTCGGCCTTCCTGTCGGCCTTCCTGTCGGCCTTC
>CALGOO010000131.1 GCA_937960715.1 uncultured Candidatus Competibacteraceae bacterium
AGGGCTATTCCTACGCCGAACTGGGCAAGTCCGAACAAGCCCTGGCCTGTTTCCGCCAAGCGGTGGAGCAAGACCCCACCCAGCCCCAGGCGGTCTACAACCTCGCCCTGCGGCAATGGCGGGCGGCGGAAATCGATGATCTGGAGGTACTGCGGCGGCTGCAAAACTGCGAGCGCAACCCGCGCAACGCCCCGGAAACCCTGGCGGAACTGACCGCCCTGATCCACGCCGAGCGGGCCGACTGGGAAGCGGCGCAAGCGCGTTTGCAGGACTATCCGGGGCGATTCACCGCCCTGTTCGGCGACCGGGAGGCGAAACCGCAGTGTCTGCGTAGCATCTCGATCGGGTATGAGTTTATGGCCACTGCCGTGGCAATGACGGCTGACGGGCGGTGGGCGCTGTCGGGGAGTCGGGACAAGACGCTTAAGCTCTGGGATTTGGAAACGGGTGAATGCCTGCGCACCCTGGCCGGGCATACGGATGAGGTCACTGCCGTGGCGGTGACGGGCGATGGGCGACGGGCGCTGTCAGGGAGTCGGGACAAGACGCTTAAGCTCTGGGATTTGGACACGGGCGAATGCCTGCACACCCTGGCCGGGCATACGGATTGGGTCCGCATCGTGGCGCTGACGGACAACGGGCGACGGGCGCTGTCGGGCAGCAGGGATCAAACTCTCAAGTTTTGGGACCTGGAAACGGGCGAATGCCTGCACACCTTCGGGTATTGGATTACTACTATGGCGGTGGCGGGCGACGGGCGGCGCGCACTGTCGGTCAGCAAAGATCGCTTCCGACTCTGGGATTTGGATACGGGCGGGTGTCTCGCCCTACCCGATCTACTGCATACACAATGGACCGGGTATTCGATGAACACTACCACTGTAGCGCTAACGCGCGACGGGCGTCAGGCGTTGTCGGGGGGTAGTGATAAAACCCTCAGATTCTGGAATTTGGAAACGGGTGAGTGCCTGCGCACCCTGACCGGGCATACGGAGTCGGTCAATACCGTGGCGATGACGGGTGATGGGCGATGGGCGCTGTCGGGCAGTGCGGATAAAACCCTCAAGCTTTGGGATTTAACTAGCGGACGGTGCTTATGCACTCTGACCAGGGATAAGTGGTCGATCTCTACCGTGGCGGTGACCGTTGATGGACGGCGCGCGCTGTCGACCGGGGATAGTAACCTCAAGCTTTGGGATCTGCCCCCCGTCACTTATCAGGTTGTCCTCCAGTTGGCCCCCCCACAAAGCTTCGCTGAAAAACAACGAGCCTGTATCGCCTTGCAGCAGGCATTGGCCCAAACCGATACCCGCTTGGCTCGAAATGATTTCCGAGGCGCACATGCCGCCCTGCTAACCGCTTGGCAGGAAATGGGGTTCCGGCCTGACGCCGCGATTCAAGAACGTTATGGCCGGTTAATTCGTCACGGCAGGATTTCTGCCCCGAGGGCGATCTATCCGGTGAAAACCCTGGTCGGACATAGGGATTCGGTCCGAACCGTGGCGATGATGATCGATGGCCGACGGGCGCTGTCGGGTGGTACGGATACCCTCAAGCTTTGGGATTTGGAAACGGGCGAATGCCTGCCATTGCGCGCCCTGAACGAGGGGAGAAATGCCGCCATAGCGATGACGAGCGACGGACAGCGCGCGTTGTCTGGAACGGAGAACAAAACCCTCAAATTTTTTGACCTGAAATGGGACGCGTGCTTGCGCACCCTGACCGGGCATACGGATTCGGTCAATGCCGTGGCGATGACGGGCGATGGGCAGCGCGCGTTGTCCGGAAGCAGGGACAAGACCCTCAAACTCTGGGACCTGGAAATGTGCGTATGTCTGCGCACTCTAACTGGGCATACGGCTGAGGTTCGCGCCGTGGTGGTGACAAACGATGGGCGGCGGATGCTGTCGGGGAGCCACGACAAGACCCTTAAGCTCTGGGATTTGGAAACCGGCGAATGCCTGTGCATCCTGACCGGGCATACGGATTCGGTCAATGCCGTGGCGATGACGGCCGACGGGCAGCGCGCGTTGTCCGGAAGCAGGGACAAGACCCTCAAGCTCTGGGATTTGGAAGCCGGCGAATGCCTGCGCACCCTGACCGGGCATACGGATTCGGTCAATGCCGTGGCGATGACGGCCGACGGGCGACGGGCGTTATCGGGCGGGGATCAAACCCTCATGTTCTGGGACATGGAAACGGGTAAATGCCTACGCACCCTGACCGGGCATACGGATTCGATCAATGCCGTGGCGGTGACGGCCGACTGGCAACGGGTGCTGTCGGGAAGCGCGGACAAGACCCTGATCCTCTGGCAGTTGGCTTGGGAGTTGGAGTTTCCCGAAGCACCCCCGCGGAACAATCCCAGTGAGGAGCAAGGCAAGACGATTGCCCTAAAAAAAGGCCGCCGACTGTCCCTGAGCCAGGAAGCGCCGGACCTCAAGAAAGTGACCATCGGACTGGGCTGGACTCTCCGGGTCGGCGATGGCGTGGAATGCGATGTCGACGCCTCGGCGTTCCTGCTTGACCTCGACAGCAAGGTGCGTTCGGACGCCGATATCGTGTTCTACAACCAGCCGCAATCCGCTTGTGGTTCGGTGCAACTGACTGACGCCGACCCCGGCGACGGCGACAAGCGGGCGCTCGTGGTCGATCTGGACCGCGTGCCGGCGGATGTGTGGAAAATCACCTTCACCCTGACCATCCACGAGGCCGAGCAACGGCGGCAGAACTTCGGTCAAGTCAACAACGCCTACCTCCGGCTCGTGGATGCCGACACGAATCGGGAAGTCGCCCGCTACGACCTGGGCGAGGACGCCACGACCGAAACCGCCCTCATTTTCGGCGAACTCTACCGCCACGGCGGCGAATGGCGGTTCAGCGCGGTCGGCCAGCGCCATGCCGGCGGGCTGGCGGCGCTGTGCCAGCGGTATGGCGTTGAAGTTTAGGAGGCGTCAACCCCCCGCGCGATCAGGCCGGCGCGCAAATCCACCGCTCCGCCAGTTGCCGATAAACCTGGCAGCGGAATCCCGCCAGGGCCGGGACCGCGTCTTTCTCCGCCAGGGCCGGACAATATTCCGGACACTCGCGGACGCAATGATGGATATTGACGCACCCCCAGCATGGCGCGGGAATTCGCAAGGCACGGCGGCGCAGTTCGACGATGCGGTCCTCATCCAGGACCAGCCCGGCGCGTCCCGTAACCTGTCCCAGGGACGTTGCTCTTCCTGGGGCATCACGCCCGTTCGTACTCAAGAAACAGGCGCTGACTCCACCATCGGGGGTCAGTTGCAGCACGTCGCGCAGCACGTTGCAATAAGGTCCATGGATTTCGCCCAGGCGCACGCCGGAGAGGCCGAGTTCGCAACCCAGCCGGGCCGCTAGTCGCCGCGCCGCCAGGAACGCCTTCACGAAGGAGGCCGCGTCTTCCGGGACGAAGCCGGTCCCTGGATGGCCGCCAGCCCGATAAACCGGCTCGAACCGAATCGCTCTCGCCCCCAGCGTTTCATGAAGGTAGCGGACGATTGCGGCTTGATGATGAACGGTCTCCGGCGTGATGGTCGCACGCGCGACAAACGGCGCACCGATTTGAGCCAACACGCGGGCGGTGCGCGCCACGATGCCCGCCGTTCCCACACCGCGAGCGGTCGGGCGCTGGGCGTTCTGAATCGCGGGCGGGCCATCGCAGGACAGCCCGATCAGATCGAAATGCCGCGCCAGCCATTCCGCCCTATCTGCCGACAAGACCCCGTGGGTTGCGATATAGCCCCACCAGCCGATGCCGCGCGTTGCCGCCACCCGCCGCGTGAGGACAACCAACCGTTGCAACAAATCCCAGTGCAGGGTCGGTTCCCCGCCGCCGTGCAGCACCAGCGTGAACGGTTTGCCGCTTCTGGCGCAATGGTCGGCGACGATCCGGGCTGCTGGCTCCACGATCTCCGCCCGGATGACGGGTAATACGGCGTCTCGCTCATGGCCCTGGCGCGGGTGCCGTTCGTTGCTTTTGCCCTCCAATCGGGCGGGCGCGGCAAAACAGTAGGAACAGCCGAGATGGCAGCGGTTGCTGAGGTAGACGGTGAGGCACACTGGCGCGAAGGGCGCCTCGGCCAGCTTTTCCCACGCCCGTCGCGCCTGCCGGGCTTGAGCGGTCAGGGCGGAGGCCAAACCGGCCAGCGCGGGTTGCCATGGTCGGTCCGAGACGAAAGCGGCTTGCAGCCGGTCCGCCTCCTCCTGGGTCACCCGGTACACATGGCCCGGTGCATAGAGGCGCGCTTCCGCCCCTTGATCCAGGCGGAAAATCGGTAACTCGGGATGTATCCGGGTGGAGTTCATCCGCCATCCGCCGCGTCGTTCAAGGCGTCGTCGGGATTCTGGGCGAGCCGTTCCATCGCACTCCGATCACCTAGCAGTTCGCGATGCACGGCGGCAAAGCCAAGGTCCCGCAACAGCCGGCCGGCGGTGATCAAACGGGTTTGAATGCAAAAGTCGGCGTATTTCCGGTCACCGCCGCCGGGCGGATTCACATGGCAGCCGCCGGCGCAGGTGTATTGACAAAAGCAATGCTCGCAACGGGGTTTGTCGGCGGCGAGTCGGCGAACCTTCGCCAGGGCATCGGAAAAAAGGGTCGCTCCCCGGCCGGGGCGCAACTGGCCGATGTCCAGGTTCAAGCCGCGTTGCCGCCATTCCTCGGGCGGAAGGTAACAGGCGCTCAGGCGGCCATCCGGCGACACGATGACGGCGTCCTTGCCCACCGGACAAAACGACAGGCGAGGAACGCCGGTTTCGGCGGCGGCGTATACGGCCTTGATGCTGGTCGCCTCGGCGAGTCGAAAGACGCGCTCGGTCTGTACGGCGAATTGATAGGGATCGGGCGGCGCGAGGCCGGCTTGCCTGGTCAACTCGCCGGGCGTCAGGGTTTCGAAGTTGATCGTGGCCGGATTGAAGGACTCGATCATCCAGCGGGCGATCCGCTCCATCTCGTTCACGGATTCCTGGGTGACGCACATCCGCAGACATAATTCCAGGGGCATTTCGCTCAACGCGCGGGCGTTGCGTTCGACCGTCGCGGAACTGGGCCGCCCGTTGGCGACCGGGCGGTAGTGGTCCTGAAACGCCGGCGGCCCGTCCAGCGACAGCACCACCCCGTCGAAATAATCACCGATGAAGCGGCGCTGGCGTTCGTTGAACAGGCCGTTGGTCGAGGCATCGAACCAGGGGGTCAAACCGTGCTGGCTCGATACGGAGCGCGCCCGATGGACGACGATTTCGACGAGGTCCTGGGCAAGGAACGGTTCGCCGCCGAAGAACTGCACGGGGAATGTGCTTTCCCCGGCCTTGGCCCGTTGCCCGGCGGCCCAGTCGACCGCGGCGGTGGCCAGTTCCGGCGGCATGACGTCCCGCCGCGCCGCCGGCCCGCCGAAGTTGCAGTACAGGCAGTTCATGTTGCAGCCGCGAGTGGGAACGATGCCCAGGAGGGTGGGTATCAACTCACCTTCGAGGGGGCGCGGCGGATGAGCGGGCGCGGCGTGGATCCAGTCGCACAGTTCCCCCAGTTCGCCGGGTAGATGCTGATCGCGCCGTTCCCGCAACAGCCGCGCCGCGCTTCGGTTGAGCAACGCCGCCGCCCCGTGGAGCGGGGCATACCACAACCATCGGTCGAGCACCGGCAGGAGAAAAGCCGTGCGGGTCACGGGCGAACCACCGCTGGATTGCGCCGTGGTGGGGCGGCGCGGCGCGGGTCGGGGAACGTCAGCGCCGGGTTCGGCCAGTTGGCGGGCTTGCGCGATCATGTTGCCGACGAACCAACTGCCTTCCTGCGTGGTGGTCCAGGCGGAGCGCCCTTCCGATGGCAGCAGCAGTTGTCGGGCTTGCCAGAAATCGAGGATTTCGGCGAAGGTGGGATAGTGCGACGCGACCCGCTCCAAGGTCGGCGGTTGGACGCGATGCGCCAGCAATTCCCGTTCCAGGTCGCGCAGGGTTTCCAGTGAATCGTCGTACAGCACCGCCCGGTCGATGGGGGAAGCGCCGGCCTGGATGGCGGCGTAATAGTCGGGCAACAGTCGATTGCCGTAGTACAACCGCCCCGCCGAACCGTGGGCATAAGGACCGATGGCGATGCAATCCTCGCCTCGGGCGGGATGGGTGTAGTACCGGTTGTCTTGCTGGGAACGAGCGAATTGGCCCAGGTGGATGGGGCGCAGACCGACCCGCTCCATGAATCGCCAGACGATAGTCCAGAGCCGGTAATTTCGCTGGCTTTGAGCTTGATGCCGGCGGGCGGTCAGTTCTCTTCCCTGGCGCTGCCGAAGTTCGCAGAGGGAGAACATCCGCACCCCGGCGTCGTACAGCCGGCGCAGGTCGTCGCGAAGGATGGCTTCGGTGGAGTCGGCGAAGCCGATGATCAAATCCACCGAACAATGAAAACCCCGTTGCTGGAGAAAATGAATTTTCTCGATGGCCGCCTCGCCGGATTCGTGGCGGCGGTAGTGCTGGCGCAGGCGGTTGTCGAGGGTTTGAATGCCGAGGTGAATGCGCTGGAACCCGAGATCGGCGAGCGCCGCGACCACTTCGGGGTTCAACGCGGAGGTGGTGGTTTCCAGCGCCCATTCGCACGTTGCCGGGTTGCCGAACGTTGCCCGCAGGGCGCGCGTCAGGGCGGCGAAGCGCGTCAAACCGAGGTGAAGCGGGGTGCCGCCGCCAAAATGCACGGTCGTCGGCCCGTGGCCGCCATGGGCTTGGGGATGATCGGCAATCGCCTGACAAACCCGTTCGAGATATTCGTCCAGCACGGCGTCGGCCCGGCCCCGCACCGCGCGGGTGTAGAGGGCGCAGTAACGACAGATCGAGGCGCAAAAGGGGACGTGGACGTAGACGCAGTAGGGGCGGGGTTCAGTCCTGGAGCGTTCCCGCGGGGCGAGCAGGTATTGCCGGGCGGTTTCGCCGTCCAGGATTCGGTCCGCCTTGAACCAGGGCTGGCTTTCGAGGCGCTGTGCGAACGGTGGACAATCTCGCGACTGGGAAGGTCGCGTCGCGGCCATGATTTCCGAAGCGCGGACAATCCTTGCCATCAGCCTGCCCCAGATTCCACATCCGCGAGCGATTGGGCCGGGTGGCAGACCGCGCGGCGAGCCAAGGTCAGAAACAGGGTTTTCACCCGCGAATAGACCACCGCCTCGGTGGAATCCTGGCCGGCAAGCTGCCTGGCGATTTGTTCCAGCGTGAGATCGCGATCAAAAAGCTTGAGGATGGCAAAATCCTGGTCCGTCAACCGCAACAGTTCCACCAAGCCGCCGGTGTCGTCGCTTTCGACGCTGAAGGACGCTGGGTTCAACCGATAGTCGATGCCGCCGCTGAATATCGGGATGATTTGGCGCAGCACCGAATCGGGGAACCGGTCGAGTTCCGAAAGTCGCATTTGAGGTCTGCCCTGAAGTTCTTCATGCACCACGGAGAGATACTGCGTCGTTTGCGAAAGGAGGCGACGAAAAAAGACCCGGCGGGAGGGGTCGACCGGTTGGCCGTTCATCGGGTCGTTAGCTCGGATACCAATAATGACCGCCAGAACTGGTACTGATCGTGTCGCAGGTGCAAATGGTGTTGCAGGTGCAAACCGTGCCCGAAAATTGCTGTTTGTGGCCTTGGGGCAGGGAAAACCTATACGTTCCAACTGAAATGGTGTCGCAGATGCAAACCACGCCCGCCGGGAGCGCCGCGCTGGCCGCGACGGTGATCGTGTCGCAAACGCAGACGGTTTCCCTCCCCGGATAATGGATCGCCCCCGCCACGCAATTACAGATGCAGGTGGCGCCGGGCGGCAGCGGAGTTTTACAGGGTGCCGTCACGATATTGGGTCCCATCTGCCGGTAGGTCTTGGCTTGAGTGCCCGCCGCCGTGGCGTCGGGATCCCAAAGACATCGGCTTGACTCTCCTCGGGGCAGCGTCCACAACTGGATGGCGCCATCGGTGCTGCCGGAGGCCAGCAACTTGCCAGCGGGATCGAAGGCGAGGGCGTTAACCCCGCCCGAACGCCCCGCGAGGACGGTCAAGAGTTTGCCTTCGGGCAACGCCCACAATGTGATGATGCCGTGATCGCCGCCGCCGGAGGCCAGCAGCTTGCCGTCGGGGCTGATGGCGAGAGAGAGGCTCCGCTCCGAGCGCAGGGTGGTCAACAGGTTACCTTGGGGCAACGTCCACAGATTGATGCTGTTGTCGGCGCCGCTGGAGGCCAGCAGCTTGCCGTCGGGGCCGATGGCTAGGGCGGTAATCCGGCCCAAATGTCCGGTGAGGGTGGTCAAAAGCTTGCCGTCGGGCAGCGCCCACAGCTTGATCGTCTTGTCTCCGCTGCCGGAAGCCAGCAACTTGCCGTCGGGACTGATGACGACGGAGACCACCCAGGCGGTTATCGAGTTTCCATGCCCGGTGAGGGTGGTCAAGAGCTTGCCTTCGGGTAGCCCCCACAGCTTGACGGTATTGTCCCGACTGGCGGAAGCCAGCAGTTTGCCGTCGGGACTGACGGCGACGGAGGTAATCCAGCCCGTGTGCCCACCGAGAGTGGTCAAGGGTTTGTCCTTGGGCAAGGTCCACAATTTGATGGTGCTGTCGGCGCCGCCGGAGGCCAGCAACTTGCCGTCGGAGCTGAAGGCCACGCCGGCAACTCCCACCGACCCGCCCGAGTGTCCGGTGAGGGTGGCCAGGAGCTTGCCTTCGGGCAGCGCCCAGAGTTTGATGGCGCCATCGGCGCCGCCGGAGACCAGCAACTTGCCATCGGGGCTGAAGGCAAGGGTATTGACCGGTTTTTTATGCCCCTTGAGCTTGGCGCCGGCGCACCCTTCGCCCTTGACCTCCACGGCCGGCTTAGCCCCGGTCTGGCCGGTCTGAGGTTGCGAGGATTCGGCTTTCATCGTCGGTTGCTGGCCCGAAGCCTCGCGGCCGCTGGCGGAAACCAGCGCCCCCGCCGCCAGCCCGCCCAAGAACGTCCGGCGGTCGAGCGCGAAGCCTTCTCCCCGTTTCACCACGCCGTAGACTTGCGGTGGTTCCTCGTCATCCGGTAACACGGGCTGTAGCCGGTCGTCTTTTCGTTCCTGACTCATGATCACGCCTCGCAAAGTGGTTGTTCCATCGACACCCCCCGCCAAACTCCATGGCCGGCGGCGATGTAGCGCACGAGCAGTTCTCGGGTAATCCATCGGTTGAGGTCGCACCGCGCGCCGAACCGGCGGTGTCCATCCCCATCCGGGGACAAGGTCTTGGGCGGACAGTCGCCGGCGCAGTGCCAGTAACAGAAACAGTCCCGACAAAGCGCACGGCGTTCGGCGATCCGGTCTTGCAGTGTTTTCCGGGCCGTGGGTTCGACGACCAGGCGACCGTCCGCGTCGAGCGATCCGAAAAAGAACGCTTCGGCCAGCGGATGCTCCCGGCCGTAAACCTCGTAACAGGCGCTCAATCCGCCGTCCGGCGCCACGATCAGGGCATTGTCGACCGCCTGGCAAAACCGGTCGGTGATGACCCAGGGACGCGCGCCGGAGTAATACAAATGGCGACCGCTGGCAAAGGCCACGTCATGGGCCGCCAGGAACGCCGTCGCGAACCGGCGGTTGTCGTCGAGCGCCCCATCGTTGTCATGCGCCCGTCCATGGTCGAAGGCCGGCTCCACCTGAAACGTGCGGCAGTGGGTCTCGCGGCAGAGAAATTCAATGGCGGACGGGAGTTGCTCGATCCCCGCATCGGTGACGGTCATCCGAATTCCATAGGGAAATTCGCGCCGATCCATGGCCTGGATCGTTGCCATGACCACTGGAAAAGAGCTTTTCCCCGACGACAGCGGCCGTTGCCGATCCTGCAACGTCTGGGTTCCGTCGAAGGAAAGACTGACCTGGTCCAGATGATCCAGAATCCATTCGCGCTGTCGTCGGCTCCAGTAACCGTTGCTGGCGACCGTGATCTCACAAGGAAGCGTCTTGGACCTGGCGTGGCGGACAAGCTTGTGGAAGCTGCCCCGAGCCAGCGTCGGCTCGCCCCCACCGTGGAATCCGAGGGTGAAGGACTCCCGACCGCTGTCCAGCGCATTGCGGCAAACGAGGTCGATCGCGCGCCGACCGAGTTCGAACGGCAATTCCTGGACCGGTCTTTCCCCGCCGAAGGCGTAACAGTAGATACAGCGGAAATTGCAGGCGGAAGTGAGCAGGCACACGGCGACCGTTGGCTTGAAGGGTGCTTCGGTGGAAGTCGGCGGGGGCATTGGCGGATCCGGCTCCAGAAAGCCGATGGTTTCCAGGAAGCGGAAAACGTCCGGAGCCCTCGGCAATCCAGCCGCGCCGGGATGATGCTGCAGTTCGGCGATTATGTTGACCAATGCCGCGTTAGCCATGAAGGCCAGCTTCTTCAACGGCCGGTAGACCAGGTACTTCCCCTGATAGGGCATCACGTAAACGAACATCTTTCACCCTCGGGGATGGGTCGAGCTTTTCTCCACTGGCTTCATGATCCACCGCCCGGGTCGGCATGGAATTGTTGCGCCCGTTGCGCCGGTTGGAAACCCGCGCGCAACCTGCGGCACCGCCGACAGCTTTCGAGATGACGCTGTTCGACATCCGACGCTTCCTCGCCATCGCCCTGGGACAATTCCCGCAAGCGGTTGAAGGACAGACACTCCGCCGTCGCTACGCGGCGCTCCAGCTCCCGGCGGGTGTGTTCTTGCCAATCGGCGAATACGCGCTCGAAATACGCATCACTATTCATGGTCCGATCCTCTTGAGCTGCTCGCCGTCCCTCGGCCATCGTGTTCGAAGCATTCCTTGAGCTTCCGCTTCGCGGCCTTGAGGATGTTACCTACCCCACCGACCGTGTTAATACCCAAGCTCCTGGTGTAATTGACGATCTCCCTGATCTTTTTCTCTTCTTCGGCGGCGAGTGTTTCCGCCGCATCCACGTCGCTCCAACCCATCTCCTTCAACAACTTCCACACTTCAGCGTCCGGCAGATTGCCCGGAAACCGCAACACGATGACCAGACGCTCTTTGGGCCGAAGTTGGCGGATGCACTCCCGTAGCACGACATACTCCGCTTCTCGCACCAGTTCTTCGATCGAGCCTGGCGACGCCAGGTTCGATTTGCTAATCACGTCCGAATTCATCGGATCCCACGGTCTGCCTTTTCTCAGCGCATCGAACGCCGCGTTACGGGCGCAGGTAATCAGATAGGCGCGCACGGCACCGGGTCGGCTTACATCCAAATCGGTCAGGCATCGGTAGATGGCGATAAACGCCGACTGCATGGCGTCCTGGGCGTCGTCCCAGTCCAGCAGCAGGCCATAGGCGATCTTCAGCAACCGCCGCTCGTGCCGCCTGAAAATCGTTTCGAAAGCTCGCGAATTCCCGTTTCGGGCCGCCAGCAGTAAATCCTCATCGGAAAGATCGGGGTCAGGACGCGCGGATTCCACGGTTCCTCCTGTCGGGTTGGAGTCAAGGCGTCAATTTACCTTATTTCTCCTCCCTTGAGTTCCCTCCTGTGACAGGTGCTTGAAGGCGCGGCTTGGAAATCCCGCTCGCCGGGCTGGAAGCGCGCCACCCATCCGAAACCGCGCGCGGCGTTCTATTCGGGTAAACGCGCCAATCCCGATTTTTTCATGTGGCCGTTCAGATCCACTGGCGGTTTCGCCCCGTATCGATGGGTTTCGTTCCTCAACCCATCCGACAACCCATTGTTCTTTCGCAGGATGGGTCGAGCGTAGCGAAACCCATCGCCGTGCGGGACGAGAAGGGTCCGAACGGTTGCTTTTTCATCTCGAACGAAGGGATCGACGGTTTTTATTTTCGTGGATCGCAGGCGTGAAAAAAACGCGAGTGGCGCCGTTGTTGAGTCATGGACCGCAGCTTCTTCGTATGGCAATCGTTCACTCCTCTTTGTCACCGACGAAAGAGAGAAGTTGAGAAGCGAGGTATGAATTTATGTCGCCGAGATGGACCGTTTATGTCGATTCATTCAAGGGCTATAATATTGATGATACGCTTTGATTCGTCGGTTACGAACGAGTTTGCGCGAAAAAGTCGAGCGATTAAGTCGGTTATTCAACCCTCTTCCCAACTCACCCCCAGAAGATTCCCCGAATAAGGAAGCTGTGATGGCCCTGCAAAAAACTCGAAAAATGCTTGAAGAGTCCGATGAACAGGAACCCTTTGAGTTGATTGGTCATCTCGGGAGAGGAGGGTTCGCTGAAACCTACAAGGCGCGCGTCCTGGACGAAGAACTTAAAGAAGAATTTGGCAGCGATATCGTCGCCTTGAAAATACCGCTCGACCGCCAAAAGGAGCGCGTTCTGCGACGTGAACTGGAGATGAACGCCGTACTCCACGTCCGTTTGCGTAAAATTCAGTCGGTCAATCTGGTCCGCTATCTTGGCTTTGCCGTGTTCCGTAATTCCATCGTCATGGTGATGCAGTTTGTGTCGGGTGGAAGTCTGCGGAAAGTTCTCGGCAGGATCGGCGCGCAAAGGCCGCTACCCATCGACCAGGCGGTTCGAATTACCGAGGGAATCCTTGCCGGTCTCGTCATCCTTCACAAAGAGCAAATATTCCATCGCGATATCAAGCCCGAAAATATCCTGCTCGATGGCGATACGCCGATGATCGCCGACCTCGGGATCTCACGGATGCTTGATTCAGATGAAATCGCCATCACAACGGCCGGAACGCCGTACTACATGTCTCCCGAGATCTGGCGTGGGGGCGCTTCTTTCCCTTCGGACATCTGGTCGCTGGGCGTCACGTTCTACGAAATGGTCACCGGGCAACTGCCGTTTGGTCGCGGCAGAATGTCCGACAGCGGCGAAATGCCGATCGGGCGCGTACTTGAGGAAATCTGTCGCGCGGAACCGATACCCCCGAAGGACTTGCGCCCCGACCTGCCGCAATCACTCAACGACTTCATTCTTCGATCACTGCAACGCGATCCGAGTCGGCGCGGCGGCGCCGAGGAGATGCTCGATGCGCTGCGAACAGCGCGTGGCCGCTCGACCGATGACGAAATCGAGCATGAACTGGGGTCCATTCGGGTGCAAATCAGCGCGATGAAATCGCCGGCCGATGTCGCCGACATTGAGGAGCGCCTCAAGGAATTGCTGGAGAAATGCCCGAATCAGCCCAGAATTCATCAACATTTGGGCGAATTTTACAACCGATGCCAGCGTTATCCGGAAGCGATTGCGGTCTTCGAAAAAGGTATTCAAACGAATCCAGACAATGCGCTGTTGCATTGGGATCTCGCGCTTGCCTTGCAAAGAAAAGGACAGAAAAAGAATGCCGCGCGACATTTGGAACGGGCGATCGCGCTTGGGCTGGACGCCAGCCTGCACCGTCACGCTTCAATCCTGCTTAAGGTTCTTCAGGGTGGTTAAAAATGCCATTTACCATTCCCTTCATCGCCTTGTCTCGAAACGACGACCCGTTCGCAATCGATGAAACGCCGATCCCATTGCATGCATGGAGCGGCCAGGAATCCGATCCGTTGGCCGATCTTGAAAGCGATATTCGCCGCTTGCTGCGCGAACGGGCCGAAGCGCGCTTCGCCGTCGACGAAGCGCGCAAGCAGAACGAGCAGATCCAACGTCAGTTTCTACTGGAGGCGCTCGATGTTCTCGATGCCTTCGACCGCGTCTTTCGCAATATTCACCAAAAGGAAGACCAGATCACCAAACAGATGAAAATCTGGATCAACAATTTCCGCACCGTGCGCCGCATGTTGGAAAAGATGCTGACCGAGCATGGCGTCACACCGATCTTGAATCTGGATGGCGGATTCGATCCGGTTTGGCATCGCGTCATCGAAACGGTGAACGATCCTTCACAACCCGATGGCTTCATTGTCGAGCAGGTGCGGTGTGGTTATCTCTGGAACGGAACGATCTTGCGCAAGGCTGAAGTGATCATCGTCCGCAACGATGACGCCAATGTCATGAGTCAAACCTGAACCTGAAAATCGAAGGGGATGAAACGATGGGAAAAATGGTGGGAATCGATTTGGGAACCACGAACACGGTGGTTGCGATCATCGACGGGCCGCGGCCTCGGGTGCTGGACAGTCAGGAAGGCAAGCCGCAGATTCGGTCGGCCGTCAGCCTGAAGAAACGCAAGGGCAGGAAGGGCGACCCGGGGACCGAGGAGATGCTGGTGGGCGACGCGGCGGTCGACAACTGGGGGATGGCGCCCAAGGACACGGTGCTGTCGGTCAAGCGACTGATGGGGCGGGGCGTGGCCGATCCGGAGGTGCAACGGATTCGCCAGCGGGCGACCTATGCGGTGGTCGAGCCCAGGGATGGCACCAGGGACAGCGTTCGGGTGGTCATCGGCGGCAAGCAATACTCGCCGATCGAGGTGTCCGCGATGATCTTGCAAAAGGTCAAGGAAACCGCAGAGTTCCGGCTGGGCGAACCGGTGACCCACGCGGTGATCACCGTGCCGGCCTATTTCAGCCAGATTCAGCGGGACGCGACTCGCAAGGCCGGTCTCAAGGCGGGGTTGAAGGTCATCAAGGTTCTCGACGAACCGACGGCGGCGGCGGTCGCGTTCGGGGTGGAATCGCCCGATGAAAAACCGCGCACGCTGGTCGTCTATGACCTGGGCGGGGGCACTTTCGACGTGTCGGTCCTGATGATGGCCGGCAATGTGTTCGCCCCGTTGAATCTCGAAGGCGATATGTGGCTGGGCGGCGACGACTTTGACCAGAAGATCATCGATCACGCGCTCCAGCACATCAAGAACGAATACGACCTCGACCCCAGCCAGGACGGCCGGTTCATGGCCGAACTGCGCAAGGCGGCGCAAACCGTCAAGGAACGGCTGACCGCCGCCAATAGCGCCGACCTGCTCATCACCGGCCTGTTGCGCGACGACGACGACAACCTGCTCGATGTCGATCTGGAAATCACCCGCAAGGAATTCGAGCGGATGATCGTTCCGCTGGTGGGCCGCTATCGGGAATGCGCCTGCGGCGCCGCGAACCTGCGCGAAGACACTCGCTGCGCCCAATGCGGGCAGCCACTGCGCGGTCCCGAGCGGGTCGGCAAATCGCTCCAGTTGGTTCACGATGCGATCCAGAACGCCAGTCTGACCGCCGATCAGGTCGACTACGTGCTGATGGCCGGCAACTCGACCATCGTGCCGCTGGTGCAGCGCGAAATCGAGGCGGAATTCGGATCGGAGAAAGTGCTCCGCACGATTCACCCCAAGCATTGCGTCGCCCTCGGCGCGGCGATTACCGCGCGGTGGGTCGGCGATCGTGTCGTCTGCCAGGCACCCGATCCTGCCGATCCGAAACGCGAGTGCGGTCATGTCAACGACCCAGACGCCGAAACCTGCGAAAATTGTGGCGCTCCTCTCAAATTGGTCGAGGAAACCGACTCGTTCGTTTCCGAGGAAACGCCCATCGCGGAATTTGATGCGCTCGCGACCCAACAAAAACCAAGAGAGGTCGGCAGAAAGGGACAAGTGGGCGGAATTGCGCCTTACAGCTATGGAACGCAGACGGCTGGAGACAAGTACAATGTCTTCATTCAAAAGGGCGATTCTTACCCCACCGAGGATCCAAAGCCACAAACTTTTTACACCCGCATTCCGAATCAGCGGATCGTCAGTATCCCGGTCTACGGCGGTGACCACACCGAAAAGGCCAGCGCCAACGAACTGCAAGGCCAGGCGCTGGCATTGCTTCCAGCGGCGTTGCCGCAAAGGGCTCCCATCCGAATCCAGCTCGCCCTTGATTACAATGGCGTATTCAAAGTGGAAGCTTGGCTTGAGGACGGAACCCGTCTCAATCCTTGGGTCATGACCGGCGAATCCGACGCCAAGGCTATCGAAAACCTGGAGCAACTCAACCAGCGACTGATCGATCCGGCCACCAGGCAACGCCTCCCCAAGGTCGTTGCCGCGGCGGAACGCGAGCGCGACCGGGTTTATGTGCGGTTGCAGCGGCATGAGTTTGACGAGGCGCTCCATGACATCGTGGAAATCAACCACGGATTGGACAACCCCCTTCCCGACGATGAGGATTTGCGGGAGAAGGCTGCAAATCTCATCCGATTCGCTGAGTTTGTCATGAGTCAGTATGGCGAGCTCATGACGGACCCGAATCAAACCTATCAACTGACCCGCGTTGTCGAGGCAACCAGGAAGGCGCTTGATGCGAATGATCCGCGCAATCTGCAAACGCAAGTCAACGCGCTCGACAAGGCGACGGACGCCATTCCGGATGTTATCAGGCTTTTCCTGGGGATAAGAAGTGCCATTCTCTCGCGTATCCAGCCACGTGATCCCAGAAAGGCCGCTGGCCTGCTCAAGGAAGTGGAGGAGATTGAAAATGGGCTCAAGCGACAGGATTTTCAAGCACTCGGCAAACTGAATGGGCTTGCCGAGCGCATCGGACAAGCGATCCAAGAGGTGGTGCCTGGCGGTGCTCGTTGCTCACAGGGTCATCCAACTCAAGGAAAGCGATTCTGCCCGACCTGCGGAGAAGATACCTGGATTCTTCATTGAGCATCGGCCCCAAGAATCTTTCATCCGATGATGGAGTGTGAAGAGCTGGGAGGCGTTTTTGTACAGCCTTGTTATGACCCAACTTACCGAAAAATCGTTCTCACTCCTACCCCTTGCTCGCTTGCGGGCGAGGGGTTCCCATACCACTTCCAAAAGCGAAGAGAAAAACACTGAGGCAGGCGTGCCGCGATGAAAGACCCACTTCAGAAACAACCGACTCCCTACGAGATTTTGAGCGTCAGCCCCGACGCTACGGCAAAAGAAATTGACGACGCTTTTAAAAAAGGACTCGGCAAAAGTAAGAACGTAAAACAAAAGCAAGACGCCAGGCAATTCCTCCTCAGCCGGCCGTTGGATCGCGCGCTTCTTAATCTTTTCTTGTACGACGACGCGGTGCTGGAGAAGCTCGATCCCAATCCACTCCATGATCCTGACGCTCTCGATGTCTCGCAGCGCGCTGAAACAGCCAGCAAGTGGCGCAAGCAGTTCCGTGGCAGTACGTTTCCCGATCCAGGAATCGCCCGCGCGCTCGGTATTCTGTGGTATTGGTCGGCGTGCCAGGCCTCCGAACGGTTCGTCGAAACGGGTGAGCAGGGCGATGAGGGCGGTATTCCAGCATGGCAGGATTCATGGGAATCGGCCATGGGTTACTGGGCCTTCGTCACCACGACTCCCGACTTCTGGGCCGAAAAAAGTCCGCCTTTCTCGCTGACCCAGGATGATATTCGAGCGGGTGTGCAACAACGCATCGCATCGGATTTGCATCGCTTCACCCAGCTTCAACGCGATGCGGGACACGACGATGCGGCCGATCGCTTCCAGCAGCTTGAAATGGACCTCATCAGGGAACTGGAAACCGCGAAAACGCTGCTTGACGCCAAGGCAAAGATCAATAAGAAATTTATCTGCTTCGGAAACCTGATGCTCGTTCGGATGAGGTTGGTCGATCAAATCGTTGCCTATATCGACGAAAGGCTCCGTAACCCTCCCTCCAACGCCACTAAAGAACATCTTGATCTTCTACGCAAGCTCAAGGAAGACTTTTCGTCTTACGGCAACATCGCGGCGCTCATTAAGAACGGCCGCTTTGAGGCGGCGATCAATCAGATCGAAAGCCTATCGCCCAGCGAACGGGAATTACCTGAAGTTCTTGGGTTTGAGGCGCAAGCCCGTTTTCAGTTCGGGCAGCAGCTTGCCAGCGTCAATAAGCTTGATGAGGCCCTTGCTTACTGGGAACGGGCGCTGCAATGCGCTCAGTCCGATAACCTGCGACGAGAAATTGCCGAGGCGGCAGAAGCGACATGTATCAATGCTTCCACGCAAAATCCACCTCGGGACGAGGCCATCCGCGTTTTCGAGAGTGGCTTTCGACTCGCTCCGCACAGCGAGAAATTGCGACTCGGGCTCGCTAATTTGCTGACGCAGCGCGGCGCCGAAGCAGTAAATGAGGCTGTTAAAAGAGCAGAGAAGGAAAACCCACCGAGCCAGGAAACCATTGGGATGGCCGAGCGTGGAGTCGCCGATCTCAGGCGTGCCGCTAAGGAACTCGGATCCGAACCCGCAGCAAAGCCATACAAAGACGCGAGCGAGGTGCTCGAACGACTCAAATTTCCTCCAGAAATCAAAAAGCTTTGGGAAGAAGCCAACGAAGCAGGGGGAAGACAAGATTGGGAGCGGGCGATAGGGAAACTCCGAAAAGCGCTTAGGGAGCTTGCTCTTAAGCAACCTAATTCAAGAGCGTTGAATCAGCTCAGAAAGAATCTGTCGGTTTGTCTTAACAATTACAGCACGGATCGCTTCAGTGTAGCGTTATCAGAACTGGTCCAAATGTTGGCAGCGACTATAAATACTGCGCTGACACCCAACGGACTGGAATCGTTACGTGTTGCGCTGGCGCCTCGATGGAAATTACTATATAGCGCCTGTACAACCCTGTGCGAGGCGATCCAGCTTGACCCATCAAACGACCATGCTCTCCAAAATCTTCGGGGCATTGAACAACAAATTTCACAACTAGAATCCTCAGACGCTGGATTTTTAAAACCAAGCGATATCCAGAAACCTTCAATTTCCGCCGGAACCTTGAATCTTTTGCAAGAGGCTTACGCGGCGCTGGAAAATGAAGACTGGGATCAAGCAGCGGATAAGTTTGAAAGAGCGATCAAGCAACTCGGCTCACAAGCCTCGAAACACCTCCCCCGAGAATTTCCAATTTCCGCTGAAGCTCAGCGACTTTTGGACGACGCCTACGCGGCGCGGGAACGCAAGAACTGGGATGAGGCGATAAGGAAGTTTGAAGAGGCGATTAGCTGCCTCGGCCGACGAGCATCGGAACAAATTAAAAAAGATTGTAGTGATCTCATTACTCAGAAACTTTTGGACGAAACTCAGAAACTTTTGGACGAAGCCTACGCGGCGCGGGAACGCGGAAATTGGGATGAGGCGATAGAAAAATTTCGCAAGGCGAACAATTTAATTGGCTCGCGGATGCCTGAACAAGCCAAAGAAGACTTCGCCGATCTTCTTGCGCAGCGCGGTGTAAATCGCCAAAATGAAGTGATGCAAACACCCGGCCTGACCGGAAAAGATAGAGCATCAAAGCTACATCCCGCCCGCGATGATCTTCGCGAGGCTGAACAACTTGATCCGTCGGATGATAATATCGCTCTACGTCTTGAGTATATCGAAAAAATCATCAGTGCCTTGGAAATCAATAGCCCTCTTCCACCACCTCCTCAACCTGTCGATAAGAAGCTAATCGAAAAAATAATGGGGAGATTTACAATCAAGAATTGGGCCTTGATTACGTTTCACCTTTTTATATTTATCTTGACTTTTAAAGTGGCCAGTTATGACCATGGAAGCCTGTTTTTCTACGAGACCTACTTGCCACCTGACCAATGGTTATTGTCGCTTCAAAATAACAGCACTTTCGGAAAGCTGGCTATCTCTTCCGCAACCCTGGTTTGCCTGATTGGAACATTTCTATTGCTGTTTGCCAACTGGTTCAGTTGGAAGAACAAATTGTCGAAGGCCGCTTTTTTCATCTTACCTGAAACTATTATTGTCGGGTGGCTGGCTATTTTTTCCATGGGCTTGGTGTATATGCCGAGTATTGGTAGCGATCAAAAAGGACTTTCAGGCAAAGTCGCCACGGGTTCCGCCGTAATGGCTTCCGCCAAAGCCCGGATTCCGGAAAAAACCGTGCCAGAGGCACCGATGGAGTTTCGCCAGCTACTGGCGAACCAAAGATTGGTTGTCGATCAAGTGACCAAAGCTCTAATGCAGATCGACAGCAGAGCATCCGATCCCACAGGCGACCAGAGACTGAGGACCGAAATCAACGTTCTGCAAAATCAATTACCGATCCTCTCAAAGGAAACTCGCTCGGTTACCACATTTCTCATAGCTGCCGCGCTTGAAAAAATAGATCTAAAAGCCGCTACTTTCTACTACGACAGGCTAACCCAAGGCGATGGTCAATACGTCGCCACGGGTAGAATACGAAAGTCCGAGTTGGAAGCTACCGATCCGGATCAGCTTGAGAAAGTCTATAAAGAATCACTCGAAAAACCCGCGACCGAAGGATGGTTCCGAACCACCGGATCATGGGAACGGACGACGACACATCGCACCGCCAGCCTCGGCCTTATGGACTTGCGCAAGGACAATATTTCGATCCGCCTGTTCGACTGGCTTCGTTCCAAATCGTTTTTGCCATTATCATATGCTTACCTTTTTGTGCTCACCGTGCTGGCAATCATGCTGGAACTCATCAAATTGCCTTTTCTGGTGGCAACATTACGAATAGACGACATCCTGAAGCCGGGAGTCGAACGTATCAAGAAAAAAACCGCTAAAGATTTGATAGAGAATCAACTAGCTGAATTCTACAAGAGACTCGGCGTAGACCCTGCCTTGGGTATGGTCTATTGGTTTATCGACATCGCATTCGCTATCTGGATTTTATGGTCGCTGCGGGCATGGGCGCCTCAAATGGAATTGGATGGCTCCATATTTTTATGGATCACGGACATCTTCCAACCCAGCCACAGCTTGCTTTTCGTGTGGTTTATCGCAGGGATATCGTTTCTAGTTATAGCCACAACTAATGACCCTAATGGTTCATCAGAGGTTTTAATATCCGCTAACTTTGCTCTATCGCTCATCGTTCCAGCCATTGCATGGTTCTTTGATTGGCCCGCATACATGACTATTGCGTGGATGCTGCTGTGGGGAATTTCCGCAGGAATTCAACTGATCCTAGTTCTAATTCTAACCAAGCTGGATTTTGGCAGGGCTTCAGGGAATTTTCCTCCCAAGGCGGATTTCGTCTGTAAAGCCGACTAGCAGTCGAATCGATTAAACTTTCCAAAGAGGAGCGCGAGCGATTGGATACGATGAACTGTCCGGTTTGTCCCGCCACCAACATTGCCGCGAATTGCCTGACTTGCGAGAACTGCGGGGC
Source organism: uncultured Candidatus Competibacteraceae bacterium (assembly GCA_937960715.1). Taxonomy (GTDB): domain Bacteria; phylum Pseudomonadota; class Gammaproteobacteria; order Competibacterales; family Competibacteraceae; genus Contendibacter. The sequence goes on from CALGOO010000131.1 coordinate 20,992, forward strand.
CGATCTTGCGCCGATCCGTCGAATACGCGAGCTTGCCGCCTGGCGTTACAACACGGCGCTTGCATTTGCCAGCCACGGCGATCATTCCGCGGCAATTCGCGAATTGCAGGCGGCGCTCGGCGCGGATCCCTCGGCGGCGCCGGTACGAGTCTTACTTGGAAAAGTGCTTTGGAAAACCGGGCGTATTGGCGAGGCCATCGACGAATGGCGTCGCGTCGCCGACAAACATCCCGATGACGGCGACGCGAAATCCTTGCTGGCCCAGGCAAATCGGGCGCGGGCGCGGCGATTTCAGACTCTTGCGTTCGCTGCGACCCTTGGCGCGGCGACGCTTGCTCTCTGCTCTTTTGTGGTGGGTCGGATAACCGGCGACGAACACGGCCCAGTCCACGCGACGCCGAGTGCCGCCGCATTGGAACCTCGGCCAACCATCTTACCCGAAATCAAACAGCCGGATGAGGTGGCGGTTTCGGCGAGTGCCGGTCAACCATCGGATACGCAAGCCTCCACCCCACCCAATCCGGTGGGCGTCGACAGTCCGGTTCTTGTCCAATCGCTCACTTTAGCTGAAGCGGAAAGCAGGGTATCGACGCCGACATCGCAAACTACCGACCCGTTGGCGGTTACGCCCGCGACGACGCCCGACGCCGACGAGGCCGCTTCAAAAACCATCGGCAACCTCTCTATCGCGCTTGGGGCGCTCAAAGGACTCCGCGTCGAACAGCTAAACGATACGATTCGCGTGACGCCAACCGATGGGTTGTTCCCCTCCGGTTCCGCCGATGCGGATCCGCTTGGCGCTGCTCTTCTCCAGTCCATCGCCGAAGCGTTCAAGACTACCGCCGAACCGGTGCGGGTGCGCGTGGTTGGATTCACCGATACCGTGCCGTCACGGCCGGGAGGTCGTTGGGTCAAGAACGGGCAGCTCGCCCTTTACCGCGCCGCGAACGCGGTCGTCGCGATGCAGAATGAAGACCAGCACGAGTGGCTCGCCTCCATCGGCGACGAGCGCCACGCCCCGTGCCCGAACGATTCGGATGCCAGCCGACGATGCAATCGGACCGTCGTCATCGAAATCCACGCCGCAAGCCATTCTCGGCAGGATAGGGGTATTTCTCGATGAAAACCAAGCTAATGGCCATAGTTGGTTTGACGATGTTTCTTATTGACTCATCGATGGCCGACAATATTTATCGCTGGACTGATCCAGCCACCGGAAAAATCCTGATGACTACCACCCCACCGGAATACTGGGTCAAGGAACAAAGGCCAGCGGGTAAATTACCCAACGGAGATGTCATTGAATTGATCTTCGATCCTAATGATCCAAATATAAAATCGATCACTGAGAGCCGCAAGAAAAGAGACGCTGAAAATGCCCCTGCCCTTGCTCCTGCCCCTGCTTTTGTTGAACAGGTCAAGCCGAGACCCGATAGGGAAGCGAAAAAAATGGAGGCGGAGGCGGAGATGGAAAGAAGGAGAACCGCCGCCGAATTGGCTAAACAACAGGCCGCCAAGGAAAGGGAAATGGAACAGCGCGCCGCTATGGAAAGAGAAAAGGAACAGCGTGCCGCTATGGAAAGAGAAAAGGAACAGCGTGCCGCCAGGGAGGTGGAGAGAAGAAAAGTCGAAACCTTGCAGTCCGACTACTTGATCCTTGACTCGTGTTTGATTGTCGCGGCGCATGAGGGCGATATGGACGCCGTAAAGTATTTGATGGATATCGGTGTTAATGTCAACACGAAATCGAAGAATGGCGGGCTGACCGCTTTAATGATGGCCACGATGAACGGTCATACGAAACTCGTGAGCCTGTTGCTGGAGAGAGGAGCGGATGTGAATATGAAAACCGAGGATGGTTACACGGCCTTGATGATGGCGTCGAATCTGGTCGATATCGACATCGCAAGATTGTTGCTCAACAAGGGCGCCAATGCTCATGAAAAAAGTATGAGCGGCTTGAACGCCTTTGATATCGCATCGAAAAACAGTAATCCGGAAATCATGAAAATCCTGTTATCCAGAAGATGACGACCCCCGCCCGATGAACAGGGTTTCGCTTTCTGCGCCGATTCAGGTTACGAACCAGTGGCCGCCGGCGGCAATATCGCCTCCAAATCCCGCCGTAACAGGCGATTCCTGGCGATCAAAGCCTCGGCCACGGCGTCCAGGTGCGCGCGGTTGGCCGTCAATGCCTGGACCGTTCGCTCCAATTCCCACTTCAACAAGGTCCGCGCCGCCTCGCTCACCTGCGCGTACAACGGACTGCCGACCGCCTCGGCGAATTGCAACAGCTCCGGCGCGGCCAGCGGTCCAAACTCATCGTCCATCCCATAGCGGCAGATCAGTTGCCGGGCCAGCCGAGTGGCGTGCTCCAGATCGCCCGCCGCGCCGGTGGTCAACCCCGCTTCCGGGCCGTAGTACACCATCTCCGCCGCGCGTCCGCCCAGCGCGGTGCGGATGGTGGCCAGCAAATCCGCCCGGCTCAGGCTCTCCCGCCTGAGTTCCGCCTCGCCGCGTCGCATCCCCCCGCCGCGCTCGGCGCGGGCCACGATGGAAACCTCCACCGGCCACCAGCCCGACAGCCAGTACATGACCGTGTGTCCGGCCTCATGACGGGCGGTGCTCTTCAGAAACTGCGGCGACCAGGGTTTGGCTTCGCCCTCGCGGGCGGTGTCGATGGCCTCGATCAGCAACTCGTCGTCGACCGGCCGATTTTGCCGCAGCGCCAGTCGCGCCGCCGTTTCCAGGGCCATGTCCAGATCCGCCAGCGACATGCCCACGGTCCTTTCGGCCAACAACTCCAGGGCCGCCGCCGATACCACGCTGCCCCCGGTTTTCCCCAGCCGCCATTCCAGATAACGCCGCCGCGCCGCCGTGTCCGGCAAATCCACCCGGATCGCCCGCGAAAACCGCCGCACCAGCGCGGGGTCGAGGGTACGGGCCGAACGCTCCGGCGCGTCCGCGTCATCGGCCTGGATGTTGAAGTTGGTCGCCGCCAGCACGAACACCGGCCGGCGCGGATCGGGGCTGGTGAAGCCGTCCATCTCGGTCAGCAGCGCGTTCAGGGTATTCTCTTCCGCCCGCCCGGAGGCTCCGCCCGCGCGAACCCGCCCGATCGCGTCGATTTCGTCGATGAAGACGATGGCGGGCGCATAACGCCGCGCCCGGGCGAACAGGTCCCGCACGCTTTGAGGACCGCTGCCCTGCCAGATGGTCACGAAGGCGCTGGCGGCGGCGGTCAGGAACGCCACCTCGGATTCGCCCGCCATGGCCCGCGCCAACAAGGTCTTGCCGGTGCCGGGCGGGCCGTACAGCAGCACTCCCTTGGGCGGTTTCAGACCCGCCGCCAGATAGCGGCCCGGTTCCTTAAGGTAGTCGATGAAGAATTGCAGCTCCTCCTTGGCCAAATCCGCGCCGATCACGTCGGCGAACCGTGCCTGGGGTCGTTCGACCGCGTCCAGCACTTCCCCGGCGTCCGCCGCCGCCAGCGCCCGGCTCAGTTGCGGATGGCGCAGGCGCACCGCGATGGTCCGACCCTCGCGTTCCACCCGCGGCACGGTGTCGAAACTAAGCACCTGGCGTTGCTGGCCCAACCGCACCGCCATTTTTTCCTGGTGGAAGCGCCGCGCCAGCCGGTTCACTTCGGCGGCGAACGTCGCGCGTTGCGTTTCCCCCTCGGCCGTCAGGTCCGCGACCAGCGGACTGGTCAGCACCCCGCGCGCGCCGCCCCCGCGCACGCAGGCCGCGAACCGTTCGGCATCGGTCACTTCGGCGTCGACGGCCGCGCCATCCAGGGGTTCCGCCAACAGAAACACCGGCAATTCCGGCTGGCGCGCATGGAGCGCGCGCAACAGTTCCTGGCTTCGTTCCAGACGGCGCGCGCCGACCGGAATATGATCGAAATCCATGATCGTGCCCTTTTGCACCGAGGGAATGGTTTGCTCCAGCCAGGGATCGACCAGAGCGAAATCCGGTTCGCTCGTCGCCAGCACGTGGCCGATGTCCTCGACCGATTCGGCTGGACGCCAGTCCATCTCGGGGAAAAGCATCTGATAGGTCGTGGCGTTGAGGCTGGACGTCACCAGCAGCACGCACGGCCGGATTTCGGGCTGGAACAACGGATCCAGCGCCGGGTCGGCGACGGCGTCCTCGTCCAACCCGAAGCGCACCGTTTCCACCCGCTCCAACACCTCGTCCAGCCGTTCCGTCTTGAACAATTGGCAAAACTGGAACAATTCGCCCTTGACGAATCGTTCGGCCTGGGCGCACAGGGTCCGGGCGTCGGCCCGCGCGCCTTCGCGCAACACCAGACACAGAGCCACCACCGTATCGAAGACCACCTGGATGTAATACTGGCGTTCCAGCAGATCGGCCACCCGCCACAGTTCCGCCTGCACGACCCGCACCAGATCAGGCACGCTCAACGGATTGAACAGCACCGGATAGCCCTTGCCCAGCCGCGAGCACAGCGCCGCCGGGAAAAAGGGTTGACCGGTGCGCGGGTCCTTGTCGTTCGCCAGCGCGTCCAGGATGGTCTGGCGGTGAAACGCGGCGTTGGCGCTATGCACGCCACTGGCGTTGGGCGTTTCGTAAAGCCGGCGACCGGCGTTGGTGGTGAAGATCACCGTGGTGTCGCGAAAGGAAACGTCGCGCTCGTGAAACTTGTCTTCCAACCGCCCCGCGTCGAGGATTTGCAGGAACAGATGGAGGGTGTTGAGATGAGCTTTCTCGATCTCGTCGAACAGCAGGACGGCGTCCGGGTTCTGCTGGACGAACTCGGTCAACTGGCCCGGATGCGCCGCCTGGTAACTTCTGGCCCAGCCAACCAAAGCCTGGAATTGCTGGTGGTCGGCGTAGGCGCTCATGTCGAAGCGCTTGAAGGGCCGTTCCAGACAGGCCGCGCCCAGCTCGGCCAGCAGGGTCTTGCCGACGCCGGGCGGACCGGCGAACGCGAACACGGCGCGCGGCGCCTTGCGCGCCTGGTCCGCCGCCGCGCCCAGTTCGCTGTTGAACAGCCCTTCCACGAAGGCATGAATCGCGTGATCCTGGCCGAACACCCGCGCCAGCAACCGGTCCCGCAACCCTTGCAACCGGTCGCTCAGTTCTCCCAGCTTCGGAGTTTGCGCCGCCTGCTCCTGTTGACTTAGCAACCAGGCCGCCACGCTGTCCTGGCCGCGCGGCGCGGCCCCCAGCAGCGTGCAAAACGTCATCGACATCGCGCAAGCGGCCGCTAGGTGCGCGGGGTTGAGCAGGCTCGGGTGCTGGCGGTCGGGAATCTCCCTGGCCAGTTCCCGCGCGCCCGCCAGCAGCGCCCGCACCGCTTCGTCCAGGGGCAATGGACCGGGGCAGTGGGCTGGCTCCGAGCAGGCCGGACCAGCGGCCTGGAGCTGATCGACGCTCAGACCCAGGCAGTCGGCCAGCAGCCCGCGTGTCGTCGGGTGCTGGCCCATGGCCGCCAGCAACGATGGCGGACTCAACCGCGTCGAACCACTGGAAAAAGCGTAATCCTTGGCTAGATCGATCACCCGTTGCGCGCTGTCGGTAAACATTCAAGCATTCCTCAAATTGTAACCCTTCATATCCCTTGGTGGTTTCGCCCCGCACGGCGAGGGGGTCTGAACACTGACCTCGGATTTAAAGTTCCTCGGGAATATCGTCGGCCACGGCGGCCGCGATCCACATGACCTGGGCCAGGCGCCGCCAGTCGGGGTCCGGCGCGATCCATTGCCGGTAGGCCAGCGGCTCCACCGGCACCAGGCAACGGGTCTTGCCAACGCGCCAGGCGGCCTTGAGCAGGTTCAGATAAGTCTGTTCCCCTTCCGGGTCCCAGACGGTTTGCAGCAGGGCGGGCAGCACCAGAACGACGTTGTCCACCGCCGCCGCCTCGTCCAGAAGAGCGGCCAGCGATCCTGACCATGACTGCGATTGCTCGGTGTCTGGCGCGAAGTCCCGCAGATCGATGAGCCGCCGCGCGCCCGGCGCGGGCGCGATCCGCTCCGACGCCATGGCGCGCGCCAATGCGAAAATCGCGGCCGTGACGGCGGCCCCGGCGCCGACCAGGAACACGCCGCGCGTCCGAGTCTGACTGAGAACCCGCTCTAGAGCCTTGCCTTCCATGGGGCGATCCGGATGCGTGGGCAATTTCCCGCTCGCCGCCCATTCCACCAGGTCCTCGCCGCGAGCGATCCATCGGGGAGCGACCGACGGCGCGCGAATCGGCGTTGCGAGCGCGTCGCCCATGACCTCGATCATCGCCGGGGTCGGCGCCGCCCATAGCGTCTCCAGCAGCAAGGTCGCGGTTATATAGGGTTCGTGGCATTCCATCGCCCGCTGGGCCGCTTGAGCGAACAGCGCTCGGCTGGCGGCGGAACGGTGTGGCGTTTCACCCATTGACCGGTGGACGCCCTTGCCCAGGCGGGCGCGCAGGCGACGGCGCAGGACCGTGCCGTCGAGGTTACGCCGTGCCAGTTCCTGACGCACCGCCGCGATCTCGGTGGCCAGTTGTCTGGCCACTTCGGCGCCGCCGGGGTCCTGAATGTCCGTGATGGCCGGCAGTTCCGAGAACTTCAATACCGCCACCAGGAAATGCTCCGGTTCGATCTCGCGAAACGCCGCCGTGACCGCCTCGTGCATCGCCAGTTTCCAAATCACCGTAAGCGCCGCCGATAATTTCAAGACGAATTCTCCGTGAGTTTGCTCGCTATCGAAATACCCTGGCGAAACCATCGCGACCTTGCCGAGATTACAAGCGGGGATGGATCGCTTCAAGGGCGCGCTGAAAATCGGTCGCCCGCTGAAAGCGCTGGCTCAGTGGCTTGCTCATCGCCCGCGCGACGATTTCAGCCAGTTCCGCCGAAATGTCGGGTTTACGCTGGCGGATCGGGATCGGTTCGTCTTCCAGGACGATGAGGTAGGGGGTTTTGAGCTTTTTGAGCATCATCATGCGCCTTAGCGCCTCATCGGGCGAGCTGACCTGTCCCCGGTTTTCCATCAGGAACCGAAGAACATCGAGTGGCGTGGGAAAGTTGAACGGGTATTTTCCCGTCAGGAGGTGATACAGCGTGACTCCCAGGGAGTAAATGTCGGCGGGTTCCCGAACGCCATGCGCGTCCTTGATCTGCTCCGGGGGCATGTACAGCAAGGTGCCCATGGCCTGACCGACGCGGGTCAGGACCGAGCCGCCCACCCTGGCGAATTCCCGGGCCAGCCCAAAATCCATGATCTTGACGCTGGTTTCACCCGATGGGTCCTGCTTCAGCAGTAGATTCTCGGGTTTCAGGTCGCGATGGACGATGCCGGCCTGATGGATATGCGCCAACCCCCGAAGGGCCTGAACGATATAGCGAACCGCGGTGGCCTCGGGCAGGGCGCCATTGTTTTTGATCAAGGTCTGGTCCAGGCTGCCATACGGGGCGTACTCCATCACCAGATACGGCTGGCCGGTATCGCGGGCCTGGCCGCTGTCGAAACAGCGCAGCACATGCGGGTGGGCCACCTGCCGCATCAACCGGATTTCCCGCTCGAACCGCGCCCCCAGTTGCTTATCGGCGATCTTCATTTTCTTCAGGGCCACTACCCTGGCTGTGGGGCGATGGTGGGCGAGATACACGCTCCCCATCCCCCCCTCGCCCAGCAACTTGATCAGGGTGTAGTCGTTGACGGTCGGGCTGGCGAATTTTTCCTTCTTCGGCAGACAACGTTCGCAGACGTAGTCGACCACCTCCCGCAACTCCCAGGCCCGGCCATCGCTGTTGGCTTGCGCGGTCAGATCCCGGCCGCAGCCGCAGACCACCGGCAGGAACTGGAGCCGGCTGGGCTCGGGGAGTGGCTCGACAGACGGGGCCGGCGGGGGCGGCGGTTCCTCCCTGACCATGGCGGCGCGGAGCGATACCTTCAGGTGGGTATAGCCCACCTCGATGACGTCGCCGTCGGCCAGTTCGGCAGCCTCGACATACAGGTCGTTAATTTTGCTGGGATTGGTCGCGGTGTCCAAATCCCGGAAATAGGCCTTGGGCGGGGACAGCTCGAGCAGGAAATGCCGGCGCGAGATGTAGGGGTCCGCCTCGGAGAAACGAAACCGGGCGTCGGGACCACGCCCGGCGATAGCGGTGGTCGGCTCGGCCAGCGTGAATACGCGCCCCCGTTCGGGGCCTTTGACGATTTCCAAACAAATTTCCATGGTCAGGAACTCCGGTAAAGGTCGGGTTGCGCCATTTAATCCCAATGCTCCACGCCAATGGGTTTACCGGCCGCCGGGCGCGATCAGCGCCACGGTAATGTTGTCCTGCCCGCCCGCCGCGTTGGCCCGGTCGATGAGTTCCTGGCAGCATTCGGCCAGCGGCCTGGCCTGGCGGACAATTTCCTGAATCTCCGCGTCGGCCAGCATGTCCCACAGGCCATCGGTGCAGAGCAGAATCCGGTCGTCCGCTTGCAGGGCGTGCGCCCCATAATCCGGCGCGATCGTGGCTCTCACGCCGATGGCCTGGGTCAGCTCGTTTTTCAGCGAACTGGCGCGGGCTTCCGCCTCGGTCATGGCGCCGGCCCGGACCAGTTCCACCACTACGCTGTGATCGGTGGTAAGGGCCGTGATACCGGCGGCGGCGCAGCGGTAGGCGCGGGAATCGCCGATATGGCCGAGGTGCAGCCGGTCGCCGTCGACCAGCGCCACCACCAGGGTGCAGCCCATCCCCGCGTACCCCGGCTCGGCCTTGGCCTGTTGCCGTATTCGCCGGTTGACTTCGCGCAGGCAATTGTTCAGTTCCTGGCGGATGCGGTCGTCCTGGCCCCGAATTTTCGCCAGCAGTTGTGGCGAAAAGTAGTTGTCGACTTCCGTCACCGCGTGGCTGCTGGCGATCTCGCCAGCGTTGTGACCGCCCATGCCGTCGGCCACGATGTACAAATTCTTCTCGGGCAGCAGCAGGAGCGAGTCTTCGTTGTTGTCCCGAATCTTACCGGGATCGGTCATGCCGAAGGCCCGGTCGTTGCAGGTGTCTGTCATGACATCAACCAGTGAGTGGCGCGAGTTGGGTTGGATCGCGGCTACTTGACCCAGCGCAGTTGGAAACCCTGCGCCTCCATTTCCTTCATCTTCCGACGGACTCGATGGCCCTGCCAGAATTTGTAGACGAAAAACAGCGCCAGCGCCCCGGCGACGATCAACGCCCAGTCCAGAATCCGGCGGCTTTGTTCCCCGGGTGTTCGAATCACCTTGAACGTGACCGGGGTCCGCGTTTCCGCGTCAGCGTTTTGGGCGTCGGCGACCCTGAGCGCGAATTGAAACTCCCCCGGCGATTCGGTGACGCCGGCAATCAGGCCGGCGTCGGGATCGAGGGACAAGCCTGGCGGCAGCGCGCCCTTCAGCTCCCACCGGTAGGGCGGCGAACCGCCCTCGGCGGCCAAGGCCAGTTGGACGTTCTCCCCGGTCAGGGTGGTTGGGAACGCTCGGGTCTTGATCCATAACGGCAGGGTCTTGAGCGCCGCCGGCTTCCGCTCGGCCTGCTTCAGACTCTCTTCCAGCTTGCGCTTATCCTGCTCCAGGGCCTGAAGGGTATCGCCAGCCTCCGGGCGCTGGGCGCCGCGCGCCGCGTTCGACCGTGGTTGCGGGGCGTCGAGTTCGGCGCGCAACCGCCGGCTTTGCTCCCGGGCCGCGTCGCGCTCCGCGCCAAGCCGGTCGCGTTCGGCCTGAAGCTGCTGGCGCAGGGCCTGAGCGTCGTCCACGGCTTGACCGAGCCGCTGGTATTTCAGCAATTCCCGCTTCAACTGCTCCTTCTCCCGCACCGTCTCGTCCACGATCCGTCGAGCGTCGGCGTCGATCAGATTCGTCGAGGCCAGCATCTGCACGATCATCAGGAACACGAAGGCGCCGAACGCGCCAAACAGCAGGTTGAAGAACGAAAAGTGAATGATGTTGATTTCCTGGTTTTGACGGGGGCGAGCCATCGTCGTTTCCTCCGCTTATCGGGAAGTCCGGTCCTGGGACCTGGCCAATTCCTGAACGGCTTCGATGACGCGGCCCAGTTGGGCCAACAGCGCCTCGGCGTTGATCTGTTGCTGCTTGTTCATGTTCTTGAGTTCGCGCAGCACGGCTTCGACGGTCTCGGCGTCGGAGCGGTTGGCTCGGGCGAGTTGAGCCAATGGGGTGACGGCGCCCTTCAGGCTGGAATATTTGTTGATGATGTTGTCGGTGGTGAATTGCTCGACATCCGAAAGCAAATCCTCTTCCTTTTTCCGCAAGCCGCTGGTGAGCAGACTGGCGATGGCGCTCAAGGCCAGCGCCAGAAAGGTGGCGTCGAACGCCACCGCCAGGCCGTCGGTGACCAGACCCAGGTTCCGTCGCATGCCGGCAAAGCCGGTGTCGCCGACCTGCTGGATCACCGCGTCGAACGAACCGATGGCCTGGGTCAGGCCGACCACCGTGCCGATGAAGCCCAGCACCGGAAGCGTCCAAACCATGTATTTGAGCAGGATGTAGGAAGAATCGACGATGGCGGCGTCGGTTTCCGCGACCGTGGTCACGACATGGGCGACGTCGGCCGGGTTGTTGTTGATGCGGAGCTGCTTGATGGCTTTGTTGATGCGATTGACCAGAATCAGGTCTTTCTGCCGGGGGTCCAGATTCTCGTCCAGGAGCTGCTGTTCGAGAACCATGGTTTGGGTTCCCAGCATCTCTTCCCCGGAGGTGAAGGATTGGATGAAGGCCAGTTCGAAGGCGGCGCGTTCCCGTTGCAGGTTGCGGTATTTGAAGATCAACAGGCCCACGGTGAACCAGAACGCATAGAGAATCAGGAACTGGACGGGGCCGCGCTCCAGGACCAGGGCGTGGAGATACGGTAGGACCTCCTTGAGCGGATAGGCCAGGGCGATGCTGAGCGAGCCGCCGACGAGGGCCACCAGCAGGCAGGGAAGCAGGGGAATGTTGGTGTATTTGTGTTCCGCTGAAACGAACGTGGCTTCATCGGCCTTTGGATTCAGGGCGGGGTTTGCCTTGGTCATCGAAACATCCTCAATTGATACTGATACGCTTTGTCGGTGGATCGGGGGGTGGATGGGGTAGATGTGGGCAAAGCGTCGCCGGGAGCCAAGGATCCGTTGGTTTGGGTTCCCGGCTTGCGCGAGCGTTGCGGGTCTTGGGGACCAGCTCGGTTCAGCCATGCGCCGTGATTGCCAAACAAACGTTCGAACCGGCGATTTTTTCACGGCGGGCCAGCGCCGACGATCAACGGGTTTCAATCATTCATTGCGGTTCGAACCGGTGTGGGTCGTGAAAAAAACCATCGATAACATTGTAATCGACCATGGGGGAGGGGCACGCAACCATGCGCGTTTAAAATCCTAGAATCGATGAGGTAATAGATCAATCAATCGCACAACTTTATCGAAGGAGATTCGGAACATGGACCAGCAGGAGGCATCCAGCCACCGCATCGAACCCCCGAATGCCGATGCCGACGCCGATGCATTGAACAGCCAGGGTTGTTCCCATGCCGGGCTGGTCCGGCTCGACCTGGCTCGCGCCTGTTTCGAACGGGCCTGGGCGAAGGACCCGACCCATCCCCAGGCCGGTTACAACCTGGGGCTGTTGCAATGGCGGGCGGGGGAGATCACCGACCAGCAACTCTTACGGCGGCTGGCCAATTGCACCGGCAACACCAGCGTGGATCCTGAGGTAGTAGCCGAGCTGAGCGCCCAGGTACATGCCGAGCGTTTTGACGAGGAAGGGGCCAGGGCGGCGTTGGCGGCCTGGCCGGGACGGTACGAGGCGCTGGTCGGCGGCGTCGAACCGAGTCGGGCCTGCTGCCGGCGCGTCCTGGACGGGCATACGAGCGCGGTCTCGTCCGTGGCGGTAACGGCGGACGGTCGCTGGGGACTGTCGGGAAGCCTGGACGAAACGATATGCCTGTGGGACCTGGCGAGCGGAACGCGCCAGCGCATCCTGGGTGGCGATGTGGGTTTTGTCACGGCGGTGGCTCTGACGGCGGACGGTCGCTGGGGGTTGTCGGCCGGTGGAACTCAGCCCCTGCGCCTGTGGGATTTACGAAGCGGGCAATGCCTGCGCACCTTGGGGGATGATACGGAATGGGTCGCAACGGTCGCGATGACGGCGGACGGCCGCTGGGGGCTATCATCGGGAGGAAATTTCAGTAATACCCTGCGCCTGTGGGATTTGCGGAAAGGGTGGTGCCAGCGCATTTTGGAGGGACATACCCGCTCGGTCAACGCGGTGGCCGTGACGGCGGACGGCCGCTGGGGACTTTCGGGAAGTCAGGATCAGACCCTGCGGTTGTGGGATTTACGGCGCGGACAGTGCCGACGTGTCCTGGAAGGGCATGCGGACTCGGTCAACGCCGTGGCCCTGACACCGGATGGCCGCTGGGGACTCTCGGGAAGCGAAGATCGAACCTTGCGCCTGTGGGACCTGACGAGTGGGGAGTGCCGGCGGATTTTGGAAGGGCATACCAACCCGGTCAATGCGGTCGCCTTGACGGCGGATGGTCGCTGGGGACTTTCGGGGAGTGGAGGTTGGCTTAGCGACACTACCCTGCGCCTGTGGGATCTGCGGAGCGGGCAGTGTCGGCGCACCCTGGAGGGACCCGATTCGGTCAAGACCGTGGCCCTGACGGCGGATGGCCGCTGGGGGCTGTCGGCGAGCGGTCACGATAAGGCCTTGCATCTGTGGGAGTTCCCGCTCCATCGGGAGGATTATCGGGCACCCTTCCAACTAGCCCGGCTTCGCGACGTCACCCTTCGGCGGACGGAGCCGGCGGTACTCGGGACCGCGCTCGATCAGGCCGAGGATTTATGGAAACGGGGTGCTGATCCCGAAGCGTGGACGGTATTGCGCACGGCCTGGCGGCAGGCCGGCTTTATCGAACAGATCGCCATCAACCGTCTTTATACCCGTTTATTGTCTCGTGGGCGGTGCAAGGTCTTGCTTGGAGGGTTCGAGTATCGGCAACTGACGGGGCATACGGACAGTGTCGACGCCGTGGCCCTGACGCCCGACGCCTGCCGGGGACTGTCGGGGGGCGGGGACGGACTACGCCTGTGGGATCTGCAAGGCGGAGAGTGTCTGCGTACCTTGGAGAGCGGTATCGGCTCGGCTTCGCTGGTTTCGATTTCATCGGTCGCCCTGACGGCGGACGGTCATTGGGGACTGTGGGACTATGGCCCCTTCCTGCGTCTTTGGGACCTGGCGAACGGGACGTGCCGGCGCACCCTGAAGGAGCATGAGAATAGGATCAATGCGGCCGCCGTGACGGCGGACGGCCGCTGGGGGTTGTCGGGAAGCGATGACCGGACCCTGCGCCTGTGGGACCTGACGACTGGGGAATGCCTGCGTACTCTGGTGGGCCACACGGAGACAATCAGGACCGTGGCGTTAGCGGCTGATGGCCTCTGGGGGCTGTCGGGGGGCGACGACCGGACCCTGCGCCTGTGGGATTTGACGAGCGGAGAATGCTTGAACGTCCTGATGGGGCATACACGCGGGGTCAATGCCGTCGCCCTGACCCCGGACGGTCGCTGGGGACTGTCGGGAGGCGGGGACCAGACCCTGCGCCTGTGGGACCTGGCGAGCGGGGAGTGCCAGCGCGTCCTGGACGGGCATACGGATAATGTCAATGCCGTCGCCCTGACGGCGGATGGCCGCTGGGGATTGTCTGGGAGCAAAGACGAGACCCTGCGCCTGTGGGATCTGGCCAGCGGGGAATGTCGGCGTGTTTTAGAGGGGCATACGGGTAGAGTCAGCGCCGTGGCCCTGGCCCCGGACGGCCAATGGGCGCTTTCGGGGGGCGAAGATAAGACGTTGCATCTGTGGCGTTTCATCTGGGACCTGGAATTCCCCGACCAGGATGCCACCGAATCATAGGCGGAATTCGCATTTCCCTAAGGCGTTACCGGCGCGAAGGCGCGCGATTACCAGACAAACGCTTCACTTAACCATTTTTTTCACGACGATCACGGGGCGTGAACGGATTCCAGCCATTCATCGTGTGAAGGCGCGGGCCGTGAAAAAGCGGCTTCGGCGGCGTCGACGATTGACGGACAATCGGCCAGCGATGCGGAGTTTCAGAGGCGCTTTTGTCCCGTTGTGGGCGGACTTGTCGAAAAGGCGCTCTCATTCCGCTGCTTTCCCGCTTGCGAGCGACGGGATGGGCAACTTATCCATGAAAACGGGAGAAAATCCGATGAACGAACGAATGCGGGCGCTGGCCTACGATCCGGGCGAAAATCGCTTCACGGTCGAGGTTCAGCCAATACCGGCGCCGGGCGAGCATGACGTGTTGGTGCGCGTGCTGGCCTGCGGCCTCAATCCGGTCGACGCCAAGATCCACCATTGGAAGACGGTGGCGCCGGGCATGAACCCGCACTGGGTGACTGGCCTGGACGTGTCCGGCGAGATCGTGGCGCTGGGCGCGAAGGTGGAAGGTTGGCGGGCGGGGGATCGGGTGCTCTATCACGGCGATATGTTCCGGCCCCACGGCGGGTTTGCCGAATTCGCCCTCCACGACAGCCGCACGCTGAGTCGCCACCCGCGCGTCACGCCGGCCGTGGCGGCGGCCACCCCCTGCGCCGGCTGGACAGCCTGGCGGGCGCTGGTCGACAAGCTGCGACTGACGGCGGGCGACTCGCTGTTCATTGCCGGTGGGGCCGGCGGGGTGGGCGGCTTCGCCCTCCAGATCGCCCGCCATCTTGGGCTGGAAACGGTGATCGCCACCTGCTCCGCCGCGAACGCGGACTACGTCACTGGCTTGGGTGCCACCCACGTCATCGACTACGGCAGCGAGGACGTGCGCCAGACGATCCTGCGCATCACTCAGGGGCAGGGGGTCAGCCGGGCGCTGGATGCGGTGGGTGGCGACACCGATATCCAGGCTGCGTCGGTGTTGGGGTTCGAGGGCGAGTTGGTCGAACTCGTGCGGGTGGTCCGCCCCGAGCGTTATCCCGATGCCTTCGGGAAGGGATTGAGCTTTCACCAATTGAGCCTGGGTTCCGGCCATCGCCACGGCGAGGCGGGCCGACGAACCCTGTTGCGGGCCGCGACGGCGATGAACGACCTGTTGGAGCAGGGAAAAATCCGGGTCGAGGCCCTGGTGGAAATAGAATTGTCCCAGGTGGGAGAAGCGCTATTGACGATGCGCCAGCAGCGCACCCGCGGCAAGATCGTCATGACAAACGGCGCGTGAGGCAGGGAAAGAAAGGCCAGGGAATTTCCAGCGCGGATTACCGGCGTGCCATGACCGTCACCCCGACGATCACCAGGGCCGCGCCCGCCAGATGGGCGATGCCAATCGCTTCGTCGAGCAGCACCCAGGCCAGCGCCATGGTCACCACCGGCCCCAGGTTGCCCGTCAGCGCAACCGGGCCAGCCCCGATGCGGCGGATGGCTTCCGCTATCCCCCATACCGGCAATACGGTGGAGAACAGCGCCATCGCCAGCGCCAGGGCATAGACCGGCCCCGGCTGGGCCAGCGCGGCGAGCGGGCGCGTCAGCAGGAATTGGCCCATCGCCAGCCCGCAGGCGACCATGGAGACGAACGCCGTTACCCGCGCCGCGCCAAGCCGGCCCACGATCCTGCCGCTGCCCACCAGATAGAGCGCGTAGGACAGGGCGCTGCCCAGCACCAGGCCGCTGCCGAGAACGATATCCCGCGCCGAACCGGCGAGGCGTACATCGTGCGCCATCGCCAGGGCGACGCCGGCGTAGGACAGCGCCAGCGCGCCCAGCAACCGGCGGGTGAGCGGTTGATCGAGCCACAGCGCCGAGAACAGGACCACCAGGGTGGGGTAAACGAACAGAATCAGCCGTTCCAGTCCCGCGCTGATGAAGCGCAGGCCGAGAAAGTCCAGATAACTCGCCAGGTAGTAGCCCAACAGTCCCAGCCCGAACAGCCAGGCTCCATCACGCGGCGTCAGCCGGGTGGGCGTCCGACGCGCGCTGACCCAACCCAGGACGATGAAGAATGGCAAGCTGAACGTCATGCGCAAGGCCAACAGAGTTTCGGCGTCCACCCCGTAGCGATAGGCGAGTTTGACCAGGACGGCCTTGAAGGAAAAACCGACCGCCGCCAGCACGGCGCACAGCAAGCCGATCCGGTCGAGGCCGGAGGGGGGATAGGCGGAAATGGCGGAACCGCCGTCGCGCGGGACCGCCTCCGCTTTCGTCTTCGTCCGGGAGTTCAGGGTTTCCGATACGTGATCGCGCACAGGACGGCCCCTTGCGGGTCTTGCAGCACGCAGAAGCGGCCGATATCGGGGATGTCTTCCGGTGGGCGCAGGAGTTTTCCGCCCAGGGTCTCCACCTGGCGGGCGGTGGCGTCCACGTCGTCCACCGTGACGTAGACGCCCCAGGCGGGCGGCATCCCCGCGCATTCCGGCGGCAGGGTCATCATCCCGCCGACCGCGTCGCCGCCCACCTTGACCATCACGTAGTCCATCCCCTCGCCGGGATAATCCTCGGTCTCCCAGCCGAACAGCGCGCCGTAAAACCGCCGCGCGGCGGCGACGTCGGTGGTCATCAGTTCGTTCCAACCAAAAGCGCCGTGCTTCATGCGATCTTCGTTCATCGTCATCACCTCGCGGTTTCAACTTGATAAAAGACAATGGAACAACAGTTGGCCACATCCACTGTGAAGTCACCTCCGATAGGATCGAATCAAACCGACCACCACTCCAAAGACCTGCCAGCGGTCGCCGGGGCGCAGCACCGGATAGGCCGGATTGGCCGGACATAGCACAGCCTCTCCGTCCTCCACCGCCAGGGTCTTGAGGGTAAATTCGTTGTCGATCACGGCGATGACCAGATCGCCCGGCCGCGCTGGAACGTCCCGTTCCACCACCACCCGGTCGCCTGGCTGGATGCCGGCCTCGATCATCGAATCGCCGGTGACCGGCACCAGCACGGTGCGCGAGGGCTGATGCACCAGCCAGGCGTCGATGGCGAATTCGCTCCCGCTGTCCGGTGTCCCGACCGGCAGGCCCGCCGGGGCCGGCGCGTCGGCCAGCGGCCGGGTGAAAAAGCGATCGGTCGGGGTCCAGCGTCCCGCCGGGGTGCGGTCCAAGAAACCGGCCTCCCGCAAGCGCTGTAGAACCTTGGCGACGGCGGAGCGCGACGCCAAGCCGAGGACGGTTTGCAGTGGCCCATAGGCCGGTAAGCTGCGCCAGCGGGCGTAGTAGTCTTGCAAGCAGGCCAGGTAGGCAGCGTCATCGGGCGTTCGGGGCATGGCGACTATTGTTAGAGTATGTATGTACTCCAATCATAGTCGGCGCTTACCGATTCGTCAAACCGGAATCGGAATACAATGGTTGTGAAAGAGGAAGGGGTGGGGAGAGGAACCATGAGTCACGAAAAGCTGGCGGCGCTGACCCAAACCCGGCAGTGGGCGCATCGGAAACTGCTGGATCAGGGGTCCAAGGTCTATCAGGGCTTCCTGCAAATGGAAAGCGCCGCGTTCGCCGACGGCGCGCTGACGAAGAAAACGAAGGAACTGATCGCCATCGGCATCTCGGTGCGGATCGATTGCGAATCGTGCATGCAGTGGCATATCGAGCAAGCGGCGAAAGCCGGCGCCGACTGGCGAGAAATTCTTGAGGCCGTCGAGGTGGGTATCGAAATGGGAGGGGGTCCGGCGACCGTCTCGGCGCGATTTGCCCTGACGGTGATGGAGGAAGTTTTTTCCGACTGCGCCAGGGATCGGGCGGCGTCAAGCACCAACGTGGAGTAAAACGCATGACGAAATCGACCGTGACGTACTGGAATGCGCTCCGGCCTGAAAACCAGAGCCGGTGGACACCCATCCCCGGCCTGGAAGGGATGGCCGAGGAGCTGACCCTGAGCATCGACCGCCTGACCGGCGAATACACCCGATTGACTCGCTTCCTTCCGGGGGCCGATACCGCCGCCTTCGGCGGAAAAACCCATTCCTACCCCGAGGAGGTTTTCATCGTCAGCGGACGCCTGCACGACCAGGCCTTCGACCTCTGGCTGGAAGCGGGGCACTACGCCAGCCGCCCTCCCGGCGAGCTGCATGGCCCTTTCAGGACGGACGTGGGCTGCGTAGTGCTGGAGGTATCGTTTCCCCAGCGCATCGACGCCGGGGATGGCGCCAATCCGATTGGGCCAGGATAGAATCGATATGGCGACCCGCTACAGCCTGGGATCGACCGGCTCCGACTCCAGCGCCAGCACGCCGAACGCGCACTCGTGGACCCGCCGCAGCGGCTCGCGGGCGACGAAGCGCTCCAGCGCCTCCAGCCCGAGGGTGAACTCGCGCAAGGCCAGCGCCCGCTTGCCGCCCAGCGCGCGTTTCCGCAAGCGCGACAGATGCCGCTCCGCGTCGTACTCCGGCCCGTAGATGATGCGCAGGTACTCCCGGCCCCGGCACTTGACCGCCGGCTGAATCCGGCCGTGGCCGCCGCCGGGCAGAAAATCCAGCGGCTTGACCACCATGCCCTCGCCGCCCTCCTGGGTCAGGCCCAGCCACCAGTCCTCGATCCCCTGACAGGCCACCTCGTCGGCCAGGTCCGCCACCCGGTACTCGGTCGCCAGCAACACGGATGAATGTGCCGCCAGCCGGCGCGTTTGCTCCATGTGCCAGAGGTGGGTTCGGTCGGCGTGAACCTTCCCTTCCGAAGCCAGCAGGTGAAACGGCGCCAGCCGCATGTCCTCGATGGAGGTCACCTCCCAGCAATAGCGCCGGTAGGCGTCGGTGAAGCGCCGAGCATCGCGCTGCCGCCCGGCGTACTCGTCGGCCAATGCCCCGACCTCCACCCCGCGCCCGGCGGCGGCGGCGATGAGATCGTGGGCGGTGCGCAGCATGGCCCGGCTGGCCGCGCCGACGGCGGCGTATTGGCGGGTCAGCAGTTCGCGGGCCTTGAGCGACCAGGGCATCAGCTCGCAGTCCAGCGCGAACCAGTCGC
>CALGOO010000132.1 GCA_937960715.1 uncultured Candidatus Competibacteraceae bacterium
CCACGACCCCCTGCTCCCAAAGCAGGTGCGCTACCAGACTGCGCTATACCCCGTTCGCGAACTAACCGCTTCTGGCATCCAGCGATTCCATACGGAATTTGGAATTCTATTTTTGAGTCTCGCTGGCGTCAAGCCCATAATTTTCAGTCTCGCCGCCAGACCGTCCCCTTCGGCGTATCCTCAAGCACGATTCCGGCCTCTTGCAACAAGCCGCGAATCCGGTCGGCTTCCACCCAGTTCCTGGCATTACGGGCGGCGGCGCGTTCGGCGATCAAAGCTTCAATCCCTGCGGGAGTATATGTTGTCGTCAATTCCGCGAGCGCGGATTCACCGGCCGCGCCTTGCAGGCACAACCCCGCGTCAGCCTGCAATAATCCTAGCGAGCCGCCGAACCATCGCAGGCTCGCTCCTAGCCGCGCCGCCGCTGTTTCATCATCCGCCGCTCGCAGGCGATTGATCTCGCGCGCCAGCTCGAACAGCACCGCCAGCGCCTCGGGGGTATTGAAGTCATCGTCCATCGCTTGTTCGAACCGAAGGCGCCAACCCTCCTCGATCGAAGCCTCCACGACCGGCAAGCCGCGCAACGCCGTGTACAAGCGAGTCAACGACGACTTGGCGTGATCGAGATTTTCGTCCGAGTAGTTCAACGGTCCCCGGTAATGGCTGGACAAGATGAACAACCGCACCACCTCGGGTTGATAGCGCCGCAAAACTTCGCGCACGGTGAAAAAGTTGCCCAGCGATTTGGACATCTTTGCGTCGTCGACCTGGACGAAACCGTTGTGCATCCAGAGATTCACATACGGCTGGCCGCTGGCCGCCTCGGACTGGGCGATCTCGTTCTCATGGTGGGGAAACTTCAGGTCCATCCCACCGCCGTGAATGTCGAAATGCGCGCCCAGGCAGCGAGTGGACATCGCCGAGCATTCGATATGCCAGCCGGGCCGGCCCGCGCCCCACGGCGACGGCCAACTCGGCTCGCCGGGCTTGGCGGCCTTCCACAGTACGAAATCCAGCGGATCGTCCTTGGCCTCCTCAACCTCGACCCGGGCGCCGGCGCGCAAATCCTCCAACTTCTTGTTGGCCAACCGCCCGTAGCGCTCGAAGCGGCTCACGTCGTAATACACGTCGCCAGCGGCCCCGACATAGGCGAAGCCTTTGTCCAACAAGATCTGGATCAAGGCGATCATGTCGGCCATGGTCTCAGTGGCGCGCGGCTCGTGGGTCGGCGGCAAGATACCCAGAGCGGCCAAATCCTCGTTCATCGCGGCAATGAAACGCGCGGTCAACTCCTGAAAGTCCTCGCCGTTCTCCTCGGCGCGACGGATGATCTTGTCGTCGATGTCGGTGATGTTGCGCACGTAGGTTACGTCGTAGCCCTTGGCGCGCAACCAGCGCAGCACCACGTCGAACACCACCATGACCCGCGCATGACCCACATGGCAATGGTCGTAAACCGTCATGCCACAGACGTACATCCGCACCTTGCCCGGCTCGATGGAGTGAAATTCCTCTTTTCGATGGGTCAGGCTGTTGAAAATCCGTAACATGGACAGTTCTCTTGAAGCAACGGACGACGGATCGTCCAGGTTGGTGAGATAACGCTAGCCGGCTCGAACGCAGGCTTGCAGGCGAAGGCGCACCCGTTCGGGCGCCATCAGATCGATCACCCGGGCCAGTTCGGGGCCATGGGTTTCGCCGGTCAGCGCCGCCCGCAGGGGCATGAACAGGTTTCTGCCCTTCAAACCGGTGCGTCGCTTCAGCTCCTCGATCAGCGGCTGATAAGCGGCGCCGTGTTGGGCATAGACCGCCAGGGCATGGGTGAAAAATCCTGATCCCGCCGCCGCGATCGCCGCCCGGCCGTCTTCGCTCGGGGTCAACTCCACGCCGAACCAGCGTTCCGCCCAGAACGCGGCATCGGCGGGAAAGCGAAGGTTGGGCCGCACCGCGACGATGAACCGATCCCGGTCGTCGGGCGGAACCCGTTCGTGAACCGCGGGACCCATCCAGTCCCACAGCCGCTCCGGGTCCGCGCGCCGCACCGCCTCGCTTTGCCAGTGCAGCAATTGAGCTTCGTCATAGCGGGCCGGGGCGCGGCCCAGATGCTCCAAGGCAAACCCGGCGGCCAGTTCCACTGGCTCCAGCCACTCGTCCCGGTCGTAGGCGTGGCCCAGCCGCGCCAGATAATTCAACAACGCCTCGGGCAGATAACCGGTGGCCCGCAACTCACGCAGGCTGAGATCACCCTCACGCTTGGACAGCGGCCCACCGTCGGTTCCGACGATCAGCGCCAAGTGACCGTATTCAGGCGCGGGCAATTCCAGCGCCTCCAACAACAGCAACTGGCGCGGGGTATTGGCGAGATGGTCCTCGCCGCGCAGCACATGGGTAATCCCCATCAGCGCGTCATCCACGGCGTTGGCGAAGAAAAACTGCGGACTTCCATCCGCCCGGCGGATGACGAAATCACCGATGTCGTCGCTGGCAAAGCGCTGGAGGCCACGCACCCGGTCGGTGAATTCCACCGTTCGCCCGGCCGGAACCCGGAAGCGGAGGGTCGGCTGCAAGCCCCGCTCCCGCCGTGCTTGCCGTTCAGCCGCGTTCAGCCGGGCGCAGGGGCCCGCATAGCGCGGTGGGCGACCCGCCGCTTGCTGGGCCTTGCGGCTCAGCGCCAGTTCCGCTGGCGTGCAGAAACAGGGATAAACCTGACCCGAGGCTTCCAGCCGTTCATAGTAATCGGCGTAGATCGTCGCACGCTCTGATTGGGCATAGGGCGCGTGCGGGCCACCCACTTCCGGTCCCTCCTCCCAATCCAGCCTCAACCAGCGCAAGTCCTCCAGCAACGCCGCGACGTATTCGGGACGGCTGCGCTCCCGGTCGGTATCCTCGATTCGCAATAAAAACCGGCCGCCCCAACGTCGGGCCAGCAACGCGTCGAACAACGCGGTGCGGACGTTGCCCAGGTGCAAATAGCCGGTGGGACTCGGGGCGAAACGCGTTTTGACGTTTTCGGTGGTCATAGACGGGGCATGGTAACGGAAAGGGTTGGCGCCCGCCAAATCTAGCGGAGCGCATCCTCGATGGTTATCATGTTTTCATCATCCTGTAACCAGGCGACTACCCCATGCGTAAACCCCCCCTGTTACTCACCGCGGCCATTTTGAGTTGGGCCAGTGGAAATGCCCTGGCCGGCACCCAGGTCCGGCTGGACACCAGTCTCGGCCTCATCACCCTGGAACTCGCCGACGACAAAGCGCCCAAGACCGTCGAGAACTTCCTCGTCTACGCGCGGGAAGGCTTCTACAACGGCACGATCTTTCATCGGGTCATCGACGGGTTCATGATCCAGGGCGGCGGTTTCACCGCCGACTTCCAGCAAAAGCCGACCCATGCGCCGGTCAAGAACGAGGCCGACAACGGCCTGAAAAATCGGCGCGGCGCGGTGGCGATGGCCCGTACCAGCGATCCTCAGTCCGCCACCGCCCAGTTCTTCATCAGCGTCAAGGACAATCCGGCACTGGATTATCGGTCGCCCGACCCGCAAGGCTGGGGCTACGCCGTGTTCGGCCAAGTCATCGGCGGCATGGAGGTCGTGGATAAAATCCGCCAAACGCCCACCGGCGTGGGCGGACCAGGCCTCCGCGATGTCCCCAAAACCCCGGTGATCATTCAGTCCGTGACCGTGTTGCCGGCCACGCCTCCCGCCGCCGCGCCCGTCTTCCCCACTTCCGAACCGGCCAAGAAACCACCCACATGATCAAACTACATAGGACTTACGCATTGACAAGCATCGTATAATGTGCATATCCAGTCAAACCTT
>CALGOO010000133.1 GCA_937960715.1 uncultured Candidatus Competibacteraceae bacterium
GTTGTGGATTGACCGGCGGACTCGTGCTGCTAGTGACCGTTACCCTCGGGTTCGCCCAGTCCTCACCTTCACCTCCCGGTGCACCGACCCCCTCAACCCCGACCGATCATGCCCTGCTGATCGGAGTATCGGCCTATCCGGCGCTGAACGAACACTGGCAACTCCAGGACGGTCCGCGCAACGACGTAATGCTGATGCGCACGGTACTCCAGGAAAAAGGCTTTCGCCTGGAGCGGATCACGGTGCTGGCCGACGGAGTGGAGGGTGCGGCCGGCTTGCCGACCCGCGCCGCGATTCTGGACGGATTGATGGACCTGAGCGAGCGGGTCCAACCCGGTGATTTTGTCATGGTGTACTACAGCGGCCACGGCGCGCAGCAGCCCGTGACCGAGGCAACCGCCGCCCGCGAACCGGATGGACTGGACGAAATCCTGCTGCCGCGCGATGTCAGGCGTTGGCAGGAATCGGCCGGCGGGGTGGAAAACGCCATCGTCGATGACGAGATCGAAACTCGCCTGACCGCTCTGCGCCAGCGCGGCGCGTTCGTGTGGGCGGTGTTCGACAGTTGCCATGCCGCCACCGTGACCCGCAATGGCCCACCGGAGGGCTGGCGTGACCGGAGCGTACCGTCCGCCGTGCTCGGTATTCCCCCCGCCGCGCTCGATCCGGTGACCACCCGGGGCGCCGGCGCCCCGGGCCTCCACGAAGCCGGTCCCGCCTTCGCGGCGCCCTCCCCAACAACCACCGGCGGCTACGTGGCCTTTTTCGCCGCCCAATCCAATGAATTAGCGCCGCAGTTGCGACTGCCCACAGACGACCCGAAGTCCGAAACGCATGGCCTGCTGACGTACACCCTCGCCACGGCCTTGGCGCGGCTGCCGCCGGGCGTCAGCTACCGCCAAATGGGAGAACAGATGGTGCGCGAGTATGTGGCCAGCCGTTACTCCTCGCCCACGCCCGATTTCGAAGGCGACCGATTGGACGCCCCGGTTTTCGGGCAAACGCCGGGCGCGCGCGTCCAGCAATGGCCGGTGCAGCGCCGTGACGGTCAGCTCACCATCGCCGCCGGCCGCCTGCACGGTCTGGCCGAAGGCGCGCGGCTGGCCATGGTCGCCGGCCCTGCCGCCACCGAACCGTTGAGCTATTGGACGGTCACCTCCGCCGACCTGCTCAGCAGCCGGCTGGCTCCGGACGCCCAACAGCCAGGATCGGGTCCGGTTGCGATCCCGCGTGGCGCCCATGCCCGCCTGCTGAACAGCCCGCTACGCCTGACCCTGCGGGTCGCGCCGCCCCTCGCAGAAGGTCAACTTCCGCCCGCAACCCCCTATACGGCGGAAGAGCGCCGGGCACGGGCGACGCTGCTGGAAACACTCACCCAGACGACGACCCGGACCGAAGGCGTGCGGATTGAACGGACCGCGCCCACCGAGAATGCCGATGTGATCCTGCGCTTGCAGGACGACCATCTGTGGTTACTGAACCCCGGCGCCGAACGAGTACCCGCCGGACCGCGCAAAACCCCATCAATCGCCGTGACCAACACCACAGCGCTGACCGATATCGTCAACACCCATCTGCAACCGCTGGCCAAGGCGCTGAATCTGCTGCGTCTGGCCAGTCAACTGAACGAAGCGACCAGCGCGTTGCAGCTCGCGGTGGAATTAAGACGGAAAGTCCAGGGCGCGGCCGACTTCGAGACCATTGAGTTGAATTCCACCACGGCGCCGCCTTTCAATCCGGGAGACAAGCTGCAGGTCACCTTCAAAAACGCGAGCGAAGCGCCGCTGGATGTGACCGTGCTGTACATCGACAGCCGTTACGGAATCACGGCGATTTATCCGGTCAGTGGCGGGCATAACCGGCTGTTGCCGGGCAATCAGGCGCACGTGGAAGGCGAAATAACCGCCGACACCGCCGGTCTGGAGCAGATGCTGTTCATCGCCACCCGCGCCGCAGGACCGCATCAGGATTTCACCTACCTGGCGCAAGCGGGCGTACCGGCGACTGTGCGCGCAGGACCGGAAGAATCGGTGCAACGAGGCCACCTGCAAGGCGAGGTGCTGGCCTTCGAGAATCAGTTGCTGCAGGCAGGTTTCGGCCCCGCCGCGATCGCAAAACGCGGGTTCGCTTCGACCGCCCCGGCTCACGAGACCGCCCTGTTGCGGGTTGTGCAATGGCAGGTGACCGCACCCATGCAAGCCGCCGTTAAACCCTCAACTCCGGAGTATTGACTATCATGCCCAACCACCTTTTGTACCGGCTCCATCATGGGATACCTGCCCTGGCCGGTGCGCTGCTGCTGTTGATAGGAACTCCGGGGGCGGCAACAGACCGCCCGGACGCACCTCCTCTCACCCATGCCGAGCGCTGCCGACAACTGGTCAGGTTTGATAACTTCGATCACCTGGATGCGGCCGCTCTACCTGCGTGCCAGCAGGCCGTGCAGGAAAACCCGCAAAACGCCGCTCTGAACGCCCGCCTGTGTGGCGCCTTGCAACAGGCGGAACGCTATGGGGAAGCGCTGGCGTATTGCCGATCGGCGGCGGAGGCGGGTAATTTTCTGGGAATAATATGTTTGCTTAAAAAATTCGATGAGAGTGTGGCTCAAGACGACGCGCCTGCGATGGTCGCCGGCTATCGCCAGGCCGCCGAACAAGGCTTGGTTTATGCGCAGGTTATCCTCGGCCAAATGTACACCAGAGGGTGTTGCGGGATCGAGAAGGACGACGCCCAGGCGGCAGCCTGGTATGGCAAGGCGGCTGCGCAGGGGAATGCCGTTGCACAGGTATTTCTCAGCCGGATTTACAGGTACGGGATTGGCGTCGCGCAGGACCATGACCAAGCCGTAGCCTGGGCGCTTCAATCCCTTACAAACGGGCAAAAGGATGCGGAGTGGCGTGACATGGCGGCTTGGACCCTGGGCCACTTGAAGGACTCGCGGGCGGTGGAGCCGCTCATCGCCGCCCTGAAGGATGCAGATAAGGACGTGCGCGCGGCGGCGGCCGATGGGCTAGGTGAGCTAAACGACCGGAGGGCAACGGAGCCGCTCATCGCCGCCCTGCGGGACGTGGACGCGGACGTTCGCTGGAACGCAGCTTCGGCGCTGGGCCAGTTGAACGACTCGCGGGCGGTCGAGCCGTTGCTCGCCGCCTTGAAAGATGCAGATCAGCGTGTTCGCCAGAGTGCGGTTTGGGCACTGGGCCGGATGAAGGACCCACGAGCGGTGGAGCCGCTGATAGCCGCTCTGAAGGATGCGGATCAGAACGTTCGAAAGTCGGCGGCTTGGGCGTTGGGCCAGTTGGAGGACCTGCGGGCGGTGAAGCCGTTGCTTGTTGCCTTGGAGGATGCGGATGAGGACGTGCGCACGGCGGCAGCCGAGGCGTTGGGCTGGTTGAAAGACTCGTGGGCGACCGAGCCGCTCATCGCCGCCCTGAAGGATAAGGATCAGCGTGTTCGCCAGAACGCAGCCTGGATGCTGGGCGAGATGCTGAACACATTGAAGGACCTACGGGCGACCGAGCCGCTCATCGCCGCTCTGAAGGATGCAGATAAGGACGTGCGCAAGGAAGCAGCCAGGGCGCTGGGCCGGTTGGAAGACTCGCGGGCGGTGGAGCCGCTTATCGTCGCCCTGAAGGATGCGGATGAGGGCGTGCGCGCGGCGGCAGCCGAGGCGTTGGGCTGGTTGACAGACTCGCGGGTGGTGGAGCCGCTCATCGTCGCCCTGAAGGATGCGGATGAGGGCGTGCGCGCGGCGGCGGCTTTGGGGCTGAGCTGGTTGACAGACTCGCGGGCGGTGGAGCCGCTCATCACCGCCCTGAAGGATGCGAATCAGAACGTTCGAAAGTGGGCGGCTTTGGCGTTGGTTCCGTTAAATGATCCGCGGGCGGTGGAGCCGCTCATCGCCGCCCTGAAGGATGCGGATCAGAACGTTCGAAAGTTCGCGGCTTCGGCGCTGAGCCGGTTGAAGGA
>CALGOO010000134.1 GCA_937960715.1 uncultured Candidatus Competibacteraceae bacterium
CCCGTTCCAGTTCGCCTTCCTGCAACACCCGCAACAGCTTGGCCTGGAACGCCGGAGAAATATCGCCGATCTCGTCCAGGAATAAAGTACCGCCGTGGGCCTGTTCGAAGCGACCCTTGCGCTGGTTGACCGCGCCGGTGAACGCACCTTTCTCGTGCCCGAACAATTCCGATTCCAGCAAATTGTCCGGCAGCGCCGCGCAGTTCAGCTTGAGCAGCGGTCCGCCGGCGCGGGGCGAATTGTAATGAATGGCGGAGGCGATCAATTCCTTGCCGGTGCCGGATTCGCCTCGCACCAGCACCGTGGTGTTCCATTTCGCCACTTGCCGCACCTGCTCGAACACTCGCTGCATCGGCTGACTGTGGCCGACCATGCTGTCGAAACCGTGGTTCCCCCGCACGGCGCGCCGCAGGCTGTCGCGTTCGGCGGTCAACGCGCCGCGTTCGCGTTCCACCTCGCGAGCGGCTTGCACGCTGCGGGCGATCAGGTTCGCGACCATCTCCAGAAAGCGGGCGCGTTCCTGCAACCATTGGTCACGGCGGGGTGGTTGCGCCGCCAGCACGCCGCTGTATTGTTCGGGCCCCGCTCGGATCGGCACGCCGACGAACGGCAGCTCGCGATCGTACAACTTCAGCCGGTTCAGAAAGCGAGGCTCGTCGGCGATACGCGGCAGCACGATTTTTTCACCTCGCTCCAGCACCATGCCGATCAAGCCCTCGCCCGGCAGATAGCGCACCGGCTCGTCGTCCGGGGAGGGATGTTGACCGTGGATCGCGCTCACCAGCAAGGCGCCGCTATCGGGGTCCACCAGCGACACCGTGCCACGCAGCAGTTCGCCCCGGTCATGCAACACTTGCAAGACTCGCGCGAGCGTCTCCTCCAGCGGGGAAGGCTGGCCGAGAATCCGACTCACCCCGAACAGGGTCGCCAGTTGGATTTCCAGCAGTTCCGAACGGTCCACGACAACCTCTCTTCCGGGCGGTCAGGCCCCTTCGGCGTATTTGATGGGCAGGGATACCCGCCAGCGACAGCCGGCGATGTGGCCGGGATCGAGGGCGATCACGCCGCGCTGCTCGTTGACCACCTCCTGCACCAGCGCCAAGCCCAGACCGGTATGCGTGGCCGCGCGCTTGGTGGTGAAGAAGGGTTCGAAAATCCGCCAGCGTAGATCGGAGGGGATGCCGGGACCGGTGTCTTCGATGACGACTTCCACCGCCTGGTCGCGGACGTCGGTGGCGATGCGCAACTCACGCGGTTCGTGGCGGTTGCCTTCCATCGCATCCAGCGCATTGTCGAGCAACTGCTTGAACATGCCGCGCAAGCGGCTGGCCCGGGCGGTGATGGCCGGCAGCATCGGCGCCGGTTTCCAGTCCACGATCGTGCCGCCCGCCAGCAATCGGTGTTTGCACAACTCCAGCACCTCCCGCAGCAACTGGTTGATGTTGACCGGCGCCGCCGCTTCCGGCGGCACCTGGGGGATCAGGGCCCGCAAGCGTTCCAGGGCCTCCCGACCGGCGGTCGTCGCCTGGCGCAGGGCCTGGCGCAGGGCGGGATCGCTTTGCGCGCCGCGCCGTTCCAGCAGGTCGTGGGCGGCGGCGATCAGGTTCAGCGGCCCCTGCATCTGGAAAATGGCGGCTTGCAGCGCCTCCCTCATGCTGCGGACTTTTTCCTGCTCGGCCAGCAGCGCCCGCATGGCGTTCATGCCGACCGCTTCCTGCTGGCGCTTGAGCGAGGTGATTTCGTTCGCCATCAACAACAGATAGGTCTGCCGCACCGGCTTGAAGAAATTGGCGGCGCTACCGTCCTGCTCGCGAAACCAGACCCCGGAACAGGAAAACCAGCGCGGCTGCCCCTTGCCGCCCGGATCGAAGC
Source organism: uncultured Candidatus Competibacteraceae bacterium (assembly GCA_937960715.1). Lineage (GTDB taxonomy): Bacteria > Pseudomonadota > Gammaproteobacteria > Competibacterales > Competibacteraceae > Contendibacter. Next base: position 1,873 of record CALGOO010000134.1, read on the forward strand.
TGACTTCCTGGTCGCGAAAGCCTTGTTCCGCGTGCGAGCCCCAGGGAAAGGTTTCGCCCAGGGTTTCCCGCAAGGCGCTCAGAAATTCCGCCGCCGGTTCCCGCACCCGCAGATCGCCGACCAGCTTTTTATATTCGTGGTTGTCGAGAATCACCCGGCCATTTTCGTCGAGCAAGGCGATCATCGCCGGCGCGGCGTCCACCATCGACTCGATCAGCGCCTTCTGATAGTGCACCTGTTGCTCCAGATGGTGCATGGCGGTCACGTCGCGGTAGATGCCGAGGAAATAAGCGGTTTGCGCCCATTCGTCACGCACCGGCAGCACGGTGAGTTCCGCCAGGTAGACCGTATCCCGCTTGCGGCGATTGGTCAGCAACCCGGTCCAGGGTTGGCCGCGTTTGATCTGGCGCCACATCTGCTCGTAGACCCGGGGCGGGGTGCATTGGTCGGACAACATGGCGGTGCTCTTGCCGATCACTTCGCTGACGGCGTAGCCGGTGACTTCGGTAAACGCGCGATTGACGTAGAGAATGTTGGCGGCGGTGTCGGTGAGGCAAACGGCGGTGGTCAACTGGTCCACGATCTTGGCGAACACCCAGGGCGGCAGGTTATCGGCGGTCGGACAGGGTTCGCTCGCATCGATTTTGGTGTTGGAAGAGCGGCCGACGGTCTTTTGATCGTTTTGCGTGGTCATGGGCGTGCTCGACGCAGTGCTTGGAGTGAGAGAGTGGCTTAGCATCACCATGCAAGACCGTGACCAGCACCGTCATCGGGGACGGCCGACCGGCATCGACGGGGTTTTCTCCATGCCTTGGCGAGACGGATCGACCGAAGGCGACAACCCATCGACCCGATCGTGGTGCGGCATTTGCCACAACCGACACCGGCTTGCGCCCGGCAATGTCGCAAACCCTACAAGCTTCCGTCTGCTCTCCAAGTCGAATCGCCCTCGATAATGTTTTGATCGAAAAAGAAATGATTGGAGCGGATGCCTTTGGCACGATTGCTGCCGAAATCGAGGCATGACGCGGAGACCGACATGCGCGATTACCTGTTCATCCTGCTGGGCACGGCGTTGGTCAACAACGTGGTGCTGGTCCGATTTCTGGGGCTGTGTCCGTTCATGGGCGTCTCCAACAAGGTGGATTCCGCCGTCGGCATGGGTTTGGCCACCACGTTCGTGCTGACCCTGGCCGTCTCGATCTGCTGGCTGCTGGAGCGTTACGTGCTGATTCCGCTCGATATCCAGTTCCTGCGGATCTTGGCCTTCATTCTGGTGATCGCTGCCTTGGTGCAGTTCACCGAAATGTTCGTCCGCAAGGCCAGCCCCACGCTTTATCAGGTTCTCGGCATTTATTTGCCGCTGATCACCACCAACTGCGCCGTGTTCGGCATGGCGCTGCTGAATATCCAGCAGCCGCATAGCCTGCTGGAAAGCCTGTTGTTCGGGTTCGGCTCCGCTCTGGGATTTACCCTGGTGCTGGTGCTGTTCGCTGGTTTGCGCGAGCGGTTGGCGCTGGCCAACGTACCGGAAGCCTTCGCCGGCGCTCCAATCGGTTTCATCGCCGCCGGCCTGCTGGCGCTGGCGTTCATGGGATTCGTGGGCCTGCCGACGCGCTAGAGAAATTCGTAGGGCGGGTTAGCGCAGCGTAACCCGCCTTTTGGAGCCAACTCCGGTTCTGGCGGGTTACGGGCTGGCGCCCTAACCCGCCCTACTTCCTCCGGGTGCGTGGTCGGAGAGAAGGGGGAGTCAGAATAGTTTTTCAAGCATTGGGAGCACGTTGAGATGATCGCCGCCGTATTGAGTTTGACGCTGTTGGGGCTGGCGCTGGGCTGGGTGCTGGGTCTTGCCGCTCGCTATCTGCGCGTCGAGGGCAACCCCTTGCACGAGGAAATCCAACAAATGCTGCCGGGGGTCAATTGCGGGCAGTGCGGTTATCCGGGTTGCAACGGCGCGGCCGAAGCCTTGGCCAACGGTAAAGCGACCATCACGCTCTGCCCGCCGGGCGGTCCGGTCCTGGTTCAGGCACTGGCGGCGAAGCTGGGCGTCGCGGTGGACGGCGCATCGAACAGCGGTCCGCCCCTGCTCGCGCACGTCAACGAAGCGACTTGCATCGGCTGCGCCCACTGCGGCGGCAGGTGTCCCACCGACGCCATCATCGGTGCGCCCAGGCAGATTCACGGCGTCATCCAGGACGCCTGTATCGGCTGCGGCCTGTGCGTGGAAGTGTGCCCGACCGAATGCCTGCAACTGCGTCCCATCGCCCCCACCCTGAAGAACTGGTACTGGCCCAAGCCGGCGCTGGGCCTTGGAGTTTGATTTCATGAAACTATTCGACTTCTGGGGTGGCGTGCATCCGGCTGGACAAAAGCACCTGAGCGCCGAGCAAGCGATTCAGGTCTTGCCGATGCCTGCCCGGCTGCATGTTCCGCTGCAACAACACACCGGCCGGCCGGCGATTCCGGTGGTCAAGGTCGGGCAGAAGGTACGCAAGGGCGAGTTGCTGGGGCGAGAACAAAGTGGCGTTTCGGTGTCGGTGCATGCGCCCACCTCCGGCGTGATCGCGGCCATCGGCGATTTCACCGCGCCGCATGTGTCCGGCCTGCCGTTGCCGACCATCACGCTGGAAAGCGACGGCGCGGACCAATGGCTGGAGCGGGAGCCGTCGCCGGATCCGTTTGGTTTGGAACCCGAAGAGGTGGCCGCCCGCATCGGTGAGGCGGGTATCGTCGGCATGGGCGGCGCGAATTTCCCGGCGGCGGTCAAGCTCGGCAAAGCGCGCCAGGCCAAGGTGCATACCCTGGCGGTCAACGGCGCCGAGTGCGAGCCCTACATGACCTGCGACGACCGCTTGATGCGCGAGCGGGCCGAGCACATCGTGGACGGTGTTCGCCTGATGCTTCACGCCTTGCAGGCGCCCAACGCCGTGATCGCCATCGAGGACAACAAGCCGGAGGCGGTGGCCCGCATGAAGGCGGCCTGCCAGTCCGAGCGCCAGATTCGGGTGGTGGTGGTGCCGTCGCGCTATCCCGCCGGTTCGGCCAAGCA
>CALGOO010000135.1 GCA_937960715.1 uncultured Candidatus Competibacteraceae bacterium
AGCGAAGAACCCGCAGGCGGTGCTGGCGCGGATGGACCCGGACATCGCGCTGTGGATGCGGCGCATCCGGGATTTGCCCGAACCGACCGAAAAGCCGCGCCGTCGCCGGACACGGAACGGGTGACAACACGGCAATCGGGACGGCTTCCTCACCGGGCCAGAAAGGGTTCCAACGCCGTCATGGACGCCTGCCAGAGCGCCTCGGCCAGGCGCGTATCACGGGCGATGGCCATAGGTCGGGCCGGCCGGCTGTCGATGAAATACTGGCCAGTCACGGCGCGAACGGCGTCCGCCGTCGCCAGGTAAACCGAAGTTCGGGCGCCATCGGCGATGGACGCGCCACCTCGGGAAAACCCACTGCGCAGCAACTTGGTCTCGATCACTCCCGGATGCAGGCAGTTGGCGGTCGCCGCCGTGCCGGCCAGCCGCTTAGCCAGCGCCTGGGTGAACAGGATATTCGCCAGTTTCGAGGTGGCGTAGGCGGTATAGCCGTCGAAGCGGCGGGCGAAGCTCAGGTCGTTCAGATCCAGCCGGGCGCCCTGATGGGCGACGGAGCTGACCGTGACGATCCGACCCTGGAAACTGGCCTGGATCGTCGCCAGTAGCGCCTGGGTCAGCAGAAAGGGCGCGAAGTGATTGACCGCCATGGTCATTTCGAACCCATCCGGGGTCAGGCGGCGCTCGTGTTGGTACACGCCGGCGTTGTGGATCAGAACGTCGAGCGCTGGAACCTGCTGTCGGACCTGGTCGGCCAGCGCCAACACCTGGCGCATCTCGGCCAGGTCGCCCCAGACCGGCACGGCGGTTGGCGTCTCGAGGGCCTGGATCGTCTGCCGCGCCCGCTCCAGGGTGCGCCCGTGCAGCAACACCCGATGGCCTTGCGCCAGCAATTGCCGCGCGGTTTCCCGACCGATGCCGTCGGTCGCGCCGGTAATGAGGATGGTTTTCATGAGGGTGTCGTCCGTTCGTTCATGCGCGAAAAGGGAAAGAATCCTCGCCTACGCCGCTTCTTGCAGCAGCCTTAGCAGATCGTCCGCCGAAATCCGGCCACCCGTGCCGGTTCCCTCCAACAACTGTTCCGCCAGGTCCCGCTTCTGGTGGTGCAGGGCGACGATTTTCTCCTCGATGGTGCCTTGGGCCACCAGCCGGTAGATGGTCACCGGTCGCTGCTGGCCGATGCGGTGCGCCCGGTCCGACGCCTGATCCTCCACCGCCGGATTCCACCACGGGTCCATGTGGATGACGAAATCGGCGGCGGTCAAGTTCAACCCCAGGCCGCCGGCCTTCAGGCTGATCAAAAACACGTCGCCCCGGCCGGCCTGAAAAGCGTCCACGCTCCGCTTGCGCTCGTTGGCCGGCGTACTGCCGTCCAGATACTGATAGGCCACCTTCTTGCGGTCCAGCAACTCGCGGAGGATGGCCAGATGATCGACGAACTGGCTGAACACCAGCGCCTTGTGCCGGTTTTCCAGCAACTCGTCGAGAATCTCCTCGAACGCCGCCAGCTTGGCCCCTGGCAGGTCGGTCTCCGGCAGCGCCAGCTTCGGATGGCAGCAGGCCCGGCGCAGCTTCATGATCTCCCCAAGAATCTGGAAAGATTTTTGGCCGTCGGCGTCGTCCACCTTGGCCAGCCGCTCCAGCGCTTTCTGGCGCAAGGCTTCGTACAGGGCTGTTTCCTCCGGCCCCAGTTCCACCCGCCGCAGAATCTCGGTGCGCGACGGCAGCGCCTCCAGCACCTCCGACTTCAACCGGCGCAGGATAAACGGTTGAATCAGTTGCTTGAGCCGGTGGCGGGCCTGGACGTCCCGATCTCGCTCGATGGGCGTGGCGAACCGCTGGTTGAAACGCTCCAGGGAGCCGAGCAAACCCGGATTGATGAAGCGGAACAGATTCCACAACTCGCCCAGGTGGTTCTCAATCGGAGTGCCGGTGGTCATCATCCGAAAATCGCCGCGCAGTTCCATGGCCGCCTGGGAACGCTTGGTGGTCATGTTCTTGATGGCCTGCGCCTCGTCGAGGACGATGGTCCGCCATTCCCGCTCCGTCAACCGTTCCGCTTCCTGCTGCAACAGGCCGTAGCTGCAAATCAGCAGGTCGAACGGTCCCAGCCGCGCCAGGGTCTGCTCGCGGTCGCCACCGCCGAACATGATCGGGTTCAAGGTCGGGGCGAAGCGGCGAATCTCGTCCACCCAGTTCAAGCAAACCGAGGTCGGCGCGACCACCAGGGTTGGCCCGTCCTGCGCCCGGCTCAGGATCAGCGTCAGCGCCTGCACCGTCTTGCCCAGCCCCATGTCGTCGGCCAGACAGGCACCCACGCCCCAGTGCGCCAGCCGCGCCAGCCACTCGAAACCTTGCGACTGATAGTCCCGCAGTTCGGCTTGCAAGGTCGAGGGAATCGCCGGTTGCAGCGCCTCGGCCTCGCGCAACCGCTGGATTTGCGCCTTCCAGTCGGCGTCGGCGCGCACCGATCCCGCCTCGGCGGTGAGCGGCTCCAACATCTGGGCCGCCAGCGGGTGAAACCGCACGCCCTTGGCGCCCGGCTCGCCGAAGCCGCGCAATTCGTCCAGCCGCCGCCGAAATTCGTCGGTCAAGGCCAGAAACTGGCCCTGGCCCAGTGGCAGGAACCGGCCCGGCGCCCGTTCGAGCAGTTCGAGCAACTGGCGCATGTTGAACACTTGCTCGTCCAGGCGCAGCTCGCCGTCGAGGTCGAACCAGTCCCGGTGACGCTTGATGCTCAGGCGAAGCTGGCTGAGAGTCGCGGGGTGGCTGACCTTGAATTTCTCACCCTCCGGCCATTCCAGCACCGCCTGGTCGCCCAGGGCTTGCAGTTCCAGCAGCGCCTCCAGACAGGCTTCCGGATCGGGCAGAATCCACTCGCCACCGACGGTGGGCTGGCGCGACAGGCTGGGCACGGCGGTCATCATCTGTGCCACCCGCCGGCGTTCCAGTTTCAGATCACGGCGGGCCTGCACCCGCTTGCCGTCGATCTCGGCGATCACCCACTCGCCACCGGCGCCAGGTCGGTAGGAGGGGCCACTGGAGGCAAACGGTCGCACCCGCAGTTCGATCTTCAGTCCCTCGCCGAAGGGCAGCAAATGGACGTGCGGCAGGGAATCGGCGGCGACTTCCTCCAGATTCTCCACCCCGCCGCCGATACTGGACTGCACGGTCACCAGGTTCGCCAGGGCCGCTACCGTTTCCAGCACGCGGGCCTTGGCCGCGCCGGGCACCAGCAAGCCATTGCCCAGGATCGCCATGACCTGCTTGTGCGCCTCGTTGAACGCGATCACCTTGAGCCGGGTCGGTGTCTCCTTGACCACCTTCACCGACTCGATGGCGGTTGCCTGGGGCGACAGTTCCAGCCGCCACTGCGAACCCTGCGGGGTGATCAGCAGTTCCGGATCGCCCTTGACCAGATCCACCCGCACGCCCGGCGTATCCTCCCAGAAGATCAGCGGGTGACCCACCAGCAGCGGCAACGCCCGGTCGGTATCGATTTCGTAGCTGGTCTGGCCGTAATAGCCGCTGTAGTCCACGCGCACGGTGGAACAGATTTCGCGGTCCTGAGGAGTGAGAAAATCCAGTTTTTCCGCGTGGTGCAGCCGCTTTAGCGCCACCGCCCGGCCCTGGGTCCATTGGCCTCGGGCATCGCGCTTCTGCTCGCGCGGGCTGATCGTGCAACTCCCGCTCTTGTGCCAACTGATCCACCACACCAGTCGGTTCGCCGGCGCCGTCGTCGGCTCCGCCCCGGGCTGGGTCAGTTCCAGCAGCGCGTTCAGAGCGTGTTCCCAAGGTTCCTTGAGTTGGAACAGGCGAGCGAGATGACGCCCGCCGTCCAGCTCCTCCTCCTCTTTGTGGGAGAGAGTGGAGGGTTCAGGGGAATTGTAGGTTGGGCCGACCAGGCGCTGCAGCAGTTCGCCCAGCTCCGCCGCGAACCAGCGATAGCCATTCTCCTGGGCGATATTCAGCAGGGGCTTCGCCAGGTCGCGCAAAGCTTGCCGGTCGGCGACGTTCAGCCAGAACAGCACCAGCAGTTGGAAAAAGCGGTCGAGCGCGGGCAGCGGTGCGCTCAGATCTGGTGGGGCAATTCTCTGAAGTTGGCCCTGCTGAATCTCCACCACCTGCCACAGATTCCGATAGAGACCGGGATAAGCATAGCGCGCGCCCTTGTCGAACACCGGCGCCATCATATCCAGGGCTTGGCGCAACCGGGCGGGCGTGTTGCTGGCCAGCAGCGCCAGAATGAAAAACACCCCGGCCAGATGATCGAAGAAAATCTTGCGCTTGCCGGTCCGCTTGCGGAGCAGCTTCAGCGCGGCCTCGTAATGCTGGATGGCGTCCTCATCCTTCCCGTCCAGAAACGCCAGCCAGCCGCGCAGGGCCTCGCTGTAATCCGTCGGCTGCGGAGCCAAGTACTGGCTGGCCTTCGCCCGGTCGCCGCGCAGCAGCGCCTGTTCCGCCAGGTAATAGCGCAGCGGGTCGGTGCAGCGGTTCCCGGCCAGCAGGCTTTCTCCCAAGGCGATGAGTTCGCCCGCCGGCTCGAAATGCCGCGCCGCCGCCGCGAAGATGGCGGCCAGCGCCTCCATCAGCAACTCATCCGACAGCGTGCGCAAACCGTCGGGGTCGAACGGGTTGTTGAAGATCAGCAACCAGGGCGGATATTGCGCCAGGTCGGTCGGGTAGTTTCTAGCGCAAATCTCCAGAATGTGTTGCATGCGCTTCACATCGCCCCGGTAAAAGGCGATGCGCAACCAGGCCAGCGCCTGCCGGTAGCTGCGGTAATACGAATCGCTCCAGCCAGTGCCCCTCATCACCTCTTGCACCGCCTTGGCCATGCTCTCGAAGCGGCCTTCCCGCACCGCCCGGCGGGTGATGTCCTCGACGATCAGGCGATGGCAAAGCCACTGGTTGTTGGCCTTGACCACCAATTTTTTGCTGACCAGCCGGTCCAGCAGGGGCACCAGGCCCGGTTGCGGGAAACCCTTGGATTTGATTTGCGGCGCGTCGCAGCGGCGCGCGCAGTCGGCCAGCGCGGTTTTCCCCACTTCCTCGTAAATCACCGACAGCAATTGCAAAACCGCTTGTTCGAGCGGGGGCAGGGCTTCGTAGGCATTGAGGAGGGCTTGGCGTATTTTCTGGTCGTTGGTTGCGGACATGGCGGATGCACAGGTAGCGAAATCGTGGCGCCAAGCCCGGAAGCAAGTGTTCGCCTCCGCCCCGTTGGAACGAGGAGGGGCTGGGCGGGTACGCCAGGAAAGTTGGGAGAGCTACACTGTATAGCAAAATCGTGGGAAGTTTGATGCGACAAGCTCATTCCGCTCGCCATCCATCGGTTCCGTCTGGCTGAGCGGGGGCAAGGGAAGGGCGGTCAGGGTTTTTTCCAACGGGGTCGGATGGTGGCGGGCGTCCTACCTAAAAAGAGTGCTTACCGCCCACGCCATGCCTGGTCCTCGTATCGCACCCACGGCTCGATTGAATGAGGAAGTTGCTTGACCCACGGCTCGTAGGACGGATTGCTGGCGTTGGATTCGTTCCGAGTGCGCTTGAGAACGCTCTCGTGTATAACTGGCCGTTCCTCTCCGCGTCCTTCCCATGCGCGAACCTGTTGGCGATAAAGTCCGGTAATCCAATTGCCCCTGGAATCATGCATGAAACCATCGGCGTCCTCGGAAATGTTGACTTCGTTATGCTTGTTGAATTCCGGGTAGATTTTCAGCCCATGATTGACGGCCATGTGCGTCATCCAGACCAGGGGAATATCGGAGAGGCCATGTTCCTTGTATCCACCACCTACATCCGTATGCATTCCACTGAACCAGACCTGCCGCACGGTTTGCCCGGCGTCCCAAAGGATTGGGTGAAACGTTTTCCGCTCATCGTCTATCGCCAAGGCGTGGTAGGCATACTCCACGCTTTCGCTAAGCGTAAAATTATGAAATTTATGCCTGAATCCAGGTAGACCATCGAGCAGGACACTGGCTGACTCAAAGGGTAAACCCAGAGCTGCGACCGTATCAAAACAGCCGATAAATTTGATTTTCGTCCACATCGCGCGGTGGCGGCGCACAAACTCATCCGCCCTCTCTTTGCGCTGATCCTCGTCGGATATTTGGTAAATCTTGTAAGCCCTGGTAATAAGTTCAGGACGGGACTTGGGCAGGATGCCGAAATAGTGAATAAAGCTGGACAAGCTGCGCACCGTGGCGGCGCCGCGACTGAATCCCAAAAGAAAGATCTGATCGCCCGCTTCATAGTGATCGAAAATGAACCGGTAACATTCCTGAATGTTGCGGGATATACCCTTGCCCCCGATACTGCCAGTAACCTTCCTCCATCCCGTACCGATGCCGGGATCATAAAACGCGATTTGATTCGACGTGCGGTCTTCCACCATTTTGAAGATCTTGTAGATGTTGGTGTCGTTGCCAACACCGCCCTCTTGACCGGTCCCATCGGAGAAAACAAGGATATTTTTCGACATTATGCGCACTCCTGACATTTCGAGAAATTACCTCACCAAAAACGCCTTCAACGCCTCAATTCCTGTATTGATTGAGCACCTTCATGGCGATCTTGCCGGTTCCTGAATCCGATATTTCGCACTGGTTCTCCCAGGAATACCTGACCGGGAGCTAACCGACACCCAACAGCAGGCAAAGCTTTTGTTGGGTGCCCATGTTGAGCGCGGTGTTAGGGCTTAGCCAAGTACCGGCACAGGGAGCGCCACATTTGCCGCCTTTGAAATAGCATTCCAAAGTACGCCAACCATAGCGTTCCAGATCTTTTCAATCGTAACCTGAACTCGCCATCGGGTGCCACCGCTCGGTATGAACCGCACGCTTCCGCGCGTCGACTCCATGCCATGATTAGGCTGGCCTTTCGCTACCGGGTGACATGGAAAAGCTGCCCGTAATGCATTCCGGCTGGAATATCAGCATTCAAATCCAGGTAGAGGCTCTTGCGGCTAAAGGACGCCATGCTCCCTAAACCAGATGGCTCTGGCAAGAACATCAGCCGAATAGTTACGATGCGCGGTGGGATCATCAACGCGATCGATGCCACGCTGTGGATTTCGAAGTACCTTGAGGATGTTTCCTTCACCTGCGTTATAAGCGGCGATTCCAGCGCGCAGGAGGTTGGCTTGAGAGAGGTTCACTCCAGATTTCTCCAGGAACTTCAGCTTCTTATACAGTGTCTTGGCACCGTACAAGATATTTTCCCGCGGAGATCGCCAGTTGCCGGTACGGGCAAATTCGTGGGAATCCCAATCGATTTGCATGAGACCCCTTCCAAAGCCTTGTCCATCGAGGGGAAGGTTGCCGCGTAGGGGCGGAGAGTTTTTAGGCTTGCGTTTCACCCAATCGCCCGTGCCGGATGGTCCTTTCGGTTTTAAGAGGGGGCTTGTTCCCCAGCCTGATTCACGGGAGCCAATACCCGCAATCACCGCAGGTTCAATGCCATATTCTCCAGCGGCTTCGAGTATGAAGGAACGGTATACGTCGAGGGCACGTAAGTGTGCTTTGAGTTCCTCAGGCGATATTTCAACGCCGGCGATGGGTTCGCTGTCAAATAGATTATAATGAGCGACATAGAGATCCGATGACGGTGTACTGTCCGCTGTTCGCTGCTGTTGCCACGGTAAGCCAGCGGGGCGTATCAACGCCACCAGGTCAGAGCGCCGTTTTATGGGTCGGATACGCACTTCGGCCCCCTGTTCGCGCGCGCGCTCCACAGTCGTGGTTTCAGGACCGCCCCCACCAGCTTCGATCATATTCTGTGCATCCAGGCAGATTGCAATATGGCCGATGCGCCGAGGCTTTCCATAGAAAGCAAGACATCCGCAATCGGCTCTGGACACAGGACTTCCCTGCCCAGGCTTTTGGAAGTGCCGATAAAGATCATGCGCTGTTTGATCCCCCACAGGATCAAGTCCCAGACGGGCAAGTAAGACCTGCGCCAATCCGGAACAGTCATAAGCGTCTGGTCCATCCGCACCCCAGATGTAGGGTAGCCCCAAAAACGTCTTGCAGAACGCGGTGAATTCTTCTGGAGTCATGTAGGCTCTTCCCCTTGAGCGGATATTCGTATGAAAACGATGTAACCGTTCACTCCCCCTCCCAGCGGGGGGAGGGGTCTGAACGCTTACAAAACGATCAGTTCCGGTACGAGAATAACCAGTGATTATGTCGTTTCGGTCCAAGATCAATTAGTTGGCTTTACTGGATTGTCTGGCGGTACAACTCCATTCGCCAGACTTTTTGGTCCTGGAAATCCCGCCATGTTCGCGCCGTCCGCCTGAAGCCGGATTCGATACCACGAGGCGCCTTTAAACCATCAGCATCTTTCATGCCATAGCCGTGTATGGCGCGGATGGTGTTATCCATGAAGGAGTTATTGGCGCTGGCTCTTTATTTTAAGCACTTGGACTGTTTCAATCTGAAACAGGGAATTTCATATCGTTTCAATTTGAAACAGGCGCCTCGCATGTAGGGAACGGTATTGGCCGTCATCATTCCCTCGCCCGCAAGCGGGCGAGGGGCAGGGATAAGGGCTTCTTTTCAACGAGTTGGCTTACTCCTAGCCATTCAACACTCCAGCCGCGACGGATAACCAATCACGCGCCCTCGCACCAGGAAACCCGCCAGCAGCAACGCCATCAGGGCCAGGCCAAATAGCGTCGCCGGTTCCGGGGCGCCGCCGCCGGTGAAAACCGCGCCGGTCGTGATCGGGACGGCGGGTTCGCCGTAGGCCCGCTCGGTCGTGCCCTTGACCTGCGCCACCGGCACCGGCAGCGTGGGCGTGGATTCGGGGTTGGCGTTGTAAATCTTCTCCGACACCGCGACGAATGCGGTCCACGGCGTCACCAGGGCGAAATTCAACCCCAGCTCGGTGATTCGCTGCTTGAGTGCGTCAGCGTTGACGGGTTCGTTGCCTAGCCGGTGCGCGCCGGTCGTCATTTGGTAATGCAGGTCGCCGATCACGGAACGCGCCCAGATGATCGGCACCGCCTCGCCCTCGGTGCTGGCTTCCGGCAATTCGATTTGCAGGGGCAAGGTCGCCGGGCGGCCCTGCACCAGGCCGCGCACCTTGATTTCGTACCGGCCGGGTTGCTGGTAACGGCCCTGAATCCGCAACGATTGGCCGGCGAACAGATCGGGCAGCCGGTCGGGGCTTTGCTCGCTGACTTCCAGCCCGCCCCAGTCGATTTGAATGTCGGTCAACACCGGCGATTGCAGGCGGTCGGCCAGTTCCCCAGCCACCTTTTCCAAATTCTCGGTCGGGTCCATGTAGCGGGTGAAGCCGCGCCCGACCCGACCCATTTCGCTCAACAGATAGCGGTTGACGCCGGTGCCGACCCCGAAGGCGTACAACCGCGCGTCGTTCAGATTGGCCTTGAGCAGCGCCAGGATTTCCGCTTCGTTGCCGATGTAGCCGTCGGTCAGGAAGGTGACGATGCGGATGGCGCCGGTCGGAACCGGTGGCGCCAGGGCCTGGCGAATGCCGCTGCTCATCTCGGTGCCGCCCTCGCCGCGCAGCGCATCGGTGTAGCGCAGACCCGCTTGAATGTTTTGGGGCGTCGCCGATAACGGCTGGGCGGAAAATTCGTTGGCGGAGTCGCTGAAACGGATGATGCGGAAGCTGTCGGTGGGCCGCAGCCGCCGCAGCGCCGCCCGCATGAAGGCTTTGCTGGCGTCGATGGGCAGGCCGTCCATCGAGCCGGAGCAGTCCAGCACGAACACCATTTCGCGGGGGGTGATGTCCGTCGCCGCCGGCACCTGGGGCGGTTCGAGCAGCAGGCTGAAGAAACCGCCACGCTGATCACGATAGGCCAGCAAGCCGGCCTGGGTCCGCGTCCCCGCCAGGGTGTAGCGCAGCACGAAATCGCGGTTGTCCAGGGTCCGGCCGCTTGCCAGCTTCACCTCGGCACGGTCCTTTTCGGGAGTTTCCGTGGTGATCGGATGGGTGCGGCTTTCGATGTTCGCGATCGCCATGCCGGCGTTCAGATGGACGGTCAAACCCACCCGTTCCGGGTCGATCTGTTCGGGCACGTTCAATTCGAACACCGGCGGGTAGGCGGGCAGTTGTTCGACTTCCCACTGACCGTAGGCGGCCTGACTGTTCTTGGCCGTCGCCCCGCCGGAAGTGCCCGTTTGCGCGTTCCAGCGCTGAACGCCGCCCTTGGGCGCGGGCTGGCCCGGCGCGACGCCGGCGCCCTGGGGTTGATAGCGCGGCCCCACCACCAGCGGAATGACCAGTTCGTAGGCGCCGTCCACGCGCGGCACGGTCTGGGCGTAAATCAGCGTCACCTTGATCGGCAAGCCGGGCATCAGGTTGGCGATGTCCTGGGTGAACATGTTCGGACGGTGCTGACTGAGCAACGCGGCGGCACGACCCTCGCCCTTGGCTTTTTCGAAGGTGGCGCGGGCTTCCTCGATCCGCTGAATCCGGGCCTGAACCCGCTCGTCGCCGACTTCCATGGTCATGGCGTTGACGGCAGCGTTCTCGTTCAGTGGAAACAGATAAGTCGCGTGTACCGCCCGGCCCAGGGGATTGGCGAAGGTCTGAGTGACCGTCACCCGCGCCACGTCGCCTTGCACGTCAGCGTCGATGTCGGTCTTGAGCAGCGGCAGGGTCACGGGCTTGCCGTCCACTTTGGCTTCGATGCGGCCGCCCAAATCGTCGGGAACGACGGCCAGCGCGCCGGACCACGGCAGCCAGGACAGCAGGGCGATCAGAATCAGTGGGATGTTTTTCATGACGAATCCTCGCAAGATTAAAGTGGCACGGGCAGGGGTTGAGAAAGGGTTGGGGACGGGGGCAAGTCCAGCGCCCGCCAGACCGCGATATCGAAGGTTTCCGTGGTTTCCACCGGCAGTTCCCAGGGCGCGATCCGCTGGATCATCCGCCAGGTCGTGCCGGGCGCTTGCAGCCACCGCCACACCGCCTCGGCGACGTGGGTGGTCCATTCCCCCCGCTCCGAGACATAGGTGACGGTGATTCGCCAGACCCGGCCTTGCGGGTCGGTGCTACGGTACACCGCGCTGGGAATGGGGCCGCCGGTCTGGCCGAGATAGCGCACCGCGTGACCGGCCCCGGCCAGGCATTCCTCGGGGGCGTGGAGGTGACGCAACGGCGCGGTGGTGCTCACCACCAGCAGGCCGTAAGGTCCATAGGCGGCCCGCGCCGCGCCGCCGCCGTAGCGGGTGAAGTAATCGCGTTCCTGTGTTGTGAGCGTGCCGGGTTGCGCGACAAAGGCGGCGACGTAGCCGGGCAGTTGCGGCGCGGGCGACGGCCGGGCCACGTCCAGCGGTTGCGGCGGCAACGCGACGATCCCGCCGCAGACGGCCAGAAACGCCAGACCGGGAAGCGGCTTGATCGAACGGAGGCGTAAGGCGTCGGAACCGGTGGCGACGGGCATCGCCGAAACCGGCATCGCTTCGCCGTGCCCGGATCGCGCCCAGAGCAGAATCGGCAGCGCGGAAAGCGTCAGCGTGATCAGGCCAATCGTGCTATGCCAGGGTTCGGCCAGCACATCCACCCCGCCCAGCGCCTCGCGGTGAACCAGACCCACCGCCAGGACCACGATCCGCAGGCTATTTCCCAGTGTCGCCGCCGCCAGCGCCAGCAGCGCGCCCCAGCAGGCGCGGCCGAGCGTAGGACGGGTCAGCACGGCGAGGGTGACGTAGAGCAGCAGGAGCAGCAGCAGGCCGCGCGTGCCGGAGCAGGGGAGATCGACCAGCACGGTCTGTCCCTGCCATTGCAACTGAATTCCCGCGCACTGAACCGGAGCGCCCAGCTTGAGCGCGGTGCAGGCGCCAGCGGCGGAAAGCTGTTGCAGGACAAAGCCGAAGCACCGTTGCAGGATGCGTTCGATGGGCAAGGCGAAGGCGAACAGCACCGCCAGCCAACCGGGCGCCAGCGGACGGGCACGGCGATCCAGCCCCAGCAGCAGGCCGATGGCGTAGACATCCACCGCCAGGGCCGCCGCGCCGAGCGTGTTGATGCCCAGCCACTGCCCCAGCAGGCGAACGGCGGCGGTCAGCGCCAGCAGCCATAGTCCGTTCAGGTGTTGCCTTTGGTTGACAATCCGCAACGGACTGGTCGCGCTCCATAGCAACAGACCGATGGTCAACGCCGCTACCCAGGCGCCGTGGGAATCGTAGGCGGGATCGAACCAGGTTCCCACCAGCCAGAGCAGGGGATGAACGGCCAGGAGCGCCAACCCCAGGATCAGGGCGGTGGGACCCAGCAGTGGAACCAGTGAATTGCGCATGGCGGGACTCCGGTAAATCGCCAGCGCAGTATGGGGAGGGGGTGTGCGCGCTTCGTGGCGCGCGCGTGCAAGTTCGTGGAATGATCGTGCAAAGTCGGTGCAAGCGGCTTACGGCTTCGTCATTGGTTTTCGCCGTCTTGTAACCGTTCCGATTCCCTGTTGGTTTCGCTCGATATGGATGGGTTTCGTTCCGCAACTCATCCTACAACCGATTGTTTTTCGTAGGATGGGTTGAGCGTAGCGAAACCCATCTCAATCCATCCTACAACCGATTGTTTTTCGTAGGATGGGTTGAGCGTAGCGAAACCCATCGCCGCGCCGCTGGTGGTTTCACTCGGTATGGATGGGTTTCGTGCCTCAACCCATCCTACAACCGATTGTTTACCGATTGTTTTTCGTAGGATGGGTTGGGCGTAGCGAAACCCATCGCCGCGCTGCTGGTGGTTTCGCGCCAAGAAACTCCTGGGTAGCGCCTCGGCCTATCCCAAGATTTTCGAAGCCAATCGCGAGGTGATCAAGGACCCGGACCTGATTGATCCGGGCCAGAAAATCCGTATTCCGTTAGGTTGAAATTCGGGTTTGCCCGGTATCGAAATTTTCACGCGGCGGGTCCTGCCCGCCCGCGCTTCTCGCCCCCTCCGGGCGCTTCGCGCGCGGTCTGGCCGGCCCCGCCTTTGCCTTGACCGGCCTGCTTGTCTTGCCGGAGCTCGGGACCTAGGGCCAGCCGAAAGCCGAAGTCGCCGTTGCGGTAGCCGGGCCCGCCGTCGAAGCGGTACGCGGAGCGCGCGTCGCGACCGTGGAAGATCCAGGAGCCGCCCCGCAGGACGCGCCTCTCGCCGGTTTTCGGGCCGGTGGGGTCGACCGTTGGACCCTCAGGATAATCTCCGTACCAGTCCTGGCACCATTCCCAGACGTTGCCGTGCATCTCGTACAAGCCCCAAGGATTGGCCGGCAGCGAGGCGACTTCGACGGTTTTCTCACGATACTGCCCTTTCTGGTTCCCGCGATAGGGATAGTTGCCGTTGTAGTTCGCCTGGTCCGTGGTGATGTCCTCGCCGAAGGAGAAGGGCGTGGTCGTTCCAGCCCGGCAGGCGTATTCCCATTCGGCTTCGGTCGGCAGCCGCGCTTCCAGTTCCGGCACCGTGCCGTTGATGCGCTCGATGAAATCCTGCACCTCGTTCCAACTGACTGACTCCACCGGCCGCCGTTCGCCCTTAAACACACTAGGATTTTGCCCCATCACCGCCTGCCACAGCGCCTGGGGGCAGGCGGTCTCGGCCAGCCAGAACCCGCGAGTCAGAATGACCTCGTGCTGAAGTTCGTCGTCCAGTCGATCATGCTCGTTTTTCGGCGATCCCATTAGGAACCGACCCGACGGCAGCCAGCGAAACGCTTGGCGAACGCTGCGATAGGTCAAAGACTGCCACAATCCGTAAGGGTCCTCGCCCCAGTCGCTGGCCCAAGGGGCAGGGAAGTGCTCCGGTGCGGGACCGAGCGGCGGGGTGGGGGCGGGGTTCTTCACGCCCGCTCTCTCCCGGATTTCGAAGAAGGCGGCCGACCGGCGAGCGTTCGAGAGGCATCCGCTCTCCCTACCAGCACACCGGCGGCCGTTCGCTTTTCGCCCGCCAAACGGCGGGACGGGATGGGAGTCTGGTCCATGGGGCGGCATCCACCACCCCGTCGAGCTAGGGCCAGCCGAAAGCCGATGTTGTCGTTGCGGTTGCCGGGCTCGTTGTCGTTGCGGTACGCGGAGCGCGCGTTGCGACCGTTGTTGATCCAGGAGCCGCCCCGCAGGACGCGCCTCTCGCCGGTTTCGACCCCCACCCTTACACCTCCGGCGCGGGATGACGCGCCAGTTCGTTGCGTCGCCAGGTGCGGCCGTCAGCATGGAGGGTGATGGCGCGCACGCCGAGTGTTTCCAGCAGCAGGCGATCCAGGCCGTCCAGGTAATAGTTGGCGAAGTATTGCGAGGTCAGGGAGCCGATGGGCAGGCCCTTGCCGGGCGCGGTTTCGTGGCCGGCGACGATGCGCCGCAACAGGTCCATGAATCCCGCCCCCTTATAAGGCGATTTCCAGAAAAAAAACGTACCTGCTTGGCCGCGGAATCGAGCGTAGCCGTTCCCCCCTTTAGCAAAGGGGGGCGAGGGGGGATTTGAACCCCGTGGGTTGGCGCCGCCGGTCAAAATCCCCCCCGGCCCCCCTTTTCCAAAGGGGGGAGACAACGCCCGGTTCGGTATAACCTTTCCAATAAATCGCCTAAAGCGCCGGTCCAGCAAATCGAACAGACGCGCGTGGTCGATGTGTTCGAAATAGCCGCTTACATCCACCTTGACGTACCAGGGAAAGCGTTGCAGGGCGGCCCGCGCGGATCGAACCGCCGCCAACGTTCCCTTGCCCGGACGGCGGGCGTGGCGGGTATCGGTCATGGCCCGCTCCAGCCCCGGACCCGCCGGTAGCATGACGGCGTGATGCAAGACTCGGTCGGCGAAGCAGGCGGCGTGGATGACGCGCGGCTTGGGACGGTGCGCGCCTTGCCGCGCACCATGGCCGCCAGTTGTTCGTTGGTGAACAAGGCGTAAGCGGGCACGCCCTCCGCTTCAGCCAACTCCTTGCGCAGCGTCCGCAAGGCGGCGAACGTGGCGAAGTCGCGCTCGTCGAAAACCTCGCGATAATCGATCTTGGCCTTGTCCGGTCGGCCGAGAGCGCTGACGGGCTCCAAGGCGGACGCGCCGTCCCGATAGGTGACGGAAAAAGCCCAGAAGCTGTTGCAACCGTCGGCGACGAACTGGCGATCCACCGCCACGATGCGCCGCTCGGCCAGGAACCGGTTCAGGATTTCGGTTTCGGCGGCCGAGTCTCGGGCGAGAATGTGGAAAAAGCGATATTTCATGGTCGCGTTTCACTGGTTATTTGCGCGCGGCGGGTCCTGCCCGCCCTCGCTTCTCGCGCCCTCCGGGCGCTTCGCGCGCGGTCTGGCCGGCCCCGCCCTCGCCTTGACCGGCTCGCTCGTCTTGCCGGAGCTCGGGACCTAGGGCCAGCCGAAAGCCGAAGTCGACGCCGCGGACGCCGGGCTCGCGGCCGCCGCGGTACGCGGAGCGCGCGTCGCGACCGCCGTTGAACCAGGAGCCGCCCCGCAGGACGCGCCTCTCGCCGGTCTCCGGGCCGGTGGGATCGACCACCGAACCCTTGGGATAGTCGCCGTACCAGTCCTGGCACCACTCATAAACATTGCCGTGCATTTCGTACAAGCCCCAGGGATTGGCCGGCAACGAGGCGACTTCGACAGTTTCGCCGCGAGATAGCCCTTTCTTGCTGCCGCGATAGGGAAAGTCGCCGTTGTAGTTCACTTGCTCCGGCGCGATGTCCTCTCCGAACGAGAAGGGGGTGGTCGTCCCGGCCCGGCAGGCGTATTCCCATTCGGCCTCGGTCGGCAGGCGCGCTTCCAGTCCCGGCACCGCGCCGTTGAGCCGCGCGATGAAATCTTGCACCTCGTTCCATCTCACGGTTTCCACCGGCCGCCGTTCACCGTTGAACCGACTGGGATTTTGCCCCATCACCGCCTGCCACAGGGCTTGAGTGCAGGCGGTTTCGGCCAGCCAGAAGCCACGGGTCAGAATCACCTCGTGCTGAAGCTCGTCGTTCGATCGAGCATGCTCTTCCTTCGGTGAACCCATCAAAAACCGACCGGGCGGTAGCCAGCGCACGCGCTGAGTGACGCCACGGATGCTGAAAGCGGCGAAAAGCCCTTTACCGTCCCGCCCCAAAGTGTGCGCCCAGACTGGCCGCGAAAACGGTGTGATGACCAGTTCATCGCTATCGGTCTTCAATCGATAGCCGGTTTCGTTGACCGGCAGGTCAACGCCATCCGCCAGCGGCAGGCTGGCAACGACCGCCCCTGGCCGACCCTCGTTGAACTGCATCATCGGGCGGCGGGTGGAAAAGTCGGTAATGGGGCTGCCGCTAGCGTAGGCGCGCTCCGCGCGAGCGGCGGCTTCGACCTCGAACCGCTCCCCGCGCTGGACCAAGCACCAAATCTGGGGTTGCTCCGGACGATCCAGGGCGGCCAGGGCGCGATGAATATCGAGCCCAGCGGGCAATTCCCCACCTTCGTCCACGACTTTCAAGTTGGCTAACACCCAAAGCGCCTCAAAGCGCGGGCTATGGTTCCAAGCATCCGGGTGCATCCGCCGCCCGCACCGGTTAGCCCAGGTGCTTAGGAAGCGGGTCAACTCCGCCTCGTTGCCCGACTGTTCCCGCGCCTGTTCCAGGGCGGCGGCGACTCGATCCATGAAAGCCTTGACCTCCGGATCGGTGCGACCTTCCATTGCGGCGTACAAGGCGCGTTCCTCCATCCGCACGGCCAAGGAAACCTCGTGTTGCTGGGCGCGGATCAGGTTCCAGGCTAAGCGACGCGCATTGGGGTCCAAGCCGCGAAAGGCTTCGCGCAAAGGTTCAATAGCCTGAATATCGCCCGGCAACAGGGCAAAATCGCCGCGACGGAACGCGGGATGCAGCCAAGCCGCCGCCTCGCTGCCCACGTCCGCTTGCTCCACCGGCAAGGCGTGACGCAGATGCCGCAATAGGGCCGGTGTGATGCCGATGCAGGCGGAGAGCAGGGTCAGCAACAGCTTGGCACCCGCATCCCGGCGGATTTCCGCGTCGAG
Organism: uncultured Candidatus Competibacteraceae bacterium; assembly: GCA_937960715.1. Taxonomy (GTDB): domain Bacteria; phylum Pseudomonadota; class Gammaproteobacteria; order Competibacterales; family Competibacteraceae; genus Contendibacter. The sequence goes on from CALGOO010000135.1 coordinate 16,939, forward strand.
ATTCACGGCTTGCGCCGGCCACGGGCGCGGCCCCGTGGGGCGCGGCGGCACGGGGGCGGCGCGGTCCAGCACGACCGGATAGAACAGCCCGGCCAGAGCCGGATTCCACCAGCGCGCGGGGCAGGGCGTCAGCGCCACCGGCAGGATGCCTCGCGCCGCCAGACGACGGCCCAGACTCTCCCACGGTCGCCATTGCTCCTCCGTGCCGAGACAACCCAGGTCGCTGGCGATCAGCACCGGTGTTTCCGGCGGTGGCGGAACGTAGGGCTGGTCCGCCCCCCAGCCTTTACCTTCCCAACGCTGCACCGGGCCGGCGGGGCCTTGGGTCAGGCACAGGATGTCGAGGCCGGTCGCGCCGTGCAGTCGGGGCAGCGCGGTCTTCAGGGCGTTGAAATCGCTCCAGAAGGGATAGAGGCGCGAGTGCAGGTCAAGAATCAACTGGCCTTGCGGCGCCCAGTGCAGGCCCTTGAGACGCGGCAAGCGCCGCAGGGGCCGGTGACGGGCAACGGTTGCCACCACGCGGCGCAAGTCGATGCGGTGGCGTTCGGCGTATTCTCCCAGCGCGGCGCGCAAGAACGGCCAGAGGCGCGGCCAGGGCATCAGCGGCGGACTTGGCCCGAGGTGAGCGACCGGCTCTTCTTCGTCCGGTGGAGGCAAAACCTCGACCGGTGACGGCGGAGGTGGCGGTGCTAAAGTACGACGTTTCACCAGCCGATAATGACGGTGGCGCACTCCCCCGGCCACTGGCTTTGAGGTCACAATCCCATCAATATGATCGCGGCAGATCACCGTATCGGACAATACCTCAATATCATCTGGTTCTTTCTGATAACCCATCGCCTCCGCGACACGCCGGAAACGGGCCTCGTCCTTCAGCTTGGCGTACAGGCGGATCAAGTCCGCCCGACCTACGTCGGTTCGCCCAATGTGCTGGCGGTCCGCGTCGGGGCGGGTCATGCGTCCGCCGTTCCGGCTTTCTCAAAAGCGAAGCTGGCGATGCGCTTGAACAGCTTTTCCTGGGCGGCCTTGTCGGAGCCGCAAGCCTGCACCAGGGCGCGCAAGATATCCAGGTATTCGGCCTGACCCGGCTTGTATAAGCCTTGCCGAATTGCCTTGTCGCGATCCTCGAACAATTTGTTGGCCACCATAATGCGAACGCTTTCAGCGCAATCCGTGCCGAAGTGCTTCTCGCCTCGCTTGTCCAGCCACGCCACCAAATCGTTGCGTTCCTTGGGTAACTCCAGACGCAGCACCATACAGCGCCGTAGAAAAGCAGAGGGTAGTTCGCGTTCCTCGTTGGTGGTGATGACCACCAACGGCGGCGGGACGCCCTCGCGCAAGCCCACGGGAGCGTCCAGCCACGGCACCGGAAAAGCGCCGTTGCCGAGCGTTTCCAACAGGCTGTTGGGCAGGTCCGCCTCGGCTTTGTCGATCTCGTCGATCAGCAGCACGCTGCCGTCCTTCGGCTGCCAACCTTTGGGCGCGTCGGGAGGATTAGCCTTGCACAGGCTGTATCGAGTGACTTGATCCAAAGCGGATTGCCAGTCGAACGCCCACCAGAGCGGGCCGGGGATCAGGAAGCGGCGCGGGTCGAGACGCTCCTGGGGAGTCAATTCGGAAGGCACCGAGCCGAGCACCTGCGCCTCGCCCAACCGGGCCACGGCGTCGTATTCCCATTGCAGGTCCTGGGCTTCGCTGCGCGAGTGGACCACCGTGGAGACGAACAGGCGGCCCAGCACTTGGGCCGCCGCTCGGGCCAACTGGCTCTTGCCCGCGCCGGGTTCGCCCCGAACCAGCAAAGGGCGCTCGGCGGCGAGCGCGGCTAACACGGCGTCGGCGCTCTGCGGGTCGAAAAGATGCACCGATTTGGGCCAGGTGCCGCAGCGGTCCAGGGGGATGGGTTCATCAACGGGAAGGTCGGGGATCATGACAGTTTCTCGATTTCTTCCAGGAATCCGTAGATGGCGGAAGCCAGCTTGCTGGGCGGAATCACGAACACGTTCTGATCAGGCTCTTTACCGCTATGGACGAAGATCAGGAGAAGCTGCGGCAGCTCGGCATGGACAGCCTCGATCACCGCCGGCAAGCTGAACGCACAATCTGGATCGTTGCGATCAATGACCAGCCGGAGACGCCGGTTTTTCTCTTCCCGCTCATCTTGCAATCTTTCATAAAGGTCTTGTTCCTGAGTCAAAGACAGTTTCGGCGGGGCGGGGACATGAAAAATTTTCTGATAGGCCAAGCGCCGGAGATGATCGACGTGGCGCTTGGTTTCCGGTTTTTTGGGATCATCAAAACCCAATTCTTGCAGGTTATTCGGGGTGATCTCGTCCGTGCCGTAGTCGCGGCGAGTTTTCTCGACGACAAACTCGGCCTTATACC
>CALGOO010000136.1 GCA_937960715.1 uncultured Candidatus Competibacteraceae bacterium
TAATAAGAGGAATTCGGAATTGAATGCTGAATGGATTTCGAAATAACTGTAGTGCCAGTCTTGCTGGCGCCAACCACTAATACCTGCATCATTGGATTACTCTCTTTCAATGAAAATCCATAAATTTGACAATCAAGAGGAAAATCTCACAGGAGGCAATTTGGGAATCACCGCCGCAGCCGACCCAGTCTTATGCATCCCGAGATGCAACAGTAGGCGTCTCATAATGCCATCAAAAGATTTACGCCATTCCAAGCGAAGGCTGTGAAATCGAATCAAGAAGCGCATAAACAGCCGCTATCGTCTTTTTCATCGACTCAAGACGACCACTTCTATTAATAATTGTTTCCCCCGATTCAAGTAAACTTGACATACCGGATCGCAGTTCTTCCCAACTTTTCAAGCGACATTGGGGTGTAATTTTCAAAATATCCATGATGCCGGTTATCTTATCCACATTTAAAGGCATGAACAAGTGTGGAACATCGTATGAATATGCGACAAGATTCCCATGCAAGCTTACGCCAGCAAACAGTACTGAATGAGCAATCACGGCCAGCATATGCCATATGTTTTTGGTCCTCAACACCCTGGCCACGTCGGGAACAAGATTGGAAACCGCCTGTAAGACCGCCAAGTCTCCATGGCATGGCCCCAAAGGCAGAAGTACGGTTTTTAATCCATATTTTTTTGTAACCATCGAAAGCGCCTGTGCTACTTGGCGAATATTATCGGCCCCAGCCTCGCTCATTTGATAGCAAAAGTAATTTTCATCACCCTTAAACCCAATGCTACTCAAAGCCTCGCTCTTCAAACGAGCCAGTCCAGTTTTTGGAAACAGGTCGGAAACCAATATCGCCACATCAGGCGCAACGATAATATTATTCGTTACACCTGCCTTTAATAATTTTTCCCTTGACTGCCCGTCTCTAACATATACACAGGCAGCCTTATCGAAAGTGGATTTAACCAAATCACGATATCTGACATCAATTTCAAAAGGAACCCCAACCGAGAAGAATGCGACCTTGCTTGCGGCAGGACAATTTTCCGATGAAAGCATGAAAGAAAACTCACATGGAGGCATCAATTCCTTTTTAAACCAAACCTCGTTAATTAGCTCAGGGGTTGGAGTATAGTAATAATTTATCGTAAAAGCCTTGGTTCCGCTTGTTCCCAACAAGACAGGTTTAGAATACTCTTGCTGGCGTCTGATCAAATCGGGATAGTACGATCGATAGTGGCTAGCAACAGTCAAGTCATCCGTCCTTATGATATCTCCACCGCCAATAATCAATGGCATGGGTTTGATACCGTCTTCAAAAAGACTTCTTATACTGGCGTTCGAATAATTTACACCGAGGGGAGCGTCACCGGAGACGAACGCATATTTCCCTATCCCAGACCCAGACCCAGACCCAGACCCAGACCCAGACCCAGGATATCGCCGGGCGAATATCTCATCGAGCAGGATTGGATAAAGAACATCGCCAAAATTTTCCATATCCGATGCGCAGAACTGTCGAGCAAAAAAACTCATCATGCTACTCCAAGGATATTAGGCAAGCAGCCAAACTCGCCAAGAATCACCAATCATCAGCCATTTAGATCTTAAGTTCTCATTAACCGCAAGCAGATCGGCATATATCAAAGCAATACTTCAGGATTTTCAATATGTCATGCGGCATCCATGAGTGACTTGCCCGCAGTTAATGAGCAATTATGAATCCTCAGCAATTTAGATCGACCCTCAACTGCCGCAAGCGTTGCGCCAACCGTTCGGCCCGTCGCCGTTCCTAGTCCGCCTCGCGCCGCGCTTCTTCGGCTCGTCGCCACTCCTGGTCCGCCCGTCTCTTTTCCCGCAGCGGTCGGGTTCGCGCCAATGAAAAAATCGTCGCGTTCACGCCAGCACCGTTCCAGATGGCTGACCAGCAAAGCCAGTCGCTGGTAGTGTTGCGTACTTTCCATTTCCGGTTCATCGCTGAGCAATTCCCGAGCGTCCGGCATCCGCTCGGCCAGTTGTTGGGCAGTGAACGCCATCGTCGAACCTCCAAAGTCATCGCCTGGGTGTCGAAACCGAGCCCCGCATCGGATCTAAGGATAAACTGAATCTTACAATTGCCAAAAGCGGCTGGACAGGGTCGGCCCCGCCGATCCCTCGATCAAGACGCCTTGACACCTTGACACTCGGGTCCCTCGCCCGAATCAGCTCTCGGGCTCCTCGTCGTCACCACTCGGTCAGCGTATCCGCGATCGCCCCTGGCGTCCCCAGCCATCCCACGCTATCTTCATGCATGAGATACCTTTTCTTTCATGCTGAAACCCGATCTCCCAGCCTCATTGCATTGCAGCAGTGTGCGCCGCCTTACCTTCAACCTGCTCCGTACACTAGATTTCCTTATGCCTTGGAGAGCAGGATAAATAAGCGCGGTTTAGAGACTGTCGAAAAACTCTTCATTGATTTTTAAGAAAAATTTTTCCTGGGCTAGGCCATATCCGACTGTGTAGGCCAAAACCCGGCTGGAAGCCCGAATAGAAAGCCATATAAATCAAAGCGTTAGTTTTTATACAGGCTCTTAAAGTGCGCCAACCCTACACCGGATGGGCGTGGACTAAAATCCCCGCCGAGCCGAAGGAAGCGAAAGCATGACCATGACCGACCTGAAGACGCAACTGCAAGCCGAACTGCCCGAACTGCTGAAGCGGGACGCCGACTTTCGACAATGGCTGGAGCAACTGATCCGGCAGACAGCGGTGACGCCGGAAAGCTTCGACGCCCGTTTCGAGCGCGTGCTGCAGGAGTTCGCCGCCGACCGCGCCGCGCAACGCCGCAAGTGGGAAGAATGGAGCGCCAAGTTCGACGCCCACACCCAGGAGCAAGCCCGCAAGTGGGACGAACACAACCGGGAATGGAAAGAATGGGTTGCCAAGTTCGACGCCCACACCCAGGAGCAAGCCCGCAAGTGGGACGAACACGACCGGGAATGGAAAGAATGGGTCGCCAAGTTCGATGCCCACACTCAGGGGCAAGCCCGTAAGTGGGACGAGCAGGACTGCAAATGGGACGAACAAAACCGCAAGTGGGACGAACAAAACCGCAAGAACACCGACCTGCTGGAAGAAATCAAGACCTCCCGCTCCCAACAGGAGCAGGGCATCGGCGCGCTGGGCGCGCGCTGGGGCATCGCTTCCGAGCACAGCTTCCGCGCCGCGCTCAAGGGGATTCTGGAAAAAAGCTTTGGCGTCGAAGTATTGAACGTGAATGAATTCGACGACGAAGGCACGGTGTTCGGCGCGCCCGATCAGGTCGAAATCGACATCATCATCAAAAATGGCGACCTGATTCTTTGCGAACTGAAATCGTCGATGTCCAAGTCGGATATGTACACCTTCGACCGCAAGGTCAGCTTTTACGAGCGGCGTCACCAGCGTCGAGCCCAGCGCAAGATCGCGATTTCACCGATGGTCCCCCCACCGGTCCGCGCCATTGCCGAGAAACTGGGCATCGAAGTATTCGGCTACGCCGAGGACGTTCCCGCCTCATGAGTTGACACGCCGGTCCCCCGGCCGATAATCACCGCCATGCTCGACGCAGACCCCCGCATCATCCACGGTCCTCGACCCCGCAAGCCACCGTCACCTCGCTCATGGCCACCGGAACCCCCTACATCGTCGCCGCCCCGTCCGGGGCCGGTAAGACCAGCCTGGTGAAACGCCTGGTCGAAACCACGCCCGACGTGGTCGCCTCCGTCTCCCACACCACCCGCCCACCCCGCCCCGGCGAACAGGACGGCGTCCATTATCATTTCGTCCCGCCCGCCGCCTTTGAGGCGATGATCGCCCAGGGCGCGTTCCTGGAACACGCTCAGGTGTTCGGCCATCGTTACGGCACCAGCCGCCAGGCCGTGCTGTCCAAATTGCGGGAAGGGCTGGACGTGATTCTGGAAATCGACTGGCAGGGCGCCCGCCAGGTGCGCGAGCGAATGCCGGATAGTCCGAGCATCTTCATCCTGCCGCCCTCCCGCGCGGCCCTGCGGCAACGATTGACCGGACGCGGCCAGGACAGCGCCGAGGTGATCGAACGACGCATGGCGGCGGCACTGGACGAGTTGTCGCACTATGTCGAGTTCGATTACCTGGTGATCAACGACCAGTTCGAGACCGCGCTGACCGAACTGCGCGCCATCCTCATCGCCCAGCGCCAGCGGCGAACGGCCCAGTTGGAGCGACACCTGGAGTTGTTTCATATTCTCTTGTCTTAACCGCTTGTTTTTCATTAAACTGGCGGGTCCTAAATCGGCAACGCCACCGATGGAGAAATCCCTGAATGGCCCGCATCACCGTGGAAGACTGCCTCGCCCGGGTGGATAACCGGTTCGAACTGGTGCTGATCGCCGCGCGCCGCGCCCGCGATCTCGCGCTCGGACGAGAACCGCTGGTGCCCCGGGAAAACGACAAACCCACTGTCGTCGCCCTGCGAGAACTGGCCGAAGGCAAACTCGATACCTTGATCAAGGAAAAATATGGCCGCTTCAGCCCGCCCCTCGTGGAACCCGATCCGCCGCTCGCCGCGCGTGACGAGTTCACGCCCGAATCGGACTGACCGCGCCGCGCGCGCGGCCGGAGGTCCACCATCGTGATGGGCGCGCCGTTGCGGGACGCGCGCGCCGCGGCCGAATCCAGCCCTCCCCTGGCGGTGGCCGACGAATGGCTGGACGATCTGCGGCTGCGCATCGACGATCTGTGCGCCATCGCCGGCGACTATCTTGAGCCGGCGCTGGTCGAGCGCCTACGCGAAGCGTGCCATTTCGCCACCGAGGCTCACGCCGGCATCTACCGCAAAAGCGGCGAGCCGTACATCTTCCATCCGCTGGCGGTGACCCGCATCCTCGCCAACGTCCGCTTCGACCACGAAACCCTGATCGCCGCCCTGCTGCACGACGTCATCGAGGACACCCCCCACGACAAGGAACAAATTGGCGTCCGCTTCGGGCCGGAAGTCGCCGAGCTGGTGGACGGCGTCAGCAAGCTGACCCAGATCCAGTTCAACTCCAAGCTGGAGGCGCAGGCCGAAAACTTCCGCAAGATGTTCCTGGCCATGGCCAAGGACCTGCGGGTCATCATGATCAAGCTGGCCGACCGCCTGCACAACATGCGCACCCTCGGCGCCATGCGGCCGGAATCACGGCGTCGCATCGCCCGCGAGACCCTGGAAATCTACGCCCCCATCGCCGGCCGGCTGGGCATGAACCATTTGCGCCAGGAGCTGGAAAATCTCGGCTTCAGCCATCTGTATCCCCTGCGCCATCGGATCCTGCAAGACGCGGTGCGCAAGCTGAGCGGCAATCGCCGCGAGATCGTCAGCCAGTTGGAAACCCGCATCCAGGACCGGTTGCGCGACGAGGGCATCGCCGGCCGGGTGGTGGGCCGCGGCAAGCACTTGTGGGGCATTTATCAGAAGATGCGCCTCAAGCATCTGCCGTTCAGGGAGGTGTACGACGTCTACGCGGTGCGGATCATCGTGGACGCGGTCGACACCTGCTACCGGGCGCTGGGCGTGATGCACGGCCTGTACAAGCCGATCATGGGCCGGTTCAAGGACTATATCGCCATTCCCAAGACCAACGGCTACCAGTCGCTGCACACGGTGCTGTTCGGCCCCAACGGCGTGCCGATCGAGGCGCAGATTCGCACCGAGGAAATGCACGTCATGGCCGAGGTCGGCGTCGCCGCCCACTGGCGCTACAAATCCGACGGCGACGGCCAGGGCAGCCACGCCCAGCAGCGGGCGCGCGAATGGTTGCGCAAGCTGCTGGACATGCAGCGCCGGGCCGGCAACCCGGTGGAATTCCTGGAAAGCGTCAAGATGGATCTGTTTCCCGACGAGGTGTACGTGTTCACGCCGCGCGGCGAGATCGTCCAACTGCCGCGCGGCGCCACCGCCGTGGATTTCGCCTACGCCATCCATTCCGATGTCGGCAACACCTGCGTGGGCGCCAAGATCGACCGGCGGCTGGCGCCATTGCGCACCCCCCTGGTCACCGGCCAGACCGTCGAGGTCATCATCACCCCCACCGCCCGACCCAACCCGGCCTGGCTCAACTTCGTGGTCACCGCCAAGGCCCGGGCCAGTATTCGCCACTATCTCAAGCACTTGCAGCGCGGCGAAGCGATCCTGCTCGGCAAGCGGCTACTGGAAAAGGCGCTGACGGGTCGGGTCGGGGGCTTGGGCGACTTGCCCCCCGGCCGGATCAAGGCGCTGGCGCGGGAATTCAATCTGGCCGATTGCGACGATCTGTTGGCCGACATCGGGTTGGGCAACCGGGTGGCGGTGCTGATCGCCAAGCGGCTGCTGCCGGACAAGGACGAGGAGGAGAGCGTCGCGCTGGACACCAGCGCCCAACCGCTGTTGATCAAGGGCGCCGAGGGTACGGTGGTCAGCTTCGGCAAATGCTGCCGGCCGCTGCCGGGCGACGCCATCGTCGGCTATCTCAACGCCGGACGCGGCATCGTCATCCATCGCCACGGTTGCAAGAACGTCGCGAGCTACAAGAAGAACCCCGAAAAGTGGATCGAGGTGGAGTGGGAACCGTCGGTGAACGCCGACTTCAGCGCCGAACTGCGTCTCGACGTGGTCAACCGACGCGGGGTGCTGGCCACCATCGCCACCGCCATCGCCGCCACCGACTCCAATATCGAGACCATCAACACGTCCGAACGGGACGGCAACACCACCACGGTGCATCTGCTGCTCAACGTCCGCGACCGCGCCCACCTGGCCCGGGTAATGCGCCAGTTGCGCCTCCTGCCCGAAACGTTGCGGCTGGCCCGACGCGGTTAGTCCCCCATCCCAGTCCTCCCCGCCAGGATGAGCGAGTTTTGGCCCAGTCCAGTCCTTCCAGGAGTGTTCGATCATGCCGCGTGAAATCATTCATACCGACCAGGCCCCCGCCGCCATCGGCGTCTACTCCCAAGCGGTCAAGGTCGGCGCCACCGTCTACCTGTCCGGCCAGATTCCGCTCGATCCCGCGACCATGCAACTGGTCGAGGGCGGCATGGAGGCGCAGATTCGCCGGGTGTTCGACAACCTGGCGGCGGTCGCCCGCGCCGCCGGCGGGAGCCTGGCCGACACCGTCAAGCTCAACGTGTTCCTGACCGATCTTGGCCATTTCGCCCTGGTGAACCAGGTCATGGCCGAGTATTGTCAGGAACCGTATCCAGCGCGCGCGGCGATTGGCGTCGCCGCCCTGCCGCGCGGCGCCCAGGTCGAAATGGACGCGGTGCTGGCGCTGGAAGAGTAGCCGTCAGGCCGCCAGCGCCGGGCGGCCGGCCTTGGGAACGCTCATGTCCTCCGCGCCCAATCCCCTGAAAGCGCCACCGATCCCCGAACCGCTCCCGATCACGGTTCTGAAGGGAGTCGGCCCCAAGCTGGCGGACCGGTTGCGCCGGCTGGGCATCCGCGGCGTCGAGGACATGCTGCTGCATCTGCCGTCGCGCTATCAGGACCGTACCCGCATCACCCCTCTCGGCCAACTGCGTCCCGGCGCCGAGGCGCAGATCGAGGCCGAGGTGGTCGGCGGCGAGATCACGGCCCGGGGCCGGCGCTTCCTGCTCTGCCACCTGACCGACGGCACGGGAACCCTGACCCTGCGCTTCTTCCATTTCAGCCCCGCCCAGGAACAACTGTTCAGCCGTCCCGGCGCGCGGCTGCGCTGTTTCGGCGAGGCGCGGCAGGGCTACGCCGGCCTGGAAATGATTCACCCCGAATGTCAGCGGCTTGGCCCGGACCCGCCGCCGGTGGACGCCCGCCTGACTCCCGTCTATCCCGCCACCGCCGGCCTGCAGCAATTCACCCTGCGCGGGCTGGCGGAACAGGCGTTGGCGCAACTGGATGGGACGACGCTGTTGCCGGAGCTGTTGCCGGTGGAATGGCGGACGCGACTGCAACTTCCGCCCATCGCCGAGGCGGTGGCGCTACTGCACCGGCCACCGGCGGAAACGGCGCTGGCGGCGCTGGACAGCGGCCGTCATCCCGCCCGGCGACGGCTGGCGTTCGAGGAGCTGCTGGCGCATCAACTGAGCCTGCGCCGACTGCGGGCGCGGATGCAGCGCCAGGCCGCGCCGGCGCTGGCCGGCCAGGACGGACTGAGCCAGCGGTTCTTGGCGCGGTTGCCGTTCGCGCTCACTCCGGCCCAGCGGCGGGTCCTGGCGGAAATCGACGCCGATCTGGCCCAGTCCCGGCCGATGCTGCGGCTGTTGCAGGGTGATGTCGGCTCCGGCAAGACCGTAGTGGCCGCCGCCGCCGCGCTGCGGGCGGTGGAAGCCGGCGCGCAGGCGGCGCTGATGGCGCCCACCGAACTGCTGGCGGAGCAGCATTACCGTAACTTCCGCGCCTGGCTGGAGCCGCTGGGCGTCGAAGTGGCCTGGCTGACCGGACGGCTGGCCGGCAAGGCGCGACAAACCCTGCTGGACCGGCTGGCCGCTGGTGAAATCCACGTCGCGGTCGGCACCCACGCCCTGTTTCAGGAGGCGGTCGCCTTCGCCGAACTGGCGCTGGCGATCGTGGACGAGCAGCACCGCTTCGGCGTCCATCAGCGGCTGGCGCTGCGCGAGAAGGGTCGCGCCGGCGGCCGTTGTCCCCATCAGTTGATCATGACCGCCACCCCGATTCCGCGCACCCTGGCGATGAGCGCCTACGCCGATCTCGACACCTCGACCATCGATGAACTGCCGCCGGGCCGCCAGCCGGTGCGCACCGTGGTCGTGCCCGATGGCCGCCGCGACGAAGTGATCGAACGGATTCGCCGGGCGTGCCGCGCGGGCCGGCAGGCCTACTGGGTCTGTCCGCTGATCGAGGAGTCGGAGACGCTGCAATGCCAGGCGGCGGCGGTCACCGCCGAACGGTTGACCGCGATCCTGCCCGAACTGCGGATCGGCCTGGCCCATGGCCGCCGGTCCGCCGCCGAGCGGGAAGCGGCGATGACGGCCTTCAAGGCCGGGGAAATCGATCTGCTGGTCGCCACCACGGTGATCGAGGTCGGGGTGGACGTGGCCAACGCCAGCCTGATGATCATCGAGAACGCCGAGCGGCTGGGGCTGGCGCAATTGCATCAGTTGCGGGGCCGGGTCGGGCGCGGCGCGGCGCAAAGCAGTTGCGTGCTGCTGTACCGGCCGCCGCTGTCGCAAATCGCGCATAGCCGGCTGGCGGTGCTGCGGGAATGCAACGACGGGTTCGAGATCGCCCGCCGCGACCTGGAACTGCGTGGTCCCGGCGAGGTGCTCGGCACCCGCCAGACCGGCGAGCAAACCCTGCGGGTCGCCGACCTGCTGCGCGATCAGGACCTGCTCAACGCCGTCCGTCATGTCGCCGACGGATTGTTGCGCGATCATCCGGACCGGGTGGAGCCGCTGATCCGGCGCTGGATCGGCGCGGGCGCGCACTATGGCGAGGTGTAGCCAATGTTCGCCCCGTCGGGGGCGGCGGGCCATGCGTCTCGGTGGGCGCGCGGCCATCGCCATTCACCGACCGAACGTTCCCGTCAATCCATCCTTTCGCAACCTTACGAGCAGCATTATGATGGTTCTCAGGTTCTGGCGGGATCGGAGCACGCGGTCCATGAATGGAAAAGGCCCATCCAGCGGTTTTACCCTGACCGAGGTCCTGGTCGCCTTGCTGGTGCTCTCGATCGGGCTGCTCGGCTTGGCCGGGCTACAGCTTCATGCCCTGCAATACGCGCACTCCAGCTATCAGCGCGCCCTGGTCAACCTGCAGGCGCTGGATCTGGCGGAGCGAATGTGGACGCATCTGGCGGAACCGCTCGCCGAGGTGGAGGAGTGGCGGGATTCGAACCGGCTGTCCCTGCCCAACTGGAAGGGCGTGGTCACGGCCGCGCCCGAGCGACCGGGCGCCTATCAACTGACGATCTCCTGGAGCGATCGCCGTTTTTCCGGCGTGGGAACCTATTCCTTTTCATACCAACTGCGGTTGCCGGCCCTGGATTAGCGGCGCGGTGGAGCGACCGAACATGGCGACTGGACGGCGTGGGTCCGGGGAAGCGGGCAACATGTCCGACGCTACGCGGCGGGCGGCGGGATTCACGCTGATCGAAATCCTGGTCACCTTGTTGATCAGCGCGTTCTTGTTGAGCGGCGTCATCAGCATTTTCCTGAGTAGTCAGCAGTCCTATCGGGTGAAGGAAGCGATGGGCCGCGCGCAGGAAAGCTTGCAGTGGTCGTCGGAAATCCTGTACCGGACGCTGAGCATGGCGGAATCCCTCCATTCGGACAGTAGCCCGGACCAGATCATCGTGAATTACGCGGGGGGCGCGGGGGTCGTGAACTGTCTGGGCCAGCCGGCGCCGTCCGGCGTGGTGGTCGTCAATCGTTTTTACGTCAGAAATCAGGCGCTCCATTGCGGTACGGCCTATCCGGCGACGCCCGACTCGGACCAGCCGTTGGTGGAGGGCGTGGCGCGAATGACGATCCGGTATGGCGTCGACGAGCGTCATCGCGGCCAGGCGGACCGTTACGTGGACGCGCCGAGCGACTGGAACCAGGTCGTCAGCGCCCGGATCACCCTGCGGTTGCTGGATTCGTCTTCGCCTCGGCAGCCGGAGGCGGTTCTGACCGTGGCGATGCGGCCGAGAATTTTCTCCCGCCTGCCGTGACCGTATCCGACGGAGGATGGGCGGTGATCGCCAGTCGTCGAACGCAGCAGGGAACCGTGTTGGTGCTCGGTCTGCTGATCCTGCTGGTGATGACCACGCTCGGCGTCAAAGCCATCCTCGGCTCCAATCTACAGGAGCGCCTGGTGGTCAACCAAAAGCAAACCATCGAGGCAACGCTGGCGGCGGAATCCGGCGCGGCATTGGCCATCGGGTGGCTGCGGACTCACCCGGAGGCCTGGTGGAACGCGGAGACCTGGAAAAACGATCCGGCGCTGCCTTCCCGGACGTCGGCTCTTGCCAAGGGAATCCAGGGACCGGTCCATTGGATCGAGCGCATCGATTTCCAGGGCGATACCGCGATCATCGTCAGTCGCGGAGGAATCCAGGTGGGTGACGAGATTCTGGTGCAACGCACGGTGACGGTGGCCTGGCAAGACGCGGGGCCTGATTTGGCGTCGGCGCCGGCGGCGAACAGCCCGGCCGAAACGGGAGAGCGGCCGGGCGAAAACCAGCCCGACGACGCCCACGGATCCACCGGTCGGATGGCCGCCGCCGGTTCCCTGGATGGGATCGTGGGATGGAAGACCCCAGCCACCGGGGCGGGCGGCGAACCCGTAACCGCCCGCGATGCCGTGAGTCACGCCGGCGGGGCGGCGACGCCCGATGATCGCCCTCGGATCAGGAAGATACGAGGCAGGGTTCTTTTTTGGAGGCTGTCGGCTACGGTGAGCGGACAATAACCCCCCACCCCAACCCTCCCCCCCAGGGAGCTGTCCATTACACGTATCTTCAACCAATTGATTTCATTATTATTAAAACCAGGAAATCCCCTCCCCCC
>CALGOO010000137.1 GCA_937960715.1 uncultured Candidatus Competibacteraceae bacterium
TGCACGATCTCACCGCAGCGGATTTGCAAGCGGATGGAACCATTTTCCAGATCGGAGTTGCCCCAAGGCGCATTGATATTTTGACGACGGCATCCGGACTCCATTTCGAGGAGACGTTTGCACGCTCGTTGACCGTGGATATCGAGGGAATCGAAGTTCATATACCCTCGCTCGGATCTTATTCGCAACAAGAGAACGATGGGCAGAACAAAGGATCTGGCCGATGCGGAAGCCCTGGAAGCCTTAAATAGCGCGGAACTTGAGGCTCGTTCCGACAGAGCAGGGGAATCCTGAATCCTGCAACCTGGTTTCGACCCAGGCAGGCAGCTCGCCGAAACGCCGTCGCAGTAGGCGACATAGCCTGCTGAAAAACATCAGACTTGGCGCGGCGGTTTCATCCAACACCAACAACTTCAGCAATCCGGCTTCAAAGACTTGAAAAAGTCGTTGAATGGCGAGTGGTTCTTTTCGGAGCAGCCAGGCGGCCTCGGTCAGAACCGGCCAGCAGGTGAGCAGGGGTGGCGATAGCTGGCGGAGCTGCTCGACACAGACCGAGTGATGGTCATCTCGCTGGGAAAGGATAGCGACGAGCGGACCTGTATCGAGTAGTATTCGGGTAATTATTCTTGGCTGAACCCCTCGAAGTACTGGCGGTTGGTGCTGAGGTCGCTGGGAAGATGATCTAGCATCCCCACGATTCCCAATCGCTGAGCGATTTCATAGCAGCTAAGCTCGTGGTTGGCGACCGCGCCGCGAGCGTCGGAAACAGTGATGGTGACTTCCTGGTGTTCCGTCAGATCAACGGGTTCCAGATGGCGGAAAATTCCGTTCTCGTACACTGCTTTCAGGTTCTTGCTCATGTTGTAATGTCTCCTAGCGCGCCCGGCGCATGGCGGCGGTGATGTAGGCGGTTTATGGAGTAATTTTGTTGTCAAGGGATATAAAGTCACGGATCAGCATCTGCAAGGCTTGGTAGCCTTCAGGTCGAGCGTCAAGACTGGGTCGCAACGCTATTGCACCCACGCCTTGATAACGTCGAGCGGCGCCAAACGTCGGATAAAAGACAGTTTCGTGTCCGGGGTAAAGAATGAACGACCACCGCCTGGAAGGCGGTGGTTTCGGGGGACGGCTCAAGCCGGCG
>CALGOO010000138.1 GCA_937960715.1 uncultured Candidatus Competibacteraceae bacterium
CGATGGAGCGGTCGCTCGCCTCATGGTCGGCGTCGTATAGCTGATCGAGCAGGGCATCGCGCGAATACACCCGTCCAGGTCGTTTCAGCAGGATGGACAATAGCCGGTATTCGTTCCGGGTCAACTCCAGCGGCTGGCCGGCGTAGCGTATTTGCATCCGTTCCTCATCGACGGTAAAGCCCGCTCCCGCAACGGCAGGATCGCCGCGATCGATCCGCCGAAAAATGACCTTGACGCGCGCCACGACCTCCCGGGGACTGAAGGGCTTGCAGATATAGTCGTCGGCGCCCAGTTCCAGGCCCAGCAAACGGTCGATCTCTTCCACCCGGGCCGTAATCATGATCACGGGCAGGTCGCTGAATTCCCTCAATTCCCGGCAAATCGTCAGACCGTCCTTGCCCGGCAACATCAGATCGAGCAGCAGCAAATCGGGCGGCGCGCGCCGGATCGCATCGATCACGCGATCGCCATGCTCCAGCCACTGGGCCCGAAACCCGGCGGCTTGCAAATAATCGCTCAACAACTGGGCGATCTTGGGTTCGTCCTCGACGATCAGGATGTTCTTGACCGGCATAAGCTCGCATCAACTGGCAACGCACCGGGGCAGCGCGATGCCGATCCGCAATCCACCCAGGAGTGACGGTTGCGCTGTAAGGGTTCCCTCATGGGCGATCACGATACTCTGGCAAATCGCCAGTCCCAGACCGCTGCCGCCCCGCCGCCGACTGCGCGAGGCGTCCACCCGATAGAGGCGCTCGAACAAGCGTGCGCAGTCTGCGCGCGTCACTCCAGGCGGTGAGTCGTCGATGAAGGCACGGATGACGGGTCCGGCGACATGGGCGGTGATTTCGACACGCCCACCCGCATCAGTATAGCGGACCGAATTTTCCAGCAGATTGGAGAACAGTTGCAGCAAACGTTGCCGGTCTCCGTTCACGGGCAGGTTCGGCAAGCTCGGCTGCGCCAGGGCCAGCGTCAAACCGTGCCGTTGGGCGCGGGTGGCGAAGGTGGTGATGGTCTGGATCAGAACCTCCCCCAGATCAAGCGGGCGCCGATGGTAGCTCAGGGCGCCCAGATCGGCGAGCGATAGCTCGTGCAGGTCCTCGACCAGCTTGCTCAAACGGTCGATTTCGCTCCGTAACGACCCCAGCCCGGCCCGGTCGAACGGACGAATCCCGTCTTCCAGGGCTTCCAGTTCGCCGCGCACCACGGTCAGCGGCGTGCGCAGTTCGTGGGAAATGTCCGCGATCCAGCGCCGCCGCGCCCGTTGGTTGTCCGCCAAGGTGCGGGCAAGGGTGTTGATGTCCCGACCCAGCTCGGCGATTTCGTCCCGACCCTTGATTTTGACCTGAATCTGGTAGTTGCCCGAAGCCAGCTTTCTGACCAGGCCGGCCAATCCGCGCAGCGGTCGCGTCAATCGCTGCGCCAGCAATAAAGCCAGCAACGCGGCGCCGGCCAGCAAGGCCGTCGCGATCAGCAGAAACGTATGCGATTGCCGGCGCATGAAGTCCAACTCTCGCGCGTTGGTAATTCGCTTGAGCGGGTTCAGCGCCAGCCAGCCAACTGTTCGGTTATCGACCACCAGGGGCCTGCGAATCAGGGCATCGTCGTTGACGGTGACACGACCGATCACCGGTTGTCCTTGGGCGTCGAACAGCACCAGACGGGAATTGAGCGACAGGGGATCGGGTGGCGGTGGCCGGGGCGGCGGTCGCTCAAGGGGCATTCCAGGACCGGCGAACGGCGGTGGTGGCGGTCCAGGCGGCGGTCGCTCGAGGGGCATTCCGGGACCGGCGAACGGCGGCGGCGGTCGCGGTGGGCGCGATTCCCCGTCATAGGGGGACGCATCCTGATGCAATAGCCACAGCCAGAGTCGCGGACGATCGCGCAACCATCGCCACTGATCCTGGCGGTGGGCATACTCGTTTTGCAAGCGGGTCACCAGGACATCCAGGCGCTCGCCTTCCGCCTGTTGAATGTAATTCAGGAAACCGCGACCGATGCTCCATTGGGCGAGTAACGCCATGACAGCCAGAGTGCCGCCCGTACTGAGCAACAGCGATAGAAACAGTTGATGGGCGATTTTCAAGCGCATCGAGAACGAGTGCCTGAGAGACAGTCTGAAAGCTCCTCGCCCGCCGGCGGGCGAGGAGCAGGGGCGAACGCGCCAGAGGCTGTCCGAAACCGCCTCTCAGTGCGCGGATCGGCGTGCGCGCCGCTCGGCCGGGCCGGCCGGGTCCTGGGCGAAGCTGGCGAGCAGGTCCTTCAGATCGCGCTGACGACGTTCCAGATCGGCGAATTTGCGGGAGGTGACGCCGTCCACCGGATCCAGCACCTCGATGCCGGTCAGAAAGCCGGACAACGCAGCCGGATTCCCCAGGGAGTTTGGCAGGGTATGCCGTTCCGGGAAACCCACATGCAGGAAACCGGTGCCGGTCTCGTCCCGATGGCAGCCGCCGCAGGTGTTGAGGGCAAAACCGTGGCGCGCATCGTTGTGCCTGATGCCAGCGGCGCTCCAGGGAATGTCGTTGAAAGGTCCGACCAGTGGGTTGACCGTGAAGCTGCGGTGGTCGGCGTCGGCGAACTCCGCCAACTGGAACGGACCGGCGGCGGACGCTGCGCCAAACCATGGCGGCGCCAGCTCGAAGGTCGCGTCCAGTAATTGCCGTTCATTGGCGTTGATCAGCGCCGCCAGGGTCTCGGTGCCGTTGAGCGCATACGTGTCCGGGGTGAAGGCCACCGTATGCGGGCGGAGCAGGCCGGTGGTGGGATCGATGACGAACTCTCGCAATTCCCAGGGCAAGTCCAGGGCCACTTCGTTGGTGCGAATTTGGGCCAGGGCCGAGCCGTTGGGCTGGTCCGGGGCCGCGCCCGCGTCGGTGAAGCGGCGGGTGATGGTTTCCAGGGTCGCGTTGTAATCCCCGCTACCCGGCGCGAAACGACTCAACCCTGCCCAGGCTTCCGCCCAATGTCGCAATTCGACCATGGTCGTGGCCGGCAGGGCGTATTCGAAGATCACCGTGAATCCCCCCGGCACGGCGCCGGCCACCGGCGGCAACGGCAGACCGTTTTGATCGAGCAGGCCGAAGATGAATCGACCCTCGCCCGCGTTCTTCACCTCGCGTCGCTCGTGCTCGCGCAGATCGACGCGGCTGACGATCGCCAGGAGCTTGAAGGGCGCCTTGTGCAAATTCAGCCGCTGGCCGCCGCTGGCTTGCAACCAGGGGTCGATGACCAGGGGACGAATGTTCGGGCGGGCGGGCGCCAAGTGTCCGTTGACCGTCTGCTCCCGTTCCCAGCTTTCGAACCAGCGCAGCGCGAATTCGGCCGGGTCCTGCTCGCCCGCCATTTGCTCGATCAGATGGCGGAAGGTCCAGGCGCCGGCAACGGCGCTGGCGGCGGCGGTGCGCATCGGGTCTTCCACCACGCCGAGGTGGGTAATCAGGAGACTGCGATCGATCTCGATCGGACGCTCTCCCGGTCTGGGGGGTTGGCCTGGCGGTTGAGGCGCGCGTTGACCATAAGCGAGTGGCATGATGATGGCGCTGACCAACAACAGGCCAGCGGTCAGGAGTCGGGCAGTCGATGCTGGTTTCATGGGGGTCTCCCGCGGTCTTGTGATTCGCGCCAAACGACGCCGATCGGCCATGGTGCTCCGTTGACGCGGTTTTCATATCCGCGCGAAGGGCCGATCAGGCCGGATGATCAAGTCTTGAGAACCAGCCTAGCGGACCAATATGGGGGAAATGCGGAGGGAACCAGGAGAAATCGTGGAGGCCGGAAACGGCGGGTAAAACGGCATTCCGAACTTGACGCGCGGAAATGCGATTCCAGTGGAGTCCCTGCTGGAAACCGCTCCACACCCCCACATCGGCCCCATACCCTTGCGGTGCGCGGCGAAGGCATTCGTCGGCGGCATGGCCAGGCTGGTTTCTTGGAGACGCCTGACCACGGGTTCTACCCGATCGATCAATCCCATGGCTCCAGTGGGTCCAACGACGCCCAGGGTACCCATGAATCTCCAGCAGCCCCCTGGCCTTGGCACAGCGTCTGGCCTCCAGATCATCCATGACGACTCCCCTTGCTTGGCGCGCAAGCGCCTGTGCGCTGAATGCCGAGGCGTCGAAGTCGATGCGGATCGCGGTGGTCATGGTTCACCTGAAGCGAGAGGTTCGACCGGCTTGACCAGTCAAGGCGTCGTTCCATGCACGACGCGCTGAACGGTACTGACACCAATACCGGGCTCCGTCGCGATCTTCTTGATGCCTTTGCCCTGAGGCGCGCCGCGCGGATCCGTTCCTCAACGCGCTCTGGTGTACGTGGCCGGCCCAGGGTCTTGCCCTGTGTCCGGGCTCGCTCCAGTCCGGCCTTGACCCGCTCGCGGATCATCGCGCGCTCGAACGCGGCAAATAGCCACATGATGGATTGTCGTGGCTGACGGCTTCTTCAGGCCGCCCCCAGATACTGCCAGGCACGAGCCTTGAACAGGCAATAGACGGTATCACCCTCGGTCAGGCCGAGATCGTGGACGGCCTTGACGGTGATTTCGGCCAGGATCGGCACGCCAACGTCGACTTCCACCAACATCCGGTCGGCGATCCGGCGCAGGCCCAGAATGCGGCCGGGCACCTGATTTTGAATGGTGATGTCGGCAATCGGGCGGCGAGCCAAGGCGACATCGGCGGCGCGCAGGGCGATCCAGGTTTCGGTTCCCGGCGACAGATCGGACAGCGGCAAATGCAGTTCGTGATGATCGTAGCGCACCGTGGTGCAACCGACATCCAGTTCGTGCCGGCTGACCGTTACTTGCAGCACGTTTTCCAATCCCAGCGAGCGCGCCAATCCAAGAATGTGCTCCTGGCGGATCACTTCCAGAAACGGGCCCTGACCCAGGATGCGGCCCTGTTCCATCACCGCCAGATGCGGGGTCAGATACAGGATTTCGTTGATGGCGTGGCTGACGTAGAGCATCGGCAGGCGCAGTTCGTCCCGCACCCGGCGCAGGAAAGGCAAAATCTGGCGCTTGCGGCCCTCGTCCAGCGCCGCCAGCGGTTCGTCCAGCAACAGCAGGCGGGGCGAGGCCAGCAAGGTCCGGCCCAGCGCCACCCGCTGCCGCTCGCCGCCGGACAAATGGCGTGGGCGACGGTGCAGGAGATGACCGATGTCCAGCAGGTCGATGATTTGCGTCGGGGTGAATTGCCGCTGCGCCGGTGGCAGTAATTTGAAGCCGTACAGCAGGTTGTGCTGGACCGAGAGATGAGGGAACAACTGGCTGTCCTGAAACACCAGTCCGACCCGGCGCCGGTGCGACGGCAGATCGA
This sequence comes from uncultured Candidatus Competibacteraceae bacterium, assembly GCA_937960715.1. GTDB lineage: Bacteria > Pseudomonadota > Gammaproteobacteria > Competibacterales > Competibacteraceae > Contendibacter. The sequence goes on from CALGOO010000138.1 coordinate 5,322, forward strand.
TCCGCTTGCGCGCGTCGAACAGCGGAACGCCGTCAAGGTTAATGTGGCCGGTTTTTGGCCGCGCCAGGCCGGCGATGGCACGCAGCAGGGTGCTTTTGCCGCAGCCGGAAGGACCGAACAGCCCACTCACCGGCTGCTCCAGCGTCAACCGGCCTTGCAGGGAGAAGGAACCTTGATGAAGTTCGAGATCGAGGGTAAGCACAAGAGGTGTGATTATTGACTTTATACAAAGTCCAATTATTTTATACCAATAGTGCTGAAAAATCCGGATTGAATCATGGCCATCAATGTATCTCACCTTTTACCCGCAATGGTTGCATTCGCCTATGTGATCGCAATGTGGATGCACGATGGTTGGCAATCCGCGCTCACATTGATGATCCCGCTCGCCATACCATTAGGGCTGATTTGGTATGCGGAATCGCTGGGTAATTATACCGGACAGATAGGGCGCGCTCAGATTTCGCAAAAATCGCCCCCCTTTCTGTTAAAAGGTTTTGGCTGGCTACTTTTACTCGCCCCTTTGGGGATATTTTTCATTGGATGGTCAGGTGGAAACGCTTAATAAGCGTCCCATCCGTGAATTTTCCTTTGATCGCCTGAAGTCACAGCAACACTTATCCGCCCGGTTTAGCATATTAGCGAGACCATATCTGCTTCGTGCCCGATTGCCGAGTCACATTTATCAATGATTTCGGAATCGCGACGTCAGGCCATTTCCGCCGGGAATCCGCTCTAGGACGGACTTGCCAACGGTGGGATGCGCGTCTCTTCGAAGACCCTGCCAGGGAGGAGTACCCACAAAGTCGAATCGACAAAATCAGTAGAGGTTACTAAAGGTTAGGGAACGATCAAGCCCTGAGTTCGATATAAGATGCTCGCTCTGCTCCAGCGTTGCCTGCCCGACACCCCGCCACTGGCCGCCCGCGAGGCGTTGCGAACCACGGCCGCCATCGGCCTGGCGGTACTGTTCACCGGTATCTTCTCCACCCTGTTGGCGCCGGGGGCCTTCGCGCCGGCGCTGATTGCCTCGATGGGCGCTTCGGCCATCATTCTGCTGGCGTTGCCCACCAGTCCGCTGGCCCAGCCCTGGCCTTTCGTCGGGGGCCAGTTGATCAGCGCCGCCATCGGGATCAGCCTGGCGCGCTGGATCGAGCCTCCCATCCTGGCCGGCGGCCTTGCCGTCCTCTTGACCACCTTCGCCATGCTACGCCTGCGCTGCCTGCACCCGCCGGGTGGGGCCACCACGCTGATCCCCATTTTGGCCCACCACGAAGCACCGCCGTTCGGTTACGACTATCTGCTGGCCCCGATGGCGATCAATGTCCTGTTGTTGCTGGCCCTGGTCTGGGGACTCAATCGCCTGCTCGGTCGCGTGTATCCGCATCAGCCACGCCCGCCGCTGCCGGACCCGCATGGCACGGGCGATCCGCTGCCCACTGAGCGTACCGGCGTGCAAGACGAGGACGTGCGCGCGGTGTTGGCCAAGGAATCCGTGATGCCGGATATCGGCGGCGCCGAATTGCGGCGGTTGATGGCGCGGGCGGAGAATACAGCGATCCATCGGGTGTTTGGCGAAATCGACTGCGCGGCCGTCATGTCCCGTGAAGTGGTGACCGTTTCTTGCCGGCAATGGGCGGGCGAGGCTTGGCGTTTGTTGCGCCAGCACAAGGTCAGGGCGCTACCCGTGCTCGATCACGCCGATCAATTGGTGGGAGTGATCACCTTGGTCGATTTTCTCAAACACATTCCGATGGAAGGCTTGCAGCAGGACGCGCACGCCCTGGCTGCTTGGCTGTCCGGTCGACCCGGTCGCGAGCCGCTGATCGAGGAGGTGATGACCCGCACGGTTCGGACGGTGCGCGAAGATCAACCCTTGCTGGAACTGGTGCCGATGCTGTCCGATTTTGGCTTGCATCATCTGCCAGTGGTCGATGCCAACGGTAGGTTGGTGGGCATGATGACCCAGTCCGATCTCATCGCCGGCCTGCATTGGGAACTGGTGCGAGGAGCGATGGAGGCACGGGAATAACGCCACCGTGAGGAAGCACGCCGCGCCAAGGCTTGGCGTCGAACCTCAACTGGACGATCACGTCCGCCGACTCCCCAGCATCCGTTCCACCCGCCGCGCGCCCAGTTCGCTGAGCCATAGCGCCGCCAGCGCCAACAGGATGGAAATGACGACCAGCCGCAGTGCCGGGCCATCGCCGCCGGGAATCTGGGTGTAGGTATAGATCGCCAGCGGCAGGGTGCGCGTTTCTCCCGCCACGTTGCCGACAAAGGTCACCGTCGCGCCGAATTCGCCCAGACTGCGGGCGAAGGCCAGCACCAGTCCGGTCAAAATGCCGGGCAGCGACAACGGCACGGTCACTGTCAACCAAACCCGCAGCGGTCCCGCGCCCAAGGTGCGCGCCGCTTCCTCCAATCGGGGTTCCACCAGCGTCACCGCCAGTCGCACCGCCCGCACCATCAATGGAAACGCCATCAGCGCCGAGGCGACCACCGCGCCTTGCCAGGTGAACGCTAGGGCAATGCCCCAGTTCTCGTACAGCCAGCGGCCGAGCGACCCCTGTCGGCCGAGCACCAGCAGCAACAGATAACCGGGGACCACCGGCGGCAGCACCAGCGGCAGATGCACCAACCCGTCCACGATGGCCTTGCCGGGGAAACGAACCCGCGCCAGCAGCCAGCCGGTGACGATGCCGGGAACGGCGATCAGCGCGGTACACCACAGCCCGATCTTGAGCGACAGCCAGAGCGCGGTCAGCTCTTCGGGCGTGGGTTGCAGCGACAGCCACACGG
>CALGOO010000139.1 GCA_937960715.1 uncultured Candidatus Competibacteraceae bacterium
ACCGCGCCCAGCAGTTCCTGCACCTTGTTGATGATTTCCTTCTCCAGCCGCTCGGCCGCGCCCGGCGCGTCGAGCTGGGACGGGTCTTTCAACCGGGCGAAACCGACCGGCACCTGACCCTTGACCTTGTCGGCCAGGCCCACCACCGCCACCTCGGCGACCGCCGGATGGGCCTGGATCGCCTCCTCGATCTCGCGGGTGCCCAGCCGGTGGCCGGCCACGTTGATCACGTCGTCGGTGCGGCCCAGGATGAAGAAATAGCCGTCCTCGTCGCGCACCGCCCAGTCGGAGGAGGTGTACAGCATGTCCTTGAAGCTGGAGAAATAGCTCTTGACGAAACGCGAGTCGTCGCCCCACACCGTGCTCAGGCAGCCCGGCGGCAGCGGCGGCTCCACCACCAGCACGCCTTTCTCGCCACGCGGCACTTCGTCGCCGGTGCCTTCGTTGATGACCCGAATGTCGTAGCCGTAGACCGGGAAGCCCGGAGAGCCGAAGCGGTTGGGCTTGAGATCGACGCCCGGCAGGTAGGACAGCATCGGCCAGCCGGTCTCGGTCTGCCAGTAATGGTCGATGACCGGAATCTTCAGCGCATCGGTGATCCAGCGCGAGGTCGGCTCGTCCAGCGGTTCGCCGGCCAGGAACAGGTAGCGCAGACAGGACACGTCATGCATCGTCATGTACTTCTGGTCCTGTCCCTTCAGCACCCGCACCGCCGTCGGCGACGAGAACATCGACCGCACCTGATATTCGTTGACGATCTTCCACCAGATACCCGGATCCGGGCGGATCGGCAGGCCCTCGTAGAAAATCGTGGGCGACCCGTTCATCAGCGGGGCGTAGACGATATAGGAGTGACCGACCACCCAGCCGATATCGGAAGTGGCGAACATGGTCTCGCCGGGATTGATGTGATAGAGGTGCTTCATGGTCGAGGCCAGCGCCACCGCATAGCCGCCGACATCGCGCTGCACGCCCTTGGGAATCCCGGTGGTGCCCGAGGTGTACAGAATGTAGCTCGGCTCGTTGGACTCCAGCCAGGTGATCGGCACCTCGGCGTCCATGTGCTGGGCGCGCAGGGTCGCGTAATCCAGATCGCGGCCCTCGACCAGCGTCAGGCCTTGGTCGAGGCCGCGATTGCAGATGACCACCTTCTCCGGCGGGAACTTGGCCAGACTGCACGACTCGTCCACCAGATGCTTGTAGGGCACCGCCTTGCCGCCGCGCATCCCGGCGTCGGAGGTGACCATGACCTTGGGCTTGGCGTCGTCGATCCGCACCGCCAGGTTGTAGGCCGCGAACCCGCCGAACACGACGGAGTGAATCGCGCCGATCCGGGCGCAGGCCAGCATGGCGAAGGCGGCTTCGGCGATCATCGGCATGTAGATGATGACCCGGTCGCCCTTGCCCACGCCCAGCGATTGCAACACCGCCGCGAACCGATTCACCTCGCGATGCAGCTCGGCGTAGGTGTAAATCTTGGTTTCGTCGGTTTCGGTCGAGATGTAGATGACCGCCCGCTGGTCGGCGCGGTCGGCTAGGTGCCGGTCCACGGCGTTGTAGCAGAGATTGGTTTCGCCGCCGACAAACCACTTGCAAAACGGGGGCTTGCTGTAATCACGGATTTTCTGCGGCGGCTTGTTCCAATGGATCAGCTTGGCCTGTTCGCCCCAGAAACCCTCTGGGTCGGTGATGGACCAGCGATGGAATTCTTCGTAATTCATTTGGAGACATCCTCCAATGGTAGGGGTTGAGGGCGACGTTATGATTGTCGTGCAGTGAATTGTAGCCGCCCAAACTGAAATTTCTCGCCCGCCGCCCTCGAAATCGTCGAGGACGGCGGAATGCCGCTTGCCGCTTACTTCAACAGGTCTTCGATGCTGGCGCGTTCCTCGCGCAGTTCCTGCTCGGTGGCCTTCATCTTCTCGCGGCTGAACTCGTCGATCGGCAGACCCTGCACGATCTGATAATCGCCGTTCTTGCAGACGCAGGGATAGGAGTAAATCACGCCTTCGCCGATACCGTAGGAGCCGTCGGACGGAACCGACATGCTGACCCAGTCGCCGTCGGGGGTGCCCAGCGCCCAGTCGCGCATGTGATCGATGGCGGCGGAGGCGGCGGAGGCGGCGGACGACGCGCCGCGAGCCTTGATGATCGCCGCGCCGCGCTGTTGCACGTCGGGGATGAAGGTGTTGCGGTACCAACCCTGGTCGACCAGCGAGGTCGCGGCCTGGCCCTTGACCATGCACTGGCTGATGTCGGGATACTGGGTCGAGGAGTGGTTGCCCCAGATCGTCATCTTCCTGATGTCGTTGACGTGGGCGCCGGTCTTCTCGGCCAACTGGCTGAGGGCGCGGTTGTGATCCAGCCGGGTCATGGCGTGGAACCGGCGGCGATCCCGATCCGGCGCGTTGCTGGCGGCGATCAACGAGTTGGTGTTGGCGGGGTTACCGACCACCAGCACCCGGATGTCGGCGGCGGCATGGTCGTTGATGGCCCGGCCCTGGGGCCCGAAGATTGCGCCGTTGGCGGTCAGCAGGTCCTTGCGCTCCATGCCGGGGCCGCGCGGTCGGGCGCCGACCAGCATGGCGAAGTTGGCGTCCTTGAACGCCGTTTCCAGCTTGTCGGTGGCGACGATGCCGGCCAGCAGCGGGAACGCGCAGTCGTTCAGTTCCATCACCACGCCTTGCAGGGCTTGCAGCGCCGGGGTGATTTCCAACAGTTGCAGGATCACTGGTTGATCGGGACCCAACATGCTGCCCGACGCGATCCGGAAGGCCATGGCATAACCGATGTTACCAGCAGCGCCGGTGATGACGACGCGGACGGGTGCTTTCATGCGTGTGCTCCTTTGACGTTAGCGAGGATGCCAGTGTGGCTGGGAATGCTCCGGGGCCGTAGTCGAAGTACGTTCCTGGAGCTGGGTGGGACGACGATGAACATTGAGATGGCGAAAACCTGCCAGGCGATGAACGAAGCCGTGGCGATATTTTTATAATGGGACACTGGCCAGTCGCGGTGGCGGCTGGCTTCAAAGTTGAAAAATAGTAACGTAGATTGCCGTGTTTTGAAACGAATGCCGGTTTTGCCGGCGGGGATGTCTGTCGCTATGAGCAATTCCTTTACCCAAGGGATGGGTTATGTCCTGACTGGTCTGCGCTGGTTGCCCAGGGCCGGCTTGCGCGGCTTCGTGGCGGTTCCGCTGCTGATCAACACCCTCTTGTTCGGTGGCGGGATCTGGTGGGGCGCGAGCCAGTTGCAACGCCTTGACCAGGCGGTTCAGGGCTGGCTGCCGGACTGGCTGGTCTGGCTGCACTGGCTGCTGTGGCCGCTCTTCATTCTGACCGTGCTGGTGGTGGTCTTTTACACCTTTTCCCTGGTGGCCAATGTCATCGCCGCGCCCTTCAATGGCTTGTTGGCCGCGCGGGTCGAGGGGATGATCGATCCCACCGGTCGTGTCCCGCCACGACCCGCTGAAACGTCGTGGCGGGAGTTGTTGCTCAGTCCGCTGGGGGAGTTACGCAAACTGCTGTACTTCGTGGCCTGGGCGATTCCGCCGTTGGCGCTCTCGTTCGTGCCGGCGGTCAACATGATCGCGCCGGTGGTGTGGGCGGTCTCCACGGCCTGGATGCTGGCGTTGGAGTACGCTGACTATCCGCTCGGCAATCGTGGAATGGGCCTCAAGGCGCAACGCCGACTGCTGCGCCAGCGCCCGTTGTTGGCCCTGGGTTTTGGCGGCATGACGCTGCTGCTCACCCTGATTCCAGTGCTGAACTTCCTGGCGATGCCGGCGGCGGTGATCGGCGCGGCGTTGCTGTGGAACAAAGAGTTGTCGGATTCCGCATGAGAGGGGTGGGGAATGAGAGGGGTGGAGAATGAGAGGGGTGGAGACTTGGCGGGGGCCGATCTTGCGCCTGCTGTATACCGGCCTGCTGTACCTGCTGCTGCCGTTGGCGTTGCTGCGGCTGTACTGGCGTGGCCGGCGAGACGCGGGACACCGCCAGCGCTGGACCGAGCGGCTCGGCTTTGTCCCGTCGGCGGGGCCGACCGGCTGCCTGTGGCTGCACGCCGTGTCGGTGGGCGAAACCCGCGCCGCCCTGCCGTTGATTCGCGCCTTGCTGGAGCGTTATCCCGATTTGCCGCTGCTGGTGACCACCACCACCCTGACCGGCTCTCGCCAAGTACGCGAGGCGCTGGGCGAGCGGGTCCGTCATGGTTACGCACCTTACGATCTGCCCGGCGCGGTGGCGCGATTCCTGCGCCGAACCCGGCCTCGGCTGGCGGTGATCATGGAAACCGAATTGTGGCCCAATCTGTTGCATCGATGCGCGACCGCCGGTGTCCCGGTGCTGATCGCCAACGCCCGGCTGTCGGAACGGTCGGCGCGGGGCTATGCCCGGATTGGCGGGCTGACCGCCGCCATGTTGCGCGACATCGGCCTGATCGCGGCTCAGGCCGACGTTGACGCCGAGCGTTTTCGCATCCTGGGTGCGTCCAGAGTGCAAGTGACCGGTAATCTCAAGTACGACCTGACGCCGCCCGACGATCTGCCGGAGCGGGGATGGCGATTGCGGCGGGAATGGTTGGGGGAGAAACGGCCGGTTTGGATCGCCGCCAGTACCCACGCCGGCGAGGATGAGTACGTTCTGGATGCTTTCGCGACGCTCCGCGCCCGCTGGCCGGAATTGCTGCTCTTCCTCGTGCCCCGCCATCCCGAACGTTTCGACGCGGTGGCGGCGCTGTGTCGACAGCGGGGTTTCAGTGTGATTCGGCGTAGCGAACAGCGGCCTTGCGCGCCGGATACCGCCGTGTTCCTCGGCGACAGCATGGGCGAGTTGCTGCTGTTCTACACCGCCGCCGATCTGGCTTTCGTCGGCGGCAGCCTGGTTCCCACCGGCGGCCATAACGTGCTGGAGCCAGCGCTGCTGGGTCTGCCGGTACTGTTCGGCCCGCACATGTTCAACTTCACCGAAGCGGGAGAGCGTTTGCTGGAAGCCAAAGCGGCCTGGCGGGTCGCCGATGCGGCGGAATTGGCGGCGGCGGTGGACCGGTTGCTGGCCGATCCGGAATTGCGTCAAGCCGCCGGCCAGCGTGGCCGGGCAGTGGTGGAACGGCATCGCGGGGCGCTGGCGACGCTGTTGGAGCGCATCGAAACCTTGCTTTGAGGTAAGCGTTCAGGCCCCCCTTGTCCCGCACGGCGATGGGTTTCGCTACGCTCAACCCATCCTGCAACCCATTATTTTTCGTAGGATGGGTTGAGCGTAGCGAAACCCATCAATACAGGGTGAAACCACCAGAGGATCTGAACGGTTACGCTTTGACAAAGCCTGCTTCAGTCGTATCGGAGCCGTTGAACATTGGGACATCAAGACATGAATATTGCCTGGCTGCGCTACCTCGCGCCGCTGGTTCCCCTCCTGTCAATATTTTGGATGGGCAACGCCGTTTCTCAGTCCAGTCCGCCACCCGCCGCGCTGACCGCCGCGCCCACGTTGGAAGAGGCGCAGGCCAAGCTGGCCGCGCTCGCCACCCTCCGCGATTTGCCGGAAAACGAGCGCACCCAGGCGCGGGACTTGTACCAGCAGGCGATCAGCCAGTTGCAGGCGGCGAAAAACTACGCCGACACCGCAGCCTCCTATCAGCAACTCCAGCAATCGGCCCCGCTGGAAACCGCCCGCCTACAGCAGGCCGTCACCAGCGAGCCGCCGGCTCCGCCATCGCCATCGCTTTCCACCGAGGATCTGACCCAGCAACTCGCGCAAGCCCAAGTCAGCTTGAGCGATGCCCAGAAGCGTTTGGGTGACCTGGACCAGCAACTGGTGACGCAACAGGCCCGCCCCAAGAACATTCCCGCCGAATTGATCGCGCTTAAGCAGCAGGCCATCGATCTTGAAAGCAAGCTGCAAGCCGCCGCTCCAGCCGTCACTACCCCCTTGCTGGCTGATGCGCGACTGTTGGCGCTGACCACCCAGCGGCAAGCGCTGAACCAGCAGATCGCCATGCTGGAGCAGGAGCGACTGAGCTACGATGTTCGTTACGCCCTGCTGAACGCCCAGCGGGTGGTGGCGGCGCGGGAAGTCGCGCAGACCCAGACCCAAGCACAGCAACTGCAAAGCTTGCTGAACGCGCGCCGCCGCGACGAGGCGACCGCGGTAGTGCAGCAAGCCGACCAAACCAGGCAGGAAGCCGCCGCCAAACCGGCGGTGGTCCAGGCCGCCGCCACCGAGAATGCCGCCATCAGTCGTCGGCTGGAGGACATCGTCCGATACAGCGACCAGGTCAGCGACCGCCAGACCGACTTCAACGAACGTTTGACGCAATTGACGGATCGAATGCGTGGGATCAAGCAGCAACTCGGTATCGCGGGGTTCAGCGACGCCATCGGACCGATCCTGTTGAAAGAACGGCGCAACTTGCCCGACGTGCGCCAGTACCAGCGCAATGCCAGCGAACGCCAGCAAGGCATCATCCAGGCCCGTCTGGAGCAGTTCCGGACCGAGGAGCAACTTCGTCGCGTTCGGGCCATCGAGGAGAATCTCCAGGAACTGGCGGCTCAATTCGACCCGCAATGGTCGGACGCGCAACGGCAAGCGGTCATCGCGGAACTACGCCCTTTGCTGGTCGAACGCCAGCAACTACTGGAAAAACTCAGCGGGAGCTACTCCAATCTCACCACCGGATTGGTCGCGCTCGACGAGGCCCAGCGCAAGCTGATCGACCAGGCCGAACTGTACGGGACGCTGCTGGACCGTCACTTATTGTGGATTCGCAGCAGTCCACGGCTCGGCTTCGAATGGCTACACGCGCTCGGGCAGGCGGTGGACTGGCTGGTTGAGCCGGCCAACTGGGAGGAGATGGGGCAAAACCTGGAGCGCGGAGCGCGTAATCAGCCGGAATCGGCGGTTCTCGGCGCGCTGATTTTTCTGGGGCTGCTGTATTACCGCCGGTCGCTGATCAAACGGCTGAGCGACGGGGTGGAAGCTATCGGCGACGTGCGCCGCGACCGCTTTGGACTGACCGGCCGCGCCTTGGTGATCACCGCGTTGCTGGCGCTACCTTGGCCCTGGCTGTTGGCCTGGCTAGCCTGGTTGTTGTTCGTCTCCGGTAACGCCGCCGACTTCTCACGGGGGCTGGGTCTTGGCCTGGTCGCCGGCGCGATCCTGACCGTGAATATCACCTTCCTGCGCCAGTTTTGCCGTCCCCAGGGATTGGCGATGGCGCATTTTGGCTGGAGCGAGGCGGGGTGCCGGCTGCTGCGCCGCCACCTTGGCTGGTTTTTATGGATTGGTCCATGGGGTCCAATCATCGTCGGGCTTTGCGAAACGCAAGCCGATCCGGTGTACGGCGATACCCTGGGACGGCTGGCTTTCTCCATCAGTTCGCTGGCGCTGACCGGCGTGCTTTGGCGGGTGCTGGACCCGCGCCAATCGTTGCTTGCCGGCCTGGCGGCGGGTCGCGCCGGCGCGACCTGGCGGTTTCGTTACCTGTGGTATCCCTTGATCGTCGGCACGTATGCATTGATCGTTTTGCTGGCATTGGCCGGTTACTACTACACCGCAATGCAATTGCGCGGCCGCATGATGCTGACAGCCTGGTTGCTGCTAGGCGCCGTGCTGTTGGTCAATCTGTTCTTGCGCTGGCTGAACATCAGCCAGCGCCGCCTGGCGCTGCAACGGGCGCTCGCCAAGCGCGAGGCGCAGTTGGCCGCCCGCGCCAGCAAGGACGCCGCGCCGGCATCCGGGGAGGGCGTGCCGGAAATCCTCAATGTGCCGGACCTGGACCTGACCACCATCAGCGAACAGACCCGCAGCCTGATGAACTTGACCGTTCTGTTGGGGCTGGGCTTCGGGCTGTGGCAAATCTGGGGGGGACTGATTCCGGCCTTTTCCATCCTCAACGAAATCACCCTTTGGCGGCAAGTGGTGCGCACCGCCGCGGGCACGCAAGTCACGGACATCACCTTGGGGAGCATCGTGGTCGCCGGGGCATTGTTGGTGTTGGTCGGCTTCCTGGCCCGAAATCTGCCCGGCGCGCTGGAGTTGGTGGTGTTGCAGCGGTTGGCGGTGGACCCCGGCAACCGTAACGCCATCATCACCATCAGCCGCTATCTGATTACCGCCATTGGGCTGGTGGTGGCGCTGGACATCATCGGCATCGGTTGGGATCAGGTGCAGTGGCTGGTCGCCGCCCTCGGTTTGGGCTTGGGGTTTGGATTGAAGGAAATTTTCAGCAATTTCTTTTCCGGTTTGATCTTGCTGTTGGAGCGGCCGATTCGGGTGGGTGATACCGTAACGCTCGATCAGTTGAGCGGCACGGTGTCGCGCATCAACATCCGCGCCACCACCATCACCGACTGGGATCGCAAGGAAATCATCGTCCCCAACAACACTTTTATCACCAGTTCGCTGATCAACTGGGCCCGGAGCGATCCCATCACCCGGGTGGTGATTCCGGTCGGGGTCGGTTACGACAGCGATCCCGCGCGGGTCCACGCGGTGCTGTTGGCGGTGGCGACCGGTCACCCTCTGGTGCTCAGGGAGCCGGCGCCGGCGGTCCTGTTCCTCAAGTTCGGCGAGAGCGCGCTGGAGTTCGAGTTGCGGGTGTTCGTGCGGGACCTGGCCAACCGCCTGCCGGTGACCCACGACTTGCACAATGGTATCTTGCGGGCGCTGCGCGAAAACGGCATCGAGATACCCTTCCCGCAACGGGAGGTGCATTGGCGTGGCCCGTCGGCGGAGCCGCGAAATCCCCCGGACAAGGATGCGCATTCCTTGCCCTGATTGCGCTTGGAGTCCACTCGTCCGGTTATTCGCCCGACTGTAGCAGCGAGCCCCGCTCTCGCGCCTTGTGGACGGTGGCCAGGAACACGCCGATGCCGAGGCCGAGATAGCCGGCGTTCAGCAGCAGGGCGTAGAGTAGCAAATCCAGCCGGAACGCATGATCCAGCAGCGCCGCCCGCATCCCCTCGAACACATGGCTGGCTGGCAGCGCCCAGGCCAGCGGTTGCAGCCAGCCGGGCAGGGTGGCGACGGGGTAATAAATGCCGCACAGCGGTGCCAGGGCGAAGATCGCCGCCCAGGCGATGCTCTCCGCGCCCATGCCATGGCGCAACACCAGCGCCGAGACCAGCAGGCCGATCGCCCAGCCCATCAGCAGCAGGTTGAGGAAAAAGCCGATCAGCGGGGGGCCCAGCGCGAACAGGTTGAAATCGTAGAACGGAATCGCCAGCGCCACGGCGAAGCCGACCCCGATCAGGGTGCGCGCCAGGCTGACGGTCATCAGCGCCAGGATCAGTTCGATGGGTTGCAGGGGGCTGATGAACAGTTGTCCCAGGTTGCGGGAATGCAATTCCTCGAAGAACACCACCGATACTCCCAACTGGCTGCGAAACAGGATGTCCCACAGCAACACCCCCGAGAGCAGCAGACCCGCCGCCTGGGTCAACACGTCGCTGTGGCTGGCCAGATAGCGGGTGATGAAGCCCCACAGGATCATCTGCACGGTCGGCCAGTAAGCCAGTTCGATGACCCGAATCCAGGACCCGCGCAGCAGGTAGAGATAGCGTAGCGCCAGCGCGGCGATGCGCCGGGGGGAAATGGCGTTCACGCCACCACCTCGCCGCTCTGGATGCCGCGGGCGATGTCGAGAAACACTTCTTCCATGTCCTTGCGGCCGTAGCGATGGATGAGTTCGCGCGGAGCACCGGTGGCGACGACGCGGCCCGCCCGCAGCATGATGACCTGATCGCAGAGCCGTTCGACTTCGCTCATGTTGTGCGAGGCGAGCAACAGGGTCGCGCCGCCACGGCGCTGGTAGTCGGTCAGAATGCCACGCATCCGGTCGGCGGTGTCGGGATCGAGCGAGGCGGTCGGTTCGTCCAGCAGCAGGATTTCCGGCTCGTTCAGCAACGCCTTGGCCAGCGCCACCCGGGTTTTCTGGCCGGCGGACAGGCTGCCGTAGGGGCGCTTGAAGAACGCATCGATATCCAGATCCCGTCCCAGCGCCGTCAGTCGCTCCCGCACGTGGCGTACCCCATACAGCCGGGCGTAGACGGTCAGGTTTTCCGCGACGGTCAGCCGTTGGGGCAGATCCACGTAGGGCGAGGAGAAATTCATGCGCGGCAACACCCGCTGGCGATGGCGCGGCACGTCCTCGCCCAGAATCCGAATTTGGCCGCTGGTCGGCAGCAGCAGCCCCAGCAGCATGGCGATGGTCGTGGTCTTGCCAGCGCCGTTGCCGCCGAGCAGAGCGCAGGTAGCGCCCCGGACGATGGTGAAACTGACGCCGTCCACGGCGCGCACCGGGCCGTAGTGCTTGCTGAGATTCTCGACCTCGATAACGGCCGGTTCAGCCACTTCAGCCCACGCCTCGCGCCAGCTTCGGCAAATCGCCCGCTAAACCCATCGCCCGGCGGGCGATCAGGTTCTTGAGCGGCCCAGCGGCGTCGGTCAGGTTGAGACCGACGTTCCGCAGCAACCGCACCGGCGGCAGGGTGTTGCCGAACAGCCGCTTGAAGCCGTCCATCACTCCCAGCATCAGCAGGTTGTCGCCCTTGCGCCAGCGTTCGTAGCGGCGCAGCGTCTTGAGCGAGGCAAAATCCTGACCGGCGGCGACCGCGTCCGACACGACCTCGGCCAGGGTCGCCGCGTCCAGCAACCCCAGATTCACGCCCTGGCCGGCCAGCGGATGCACGACATGGGCGGCGTCGCCGATCAGGGCGATGCCGGGTTGGACATAGGCGTGGGCGTGTTGCAATCGCAACGGAAACGCTGTTCTGGGCCCCACCTCGACGATGGCGCCCAGCCGCCAGTCGAACGCCTCGGCCAGCGCCGCGCCGAAATCGCGCTCGTCCAGGGCCAGCAGCGAATCGGCCTGCTCGGGCGTGGTGGACCAGACAATGGAGCAACGCCCGTCGTGCAGCGGCAGGAACGCCAGCGGCCCGGTCGGCAGAAACCGCTGCCAGGCCGTCTCCTGATGGGGCACGGCGGTGCGCACGTTGGCGACCACCGCGTGCTGGCCGTAGCTCCAGCCGCCGGTCTGGAGGCCGGCCAGTTGCCGGACCTTGGATTGCGCCCCATCCGCGCCGACCAGCAGTCGGGTGGTGAATTCGCGCCCGTCGTCAAGGCGCACCCGCCAACCCTTTCCAGGTAACAGCTCGGCGGTCGCCAACGCCGCTGGACAGAGTAAATCGACCGCCGGCAGTTGTCGCGCCCGTTCCAGCAGGGCGTATTGGATCACTCGATTTTCGATGATCCACCCCAGCAAGGGTTCGCCAATGTCGGCGCTATCGAAATGGATGCTCCCAAAGCCGGTCGCGTCCCACACCCGCATGTCGCGGAACGGACTGACCCGCCAGGCGGTCATGCCGTCCCAGGCGCCCACGGCGGCGAAGATGCGCTGCGAGGCGCGGCTGATGGCGGACACCCGTGAATCGAGGTTCACGCCCGGACGAATGCGGTCCAGCGGCGCGCCTTCCAGCAGGGCGATCCTCGGATCGGCATCGCCCAGCGCGCAAGCCAGCGCCGAACCGACCATGCCGCCGCCGGCGATGATGAGGTCGTAATCAGTCTCAGGCATCTTCATAACGCCAGCCCTCGCGCCAGTTTCGGCAAACGTCCGTCCAGGCCCATCATCTGGCGGGCGAAAAGATGTTTGAACGGCGGGCAGAGATCGAAGGTCAGCAGTCCCAGATTGCGGGCGGCGCGCACCGGCCAGAGCGGATTGGCGAACAGCCGGTTCAGGGCGTCGGTGAACGCGATCGTTCGCCGCTGATCCCAACGCCGCCAGTCGGCGTAACGGTTCAACACGCGGATGTCGCCGATGTCCTGTTCCGTCCGTCGGGCGTCGGCGATCACCTCGGCCAGCGCCGTCACATCGCGGATACCGAGATTGAAACCCTGGCCAGCGATGGGATGCAGGGTATGGGCGGCGTTGCCGATGACGGCCACGCGGGCGCGGGCATGTTCGCGGGATTTCAGCAGAAACAGTGGATACGCTTGTCGGCGGCCCACCCGCGACAACGGCCCGAGCCGGTCGCCGAACCGCTCGTTCAGCAGGGCCAGAAAGCCGGCGTCGTCCAGGTCCATGACCGCGGGAACCTCGGCCTCGTTCACCGTGCAGACCACCGCGCAGCGATTTTCGCTCATGGGCAGGAACGCCACCGGGCCATCGGCGGTGAAACGCTCGTAGGCGACGTTGCCGTGGGCCAGGGTCGGCGTGACGTTGGCGATGACCGCCCGCTGACCGTAGTCCCAGCGCAGGGCGGTGATGCCGAGCTGCTCACGCACCGGCGAGTTCGCGCCGTCGGCGGCGGCCAGCAGCCGGGCGCGGAGTTCGACAGTCCGTTCGTCGCTAAAACGGACGGTGGCGCAAGCAGCCTCCGGTTCCACGGTGACGGTTTCCAGTTGGGCCGGGCACAACAGATCGACATCGGGCAGGGTCGGCAATTGCGCCAGCAGGGCCGCGCCGATTATGCGGGCCTCGACCACGTAGCCCAGCGCATCCACCCCTTCCTCGCCACTGTCCAGATGGGCAAAGCCGGGGCCGCCGCGTTCGGAAATGTGAATTCGGTGGATTGGCGTGGCGGTCGCCGCCAGCGCGCCCCACAGACCCAGGGTCTGGAAAATGCGCCGGGTTCCCTGCGCCAGGGCCAGGGTGCGGTCGTCGTAGCCGGGATGCTGGCTGACGGTCAGCGGTGCGGCCTCGACCAGGCCGATGCGCAAATCCTGGCCACTCAGGGCGCAAGCCAGGCTGGCGCCGACCAGGCCGCCGCCGATGATGAGCAGATCGTAATTGCTTGGCGTCATCGTCCTTCCCGCATCAGCGCCTCGATGTCGGCGATCTCCTTGGGGGCGGCGGCGGTCAACACCTCGTTGCTTTCGGTGGTGACCAGCACGTCGTCCTCGATGCGGACGCCGATCCGCTGCCAGCGTTCGTCCAGTTCGGTTTCCAGATGAACTCCCAGCCGCGCCCAATGGGCGTCCAGAATCTTGCCGCCGGCGGGGATGTACAGGCCGGGTTCGATGGTGGTGACCATGCCCGGTTCGAACAGTCGCCAGTCGTCGCCGGTCTTGTAATCGCCCACGTCGTGAACGTCCATGCCCAACCAATGGCCGGTGCGATGCATGTAGAACGGTTTGTGCCGTTCCGCCTGGATCAGCTCCTCGACGTCGCCTTGAAGCAGACCAAGCGCCACCAGTCCTTCGGTCAGGGTGCGCACCGCCGCGTCGTGCGGTTCGTTGAAGTGGCAACCAGGTAGAACTTTAGCGATAGCGGCTTTCTGCGCGGCCAGCACCAGTTCGTGGATGGCGCGCTGCTCGCCGGAGAAGCGGCCATTGACCGGGAAGCCGCGGGTGATGTCGGAGGCGTAGCCGTCCACTTCGGCCCCGGCGTCGATCAGGACGATGTCGCCGTCGCGCAGCGGGGCGTTGTTCTCGGTGTAGTGCAGGATGCAACTGTTGTCGCCACCACCGACGATGGAGGGATAGGCCCAGCCGGCCCCATTGCGAATGAAGGTATGCAAGATTTCCGCTTCGAGTTCGTATTCCATCATTCCGGGTCGGCAGACGCGCATCGCCCGCTGATGCGCTTCGGCGGCGATTCGAGCGGACTCGCGCATCACCGCGATTTCCTCCGGTTCCTTGCGCAGGCGCATGGCGTGCAGCAGGTGTTCCAGGGCGACGAACGTCACCGGTGCCCGCACCCCGGTCCGGGCCTTGCCGCGCACCTGGTTGATCCAGTCCATCACCCGCCGGTCGAAATCCGGGTTGTAGCCGATGGCGTGGAACACCCGCTCGCGATTTTCCAGCAGCGGCGGCAGCCACCGGTCGATCTCGGCGATGGGATGGGCGTGGTCCGCTCCGTAGCGATCCCTTGCGCCTTGCGGGCCAGCGCGGCGACCATGCCAAATTTCCATCTGGGGATCACGCTCGCGGCAAAACAACAGGAATTCGTGCTCGCCACCGGGTGCGAGCACGGCAATGGCCTCTGGTTCGGGAAAGCCGGTCAGATAATAAAAATCACTGTCCTGGCGGAAGGGGTGGTGGACATCGCGGTTGCGGGGCGTGGATGGCGCGGCGGGCAGCAGGGCGATCGAACCCGGTCCCATGCGCTCCAGCAGGGCGCGACGACGACGGGCGAACACGGTGGCGGGGATGGCGCGGGCGAGCATCGATGGATTCCGGTTCAGTGCAGGCGCGGCGGCGGGGGGCAATGGCGCAGATCCTCCAGGATCATCAGCAATCCGACCCGCAGGTATTCGACCACCTCGGCGTAGGCGGCTTCATCGGCTGCGCTGGCCGCGTCGGTTTCGAAGCCGACCTGGGCGATTTCCGTGGCGTCGCGCAGGAATTCCCGGCTCTCCGCCGACAACTGGCCGCGTCGGTCGGCTTGACCCAGCCCCAGTCCGTACAGCAAACCGTGGCACCAGGCGCCGAGCGCGTCGGTGCGCTGGCGCAGGGGCGCGTCGTCGTCGGGCAGCAGCGGAGTCACGGAGCCGTCGTCGGCGTTCAGTTGGGCGACGCCAAATTCAAGCAGCTTGGAAAGGAGGTCGCGAACCGGCTCGGTCAGTTCCACGCCATCGGCCAGTTCCTCGCGCGCCAGGGCAAGCCAGTGATCGCGATCGAGGGCGGGATCAGCGCAAAGGAGCCCACACAGCAGGCCGTGCAGTTCCGCGGGATCGAGTGGGTTGAGCAGGCGAGACAGGCGTTCGAACAGGGGTAAATGAGCGGTGGCCATGGGTGAACTCCAGCGCCCGGACGGCGCGACGCGCAACCATCGTAGCATTCCGCGCCCGAACTCCGAAATTACGGTTAAAAGGGGCGGTTGAAATTGACCAAGGCGGAACGGCCGCTCTATAGTAATTAACATGGAAGATGAAAATTTTGCTGAAAACGAATCGCTGACCGGGGCGGGCAATTTCGACGAGATGGCCGAAACCGTCGAAACCGTCGAAACCGCCGAAACCGTCGAAACCAACTTGATCATTCTCGTCGAGCGGGTGGATCAGTTGGCGGGATGGTGCGAGCGCCTGGCGCGGGAAAACCGATCCCTGCGCGAGGAGACCGCCACGCTTCAGGCCGAACGCGATGCCCTGCGCGGAAAAAATGAACAACTGCGCGCTCGGATCGACACCATGATCGTGCGACTGAAAGGGTTGGGACAAGACCTGTGAGCCAGAAAAGCATCAGTGTGGCCGTGCATCTGGCCGGTTGTGATTACCGCTTCGCCTGTTCGCCCGCCGAGCGGGAAGAACTGCTGGAGGCGGCTCACCATCTCGACCGGAAGATGCGAGAGATTCGTGATCACAGCGGCAAGTCCCTGGCTTTGGAGTCGGTCGCGATGATGGCCGCGCTGAACCTCAGTCACGAATTGTTGCGACAGCAACGACAGGCCACTGACATGGAAGCCCTCCTGAATCGCCGCCTGCGGGATTTATCGCGGAAAGTCGACACAGCCCTAAGTCAATTAACCTTAGGTGAGGTATAATACCAGCAGGGCTTGATCTTAAGTTCGGGCGCTCGCTGCGGTGTTCGAGTAATGGGCCGGATAACCCCTTGATCCTAATTAATCTGACCCAGGGTGTGCGGTTGTCGACGCAAGTGTGCATGTCCGCCTTGCCGCGGAAAGCCTGATGCGCCGCTCTGTTCCCCACTTGAACCCCATGGTTCAAGGGTAACGGCTCAAAACGGCACAGGCGGAGAGCGCCCCCTCCCTGCAACTCAGGCGACGCCCCAGCGTCGCTCTTTTTGCCGCTTCATGATCGACGAACCGCGCGAGCTGCGCCAACGGTTGCGTGTCCTGCGCCGCGCCTTGTCCCCCGCCGAGCGATGCCAGGCGGCATTGACCGTGGCCCACCGGCTGGAGGCGTGGCCGGTGTGGATCGGCGCGATCCGGGTGGCTGGTTACTGGGCTTGCGACGGCGAACTGGACCCCGCGCCACTGCTGGAGCGCGCCTGGGCCGTCGGTCGGTCGGTTTATCTGCCGGTGCTGGACGGCGGCTGTTCGCTCCGCTTTGCGCCGTACCGGCCTGGCGTCCCCTTGCGCCGCAATCGGTTTAATATCCCCGAACCAGGGATACCGCCAGCGGAATGGCTGGAACCGTCGTGTTTGGATGTCGTGCTGACGCCGCTGGTGGCCTTCGACCCGACGGGAACCCGCCTGGGCATGGGCGGGGGCTATTACGACCGCGCCTTCGCGTTCTTGCGCGATCCGGGCCGGGGGCGCCGACCCGTGCTGCTAGGGCTGGGTTACGAGTTTCAGCGGGTCGTCGCCCTGATTCGGCAAGCCTGGGACGTGCCGCTGGACGCGGCGGTTACGGAAGCGGCGCTGTCCGTGTTTTCCACCGCCAAAGATTTGACCCTTGCGCCCAAGTCCTCTCTTCCACCAGTGCCCAAGGGGATGTGAAACCGTCTCCGCCACTTAGCGGTGTCCATCCAAAAACATCCGATAAGCCGGATTCTGGGTCTCGTCGCGCCAAGGATAGCCCAGTTCGCGGATGTACCGGACGAACCGCGGCCGTTCCGCTTCCGGCACCTGAATGCCGACCAGCACCCGGCCGTAGTCGGAACCGTGATTGCGGTAGTGAAACAGGCTGATGTTCCAGCCGTGCGCCATCCCATTCAGGAATTTCAGCAGCGCGCCGGGCCGTTCGGGAAACTGGAAACGGTAAAGGATTTCGTCGCGAATGCCGGGCGCATGGCCACCCACCATATAGCGCACATGCAGCTTGGCCATTTCGTTGTCGCTCATGTCGAGCACGGGATAACCGTGCTCGCGCAAGGCGGTGATGATTCGATTTTTTTCTTCCTCACCCTCGGTCAGTTGCACGCCGACGAACACCTGGGCCTGGCGGGAATCGGCATAGCGATAATTGAATTCGGTGATGGAGCGCCGGCCGATGACCTGGCAGAACTTGCGAAAACTGCCGGGCTGCTCCGGGATGGTTGCCGCCAGTAGCGCCTCGCGCCGCTCGCCCAATTCGGCCCGTTCGGCGATGTGGCGCAGGCGGTCGAAATTGAGGTTGGCGCCGCAATGGACTGCGATCAGATTCGCGTTGGCGATGCCGGTCCGTTCCACGTATCTTTTCAGGCCGGCGGTTCCCAGCGCGCCGGCCGGTTCGGCGATGGAGCGAGTATCGTCGAAAATATCCTTGGTGGCGGCGCAGATTTCATCGGTGGAGACCGTGATGATGTCGTCCACCAGCTCCCGCGCCAGCCGAAAGGTTTCCTCACCCACCTGCCGCACCGCCACGCCGTCGGCGAAGAGACCCACTTGATCGAGGGTCACCCGATGGCCTTGCTTGAGGGCTTCATGCATGGAGGCGGCATCGTCCGGCTCCACCCCGATGATCTTGATATCGGGCCGCAGGAACTTGACGAAGGCCGCGACCCCGGCGATCAGGCCGCCGCCGCCGACCGCGATGAAGACCGCTTCGATGGGATCGGGATGCTGGCGCAGGATCTCCATGCCAATGGTGCCCTGGCCGGCGATCACGTCCGGGTCGTCGTAGGGGTGAATGAAGACCAGGCCTTTTTCCGCTTCCAACTGGCGGGCGTGCTGGTAGGCTTCATCATAGGTATCGCCGAACAGCACGATCCGGCCACCTCGGTCGCGCACCGCCTGCACTTTGATGGCGGGGGTGGTGCGGGGCATGACGATGGTGGCCCTGGCGCCGAGTTTTTGGGCGGCCAGCGCCACGCCCTGGGCGTGGTTGCCAGCCGAGGCGCAGAGGATGCCTTTTTCAAGAGCCTCGCGCGATAACCCGGCGATCTTGTTGTAGGCGCCGCGCAGCTTGAATGAGAACACCGGTTGCAAGTCTTCGCGTTTGAGCAGCACCCGGTTGTTCAACCGCCGTGAGAGCCGGTTCATGACTTCCAGCGGCGACTCGATGGCGACATCGTAGACGCGGGCGGTCAGAATTTTTTTGATGTAGTCGTGCATGATGATCAATCGGAATTCAGGGGAGAACTGTCCATGTCCACCGAAAACATGAAAAAGCATGCCGCCGAGGTGGCATTGAAGTATATCGAAGACAATACGGTCTTGGGGGTCGGCACGGGTTCGACGGTCGGCTATTTTATTGACGCCCTGGCGCGCATCAAGCACCGACTCGACGGCGTGGTGTCGAGTTCCGAGGCAACCACGCGGCGGTTGAAGGCCTGCAAGATTCCAGTGCTGGATTTGAACGCCGCCGGCCCGTTGCCGCTGTACGTGGACGGCGCCGACGAAGTGAACCGTCAATTGCAAATGATCAAGGGGGGTGGCGGGGCGCTGACCCGCGAGAAGATTATCGCCGCCGCCAGCGAACTATTCATTTGCATCGCCGATCAATCGAAGCGAGTGGATATGCTCGGAACGTTTCCGCTACCGATAGAAGTGATTCCCATGGCCCGCAGCTACGTGGGGCGCGAGTTGCTCAAGCGCGGTGGCCAGCCGGTGCTGCGGGAGAACGTCGTCACCGATAACGGTAACCTGATCCTGGATGTCCATAACTTGCAAATGTTGGAGCCGGCGAAAATGGAAGCGGAACTGAACAATATCGCCGGCGTCGTCACGGTAGGGTTGTTCGCGTTGCGACCGGCGGATGTGCTGTTGTTGGGAACGGAGCAGGGC
>CALGOO010000140.1 GCA_937960715.1 uncultured Candidatus Competibacteraceae bacterium
GGGGGGAGGTGCCTGAACGCTTACATTAAGTTTAACGGGATTTTGCCATTTTGCGCGCGTCCATATCGCACCAAAAAAGTGCAAATGCTCAGGCGTAGCTTTGAGTCGAAACCAAATTCGCTGTTTCCTGAAGAAGCAAAACCTCATTAATTAACTGTTTTTAAATAAATTATTATTGGTGGCACGCGATGTGCAAATCACTGGCCAAGCAAAGGGCGGCGCTGGCGCCACGAGACCACCAACGTACCCAAACCATGAGTCGCGCCCCCCGGGGCAGCAAGCCACAGGAGATCTGGACCCCATGAAACTGATTACCGCGGTCATCAAGCCGTTCAAACTGGACGATGTTCGAGAAGCACTTTCGGAGGTGGGCGCCCAAGGCATCACCGTCACCGAGGTCAAGGGCTTCGGCCGCCAAAAAGGCCACACCGAGTTGTATCGAGGCGCGGAGTACGTCGTGGATTTCCTGCCCAAGATCAAGGTTGAGATCGGCGTGGGCGACGAACTGGTGGAGCGGGTCATCGAAGCGATCACGCGCGCCGCCAATACCGGCAAGGTCGGCGACGGCAAGATCTTCGTGCATGACCTGGAAGACGCCATTCGTATTCGCACCGGCGAGTCCGGGCCGGACGCGCTGTGACCGGGACCTGCTCGACCCTTCAATCATGTTGTATCCGAAACCTTGGAGAATTTCACCGATGAGTAGAACGACGCAAGCGGCAAGACTGGGTGGAGTGCTGGCGGGGCTGGGGATGCTGGCTCCCACGCTGGCGTTGGCCGAGGAAGCGGCGAAACCGACCCTGAATTCGGGCGACACCGCCTGGATGCTGACTTCGACCGCGCTGGTGCTGTTCATGACCATTCCCGGCCTGTCGCTGTTCTATGCCGGCATGGTGCGCGCCAAGAACGTGCTGTCGGTGATGATGCAATGTTTTGCCATCACCGCGCTGATGACCGTGTTGTGGACGATCTATGGTTATAGCCTGGCGTTCGACACGACCGGCATGGACAAGGAGACCGTCAATCTGTACACCTTTATCGGAGGTCTCGGCAAGGCGTTCCTGAGTGGGGTCGGTCGCGATAGCTTGACCCTGGCCATCCCGGAGACGGTGTTCGCGACCTTCCAGATGACTTTTGCCATCATCACCCCGGCGCTGATCGTCGGCGCCTTTGCCGAACGGATGAAATTCTCCGCGCTGCTGGTTTTCATGGCGCTCTGGTTTACGCTGGTTTACGCTCCCGTCGCCCACATGGTGTGGAGCGGCGACGGCGCGTTGATGTGGGATTGGGGCGTGCTCGACTTCGCCGGCGGCACGGTGGTGCATATCAACGCCGGTATTGCCGGTCTGGTGGCCTGCCTGGTGCTCGGCAAACGCAAGGGCTATCCGACGACCGCCATGCCGCCGCACAACCTCAACTTCACCCTCATGGGCGCCTCGATGCTGTGGGTCGGCTGGTTCGGATTCAACGCCGGCAGCGCGGTGGCGGCCGACGGCAGCGCCGGCATGGCCATGCTGGTCACCCAGGTCGCCACGGCCATGGCGGCGCTGAGCTGGATGTTCGCGGAGTGGCTGACCCACGGTAAGCCGAGCGCGCTGGGCATCGCCTCCGGCGCGGTGGCGGGGCTGGTGGCGATCACGCCGGCTTCGGGCACCGCCGGTCCGATGGGCGCGCTGTTGATCGGCTTGGCGTCCGGCGTCATCTGTTTCCTGGCGTCCACCAAACTCAAGCGGGCGCTGGGTTACGACGATTCGCTCGACGTGTTCGGCGTCCATGCGGTGGGCGGGATCGTCGGCGCGATTCTGACCGGCCTGTGCGCCGATGTCGCCTTGGGCGGCAAAGGGCTTGCCGAAGGCGTATCCATCGGCGCTCAGTTGTGGATTCAAACCAAGGGCGCGCTGTTCACCATCGTGTATTCCGGTATCCTGAGCTTCGCGATTCTGAAGATCGTGGACGTGGTGATCGGTTTGCGGGTGACCGAGGAGCAGGAAACCGAAGGTCTGGACATCGCGCTGCACGACGAGCGCGGCTACAACCTGTAACGATCGCTGGCGGACAGTGGAGCGCGCGGGACGCCGAAGTCCGCCCGGCATCGCGCAAGGTCACGGATTTCGGTTATATTCCGGCCTGGTCCTGGATCAGGCGAATGCGGGAGGGCATCCATGAAACTGATTGCTGCAATCATCAAACCGTTCAAGCTGGACGACGTGCGAGAAGCGCTGTCGGGAATCGGCGTACAGGGCATCACCGTGACCGAGGTCAAGGGTTTCGGGCGCCAAAAGGGGCATACCGAACTGTATCGCGGCGCCGAGTACGTGGTGGACTTCTTGCCGAAGGTCAAGCTGGAAATCGCCGTGGACGACGGCCTGGTGGACAAGGTGGTGGAAGCGATCCGCTCCACCGCCAACACCGGCAAGATCGGCGACGGCAAGATCTTCATCTACGATCTGGAGCGCGCGATCCGGATTCGCACCGGCGAAATCGGTCCCGGTGCGCTATAGCCGGACTGTGCGGCGCATGGACAAGGGGCGGAGCCCGCCGTGGCTCCGCCCCTTGTCGTTTCCTGGGCGCCTGCCCGACCCTCAGGGCTTGATGCCGTATTTTCGATAGATTTGCCGCAGTTCATCCTTGGCGGCGCGGATTCCTTGGGCGCGACTGCTGGCGCTGCCGATGGTCGAGGACGAGAGCCGCCGGATATCGCTGTTGAGATTGTCGATCCGGGCGCGATCCTCGTAGCCGATATAGACCGGTTCGCGGGATTCACCGCGTTTTTTCCGGGGCGCTGGTCGCTCAAGCTCCTCGACCGAAACGCCCCGACTGGTGGCCCGCAGCTCGCGCAGTTGCCGAGTGGCGCGCTGCATGCTCTGGGTATTGTCCGCGCCGCCGGCCGGCGTGGGTTGCGACGGGATGTCGAGCGTTTGCGTTGCCTGTCCTTCGGGCGGCGGTTTGCTGTCGTAGTGAACCTGGCCGTTGGCGTCGGTCCATTTGTAGACTTGGGCCTGCGCCATCGAGCCGAGCGCCAGGGTCAGAGTCACGGTCAGGGAAAGGGCGGGGCGCATGATCGGTATCCCTCGTGGTTGTCTCTTAAGGATACACTATCACAGATTTTTTAATAGCTTGTCATACTCGCTGTGTGAACCGATCCAGAACCACACGATAGTGTCCGAGTCTTTCATAGTTCCTACCGCTCGCCAACCAATACCGGCTCGCACTGCATAAATTGGGATGGAAGTGTTCAGCTTTTTGAATTCCACACTGGGATGGCGCGGGTTCTGCTTCCACAACCGGTAGTTTTTTCTAGCGGTTTTCTTGACCCGTTCTGGCAGATTTCGGAATCCTTCCAAAAACTCCGGGGTCAGTTCAGATTTCATCGAAACCCTTTGCCAGCGTTTCTCCCCGTCCCGATTGACGCAAGGCTTCCCGTGCCAGTTCTGACAACTTGTCTTGCGGTTGTTGGAGAGTTTTTTGCCAGTTTAACTCATTTTCAATATCTTCCAACCACTGCTCAGCTATTTCGTCCTGAATTTCGATAGGCAAGGTGGAAACTCGTTGAATGACTTTCTCAAACTGGGTTGGCATATTAATGCACCTTTCGTTAGGTGATTCTAACTTGGAAGTTAGGGTTCGCTCTCGCTTACCCTAACCCGCGCGGGCTGACGTAAGTTCGCGATTGATGCGCTTCGCGATGCTAAGCGCATCCCACGGCCCTGGATGTCGAGCGTTTGCGCCGCTTGGCCTTCGGGAGAGGTTTGCTGCCGTAGCGAACCTGGCCGTTGGCGTCGGTCCATTTGTAGACCTGAGCCTGCGTCGTCGAGCCAAGCGCCAGAGTTAGGGTCAGAGTCAGGGGGAACGTGGGGCGCATGATCGGTATCCCTCAAGGTTGCATCTTAAGGATACACTACCTTGGTCCAAGTGGTTACAATGTACCGCTTTCGGGGCGCGTTGACGAAGGTAAAACTCCCCCAATCCTTTGCGATAGGCCACTGCGATCAATGCCTGGCGGTCGGCATCTCGGCGGGTGGTCAACAATATTAGGATTTACGCATTGACAGGAGGTTGAAATTGTGGGTTGAGGTGCTGCAAGC
>CALGOO010000141.1 GCA_937960715.1 uncultured Candidatus Competibacteraceae bacterium
CCTGGATTCCCGCATTCGCGGGAATGACGAAAACCTATTCAGAATTGGTATTACGGCTGATCTGGCGGCCAGCCGCGTCCCGAATCACCAACCCCGAACCCCCCATCCGAAACCCCCAACCTCGACCCGACCCCCTCGTTCGGGCCAGCTCTCCTTCGACTACACCGGAGTCACCTGATGAAGATCACGACCCTTTGCCGTCTGGCCCTCCTGGGAGCGCCAGCGTTACTGATCTGGCCCGCCGCCACGGTGTGGGCCGCCGAGAATCCGCTGGTCCCGGCCACCACCCCCACCAGCGATTTCACCCTGAACGACAACGGCACCGCCTATCACCAGAAAACCGGCCTGACCTGGAAACGGTGCGCCGAGGGACAAACCTGGAGCAGCGGCGCCTGCACGGGGGCAACCCTCGGCTACACCTGGTCCCAGGCCCTGCAACGAGGGCCGGCGAACGATGGCTTCGCCGGTTTCAACGACTGGCGGTTGCCGAATCACAAAGAGCTGAGTTCCATTGTCGAACAGCGCAACTGGAATCCGGCGATCAACGCCACGGTTTTCCCCAATACGCCAGCGATTGATTTCTGGTCGGCGTCGCCGTATGTCCCCTCTGCTGACGGCGCGTGGTACGTGTACTTCGCCCATGGCAACGCCAGCGCCGTCAACGGCGGGGGCAGCTTCCTCCTCGCCGTGCGGTTGGTGCGCGGCGGACAGTATGCTTTGCTCTCTGTGACCAAGGCCGGCGGTGGCGGCGGCGCGGTGAGCAGCAACCTGCCCGGTGTGGATTGCGGCAATTTCTGCAAGGGCAGCTTCGCCAATGAGATGTACACGGCGGGACAGGTCGTCCTCACCGCCACCCCTGACGCCAACTCCACCTTCGCCAGTTGGACCAACTGCCCCAGCGCCAGCGGCGCCGAATGCACCGTGAGCAGCGCGGGCGACCGCACGGTGACCGCCACCTTTATGGACAATACGACCACCACGATCAGCAGCGACACGCCCGATCCCTCGGCGGTGGGGCAGGTAGTGACGGTGAACTACAGTGTGACCGCTGGCGCCGGCACTCCGACCGGCACGGTGACGGTGAGCGATGGGGCGGCGAGTTGCACCGGCACGGTCGCGGCGGGAACATGCAACCTCACCTTCACCAGCGCCGGAACCAAGACGCTGACCGCGACTTACGCGGGCGACAGCAATTTCAACGGCAGCGTGTCCGCCAATGAGAATCACACCGTTAACAAAGCCAACACGACCACCACGATCACCAGCGACACGCCCGATCCCTCGGCGGTCGGGCAGACGGTGGCGGTGAATTTCACCGTGGCGGCGGTGACCGTCACGGCGGCCAACGCCACCATCCAGGTTGTGAATGGGGGAGGACCCACCGGCAATGTCACGGTCAGCGACGGGACGACTGGAAATACGGCCCCACCGCGGACAATCCCGTGCCCCACTGGTACATCCTGCCCGCCAGCATTGCTGGCAACACCGCCACTTTCACCATCACCGACGGCGGTCTGGGGGATGACGATCTCGCCGCCAACGGTTCCATCGTGGACCAGGGCGGTCCCGGCGCGCCCGGCGCTGGAGACGGCGCGCCGGGGATTCCCACGCTGTCCACTTGGGGTCTGTTGCTGCTCTCGGCCCTGCTGGGGCTGCTGGGCTTCCGGCGCTCGCGCTGCCAGGTCTAAAGAAGCGGTCTCAAAATTAGCGATTGATGGTGGGAGCCGGCTTGCCGGCGATGATCCGCCCAAGCGCCCGCCAGCGGGCTCCTAACATCAATCAGGCTTTGATTTTGAGAGAACGGCTTTTGGACAACCTCTCAGTGCAGGGTGCGGGGAATCGACAACACAAAGGAGGGAATGTCGGCGTCGAAGGTCACCCCATCGTCGGCCAGCATCTGATAGCTGCCCTTCATGCTGCCGACCGCCGTTTCCAGAATCGCGCCGCTGGTGTACTGGAAGCCCTCGCCCGGCCGCAGATAGGGCTGTTCGCCGACCACGCCGTCACCGCGCACTTCCTCGACCTTGCCGTTGGCGTCGGTGATGATCCAGTGGCGGCTAAGCAGCTTGGCGGCGATGTTGCCCTGGTTCAGAACCTGGACCGTGTAGGCGAACACGTAACGGTCCCGATCCGGGTTGGATTGCTCCTCCAAAAAAAAGGCCTGCGCGGCGACGGTGATGTGGTAATGGATTTTTTTCGCCATGGGCGGTCGGTTCCGGGGCGGGGTAGGGGAAGGCAAGATCCACGGAAAGCGCGGATGCGGTTTCAGGAAGTCAGAGGCTCAGTACGCGGGTCTTGGCTTCGATGGCCGCGAGCAGATTCTCGAAGGACTGGACGAAGGCCCTGACCCCGTCGTTTTCCAACTGATCGGTGACGGCGCCCAGGTCGATGTCCAGGTCCGGCAGGGCCGCCAGTTGCGCCAGCGCCTCGTCCACGCCCCGCTCCAGGGTCGGGGCGACCGCGCCATGGTCGCGGAAGGCGGCGTAGGTGGCCGGCGGCATCGTGTTGACGGTGTCGGGGCCGATAAGGTTGTCCACGTACAGCAGATCGGGATAGGCGGGATTCTTGGTGCTGGTGCTGGCCCACAGCAGCCGCTGCGGTCGCGCCCCGGCGGCGCGCAAGGCGACGAAGCGCGGACCGTCGAAAATCTTCCGGTATTCCCGATAGGCCCATTTGGCGTTGGCGTTGGCGATTTTGCCTTGCAGCTCGGGCCGCCGCTCGGCCAGGACGGGATCGAGCGCCGTATCGATCCGGCTGACGAAGAAACTGGCGACCGAGGCGATTCGATCCAGCGGCAGACTCTGGGCCCGGCGGCGTTCCAGGCCGCGCAGGTACGCCTCGGCCACCGCGACGTAGCGCTCCACCGAAAACAGCAAGGTCACGTTGACGTTGACGCCCTCGGCGATCAGTCGCTCGACCGCGCCCAGGCCAAGCGCCGTGCCCGGCACCTTGATCATGATGTTGGGCAGCGCCAGCCGGGCGAACAGCTCGCGCGCTTCCCGCACCGTGCCGTCCACGTCGTGGGCCAGATCGGGCGACACTTCCAGGCTGACCATGCCATCCACGCCATCCGTCGCGTCATGGGTCGGGCGCAGGGCCTCGGCGGCGGCGTGGATATCCTCGATGGCCAGGGTGAAGAACAGGTCGCGGCTGGGTTGTCGGGGGTCGCGCTGGAGTTCGCGGCGCAACGCCTCGTCGTAGTCGCCGCTGCCGGCGATGGCTTTCTCGAAGATGGTGGGATTGGAGGTGATGCCGCGCAGGTCGTCCTCGGCGATCAACCGCGCCAGCATCCCGGAACTCAGCATGGAACGCTGGATATTGTCGTACCAGACGCTCTGACCGGCGGCGTTCAGGAGGCGCAGGGGATTGGCTTGGGGCATGGAGTCTTCCTCGATCGGCGGCGAAGTGGTTGACGAATTGTAGCAATTCTCAAGCGCGCGGCGGCAAAACCAACCGAACAAGTCGGCAAGGCGAGCAGCCCACCCACTCGCCTTGCCACGCCCGGTGAACTTGAACATGCCCACCCCAATCGGGATTCGCCGCAACCCATCCGCCGAACACGCCGGGTTTCCAGGTGTCGATCCTACAATCCTCTTCCCAAACCCCATGCCCCGCTGCCCTGAGCCTGCCGATGACCACCCCGTCTCCCTCTCACTATCTGCTGGCGATCACCGGCATGAGTTGCGCCGGTTGCGTCGCCGCCGTGGAAACCGCCCTGCGCGCCGCGCCCGGCGTGGCCGAGGCTCGCGTCAATTTCGCCGATCGCACCGCCCAGGTCATGGGAAGCGCGCCCGTGGCGACGCTGGTTCAGGCGGTGCGGGCCGCCGGCTACGATGCCGTCGAGCTGCGCGACGAAGCCAGCGCCGAAGCCGAGCGCGAAGCCGCCGAGCAGGCGCACTACCGACGGCTGATTCGCAATACGGTCGTCGCCGGCGTGCTGGCCACGCCGCTGATGGTGGGAGAAATGGCCGGCTGGCTGCCGGTGCTGGCCACGCCCGCCGGCCAGACCTTCTGGACTGCCGCCGGCCTGCTGACTCTGGCGGTGATGGTTCACAGCGGCGGCCACTTCTTCGCCGGGGCCTGGCGCCAGTTCCGCCACCGCAACGCCAACATGGACACCCTGATCGCCCTGGGGACGGGCTCCGCCTGGTTCTATTCCATGCTGGTGGCCCTGTTCCCCGCCAGCGTGCCCAGTCTGGCCCACCATGCCTATTTCGAGGCGGCGGTCACCATCATTGCCCTGGTCAATCTCGGCTCCGCTTTGGAAAGCCGGGCGCGCGGCAAGACCTCCGCCGCCATCCGCCGCCTGCTCGGTCTGCAACCGAAAACCGCCCGACTGATCGAGGGCGACCAGGAGCGCGACGTTCCCATCGCCACTCTCGGCGTCGGCGCCCTGATCCGGGTGCGGCCGGGCGAGAGGATTCCGGTGGACGGCGAACTGGTCGCCGGTCAGTCCACCGTCGACGAGGCCATGCTCACCGGCGAACCGCTGCCGGTGCCCAAACGCGTCGGCGATTCGGTCACCGGCGGCGCGGTGAACCAGGGGGGCGGCTTCGTATTTCGCGCCACCCGGGTCGGGGCCGACACGGTGCTGGCCCACATCATCGCCAGCGTGCGCCAGGCCCAAAACAGCAAGCCACCGATTGGCCGGCTGGCCGACCGGGTGGCTGCCGTGTTCGTGCCCTCGGTACTGATCGTGGCGGTGCTGACCGCACTGACCTGGTTCAACTTCGGCCCCGAACCGCGGGCGGGCTACATGCTGGTCACGGCGCTGACCGTGCTGATCATCGCCTGTCCCTGCGCGCTGGGGTTGGCCACCCCGATCTCGATCATGGTCGGGGTCGGCAAGGCCGCCGAACACGGCATCCTGATCCGCGACGGCGCGGCGCTGCAACGGGCCGGCCAATTGACGACCATCGTGCTGGACAAGACCGGCACCGTCACCACCGGCCGGCCCACCGTGACCGCCGTGGCGACCGCGCCGGAATTCGAGGAAACGGAGGTGTTTCGGCTGGCGGCCGGACTGGAAGCCGGTTCCGAGCATCCGCTGGCCCAGGCCATCGTGAACGCCGCCCGCGAGCGGGACCTGGCCGTTCCCCCGGCGGAGCGGTTCGAAGCCGTCGCCGGCCAGGGAACCCGTGGCAGGGTGGCCGGCCGGGCGTTGCTGGTCGGCAATCATCGCCTGCTGGAGGAGCAAGGGATCGACGCCGCGCCACTGCGTGCCGAGGCGGAGCGCTGGGCCGCCCAGGGCCGGACGCCGGTGTTCGTGGCGGTCGATGGTCGGCCCGCCGGCCTGCTGGCCATCGCCGATCCACCCAAGCCGGATTCGGCCGCCGCCATCGCGCGTCTGCGCGGGTTGGGCTTGCGTGTGGCGCTGCTGACGGGCGACCACGCCGCCACCGCCCGAGCAATCGCCGCCCAGGTGGGCATCGAGGCCGTGTTCGCCGAGGCGCTGCCCACCGCCAAGGCCGACATCGTCGCCAAGCTGCAAGCCGAGGGCGCGGTGGTCGGCATGGTCGGGGACGGGATCAACGACGCGCCGGCCCTGGCCCTGGCCGATATCGGTCTGGCCATGGGCGGTGGAACCGACATCGCCATCGAAAGCGCCGGCATCACCCTGGCGCGCGGCTCCCTGCATGGCGTCGCCGACGCCATCGCCATTTCCCGCGCCACCCTGGGCAACATTCGGCAGAATTTGGTTGGCGCTTTCCTTTATAATATCCTGGGAATTCCGCTGGCGGCGGGCGCGCTCTACCCGGTGACCGGGTTGTTGCTCGACCCCATGCTGGCCGGCGCCGCCATGGCCCTGTCGTCCTTCACCGTCGTCAGCAACGCCAACCGGCTGCGAGGTTTTCAGCCTCCTCACCCCTGATCGCCCCCTTTCAGGGACAGCGGAGAGAGTAAACGACGAGGAAATTCTCAATGACCGCCCTGCTCGTCAACCTTGCTGGACTGGGCTTGATCGGCCTGATCGTCTGGTGGTTCTGGATCGCCCGTCCGTGAAGCCGTCACCCCTTCCCACAACCTCCCTGCTGGGCCGTCTGGGGCTGGTCTTGACGTCCACCGTGGCGGTCGTGGCCGGTTTCGCCATTGCCTCTCTGCTGTTCACCGTTCTGGTGGTGGCGGGTCTGGGGTTCGCCGGCTGGCTATGGTGGCGGCTGCGCCGGCTGGCGCGACAGGCGCAACGCGCCGCTCCCACCGTCATCGAAGGAGAATTCACGGTCGCGCCCGACCATCCCGCGTTGGAGGCTCGAACCGCCCCCCGCCCGGAGCCGCCCCCCGCTCTCACTCGCGGAAATCGCCGTGTGCCCCGATCTCGCCGCTGATCGGCGCCCGCGCGACCTCCGCGACGAGCAGGTCGAACTGCTGTACGCGCAGGCTCCGTTGGGAATCATGGCCAGTCTGCTCATCGCTCCACTGCTGGTGTTGACGCTGTGGAACGCCCTGCCGTGGGCGGTCCTGCTCGGGTGGCTGCTGGCGCTGAAGATCACCGTCCTGATTCGGCTGGCCCTGATCGTGGCTTTTCGGCGCCGCGCCGTTCCGGACCCCGCCGCCGAACGCTGGACTACCCGCTACACATGGGCCTGCGCCGCCAGTGGCGTCTGCTGGGGCGGCTGTGTCGTCCTGCTGGCCTTTTCGCCATCGCGGGTCCACGACGCCTTCATCGCCCTGATCCTGGGCGGCATGCTCATGGGCGGCGTGTTCACCATGAGTTCGATCCTGCGTGCTTACGTCGCTTACGCCCTGCCCCTCGGGCTGCCGCCGGTGCTCTGGCTACTGCTGCGCGACGATCCAACGCATGCCGCCATGGGCGCCGCCGGCATGCTTTACCTTCTGGTGGGGCTGGCGACCGCCCAGCGATTCCACCGGACGCTCGCTCGTTCGCTGCGGCTGGCCACGGAAAACCTGAAGCTGGCCCAGTCCTGCGCCAAGGCCAGGGAACAGGCCGAGGCCACCAACCAGCAACTGGCCGATCAGCAGGCGGCGCTGCGCGACAGCGTGGCCGCCATGCGCCAGTTGTACGAGGTGATCTCCGTTCCACGCCGCCATGCCAGGGATCGAATTCAGGCCATCCTGGCGATGGGTTGCCAGCGTTTCGGCCTGACGATCGGCATCCTGTGCCACATCGAGGGCGAACGCTACGAAGTCGTCCATGTCCTGGCGCCTGGGGGCGAAGTCGCTCAAGGCGACGCGCTCGCCCTGAGCAACACCTACTGCCAGGATACCCTGCGCGCCCGAACATGTTTGGGTTTCGAGCACGCCTCGTCCGGCCCCTGGCGCCAGCATCCGTGCTATCGGAAGTTCGGGCTGGAAGCCTATCTGGGGGTTCCGGTCTGGGTCGGCGATCAACTGTATGGCACGTTGAACTTTTCCGACTTCAAACCGCGGGCGACGCCGTTCACCACCGTGGATCGCGAACTGATCCAGATCATGGCCCAGTGGGTCGGCGGCGTCCTGGAGCAGGAGCGCATGGCCGAGGCCGCGCGCCGCCAGCAGGCCCTGCTGGCCCACGCCTCGCGCCTCAACACCCTGGGCGAAATGGCGTCCAGCCTGGTTCACGAGATCAACCAACCCATCACCGCCATCGCCCTGTACGCCGAAGCGGGGTTGACCCGCGCGCGCAACGAGGCGCTGGACGTCGCCGAGGCGCGCGACGCCCTGGAAAAGATCGCCGCCCAAGGCGCCCGATCCCAGGCCATCATTCACCGGATCCGTCATTTTGCGCGCCAGACGAAACCCCAATACACCGTGGTTCGGCTGAACGACGTGTTCGAGGACATCGCCGACTTCCTGGACCTGGAGGCCCGGCGCCACCGGATCGAGCTTCGTTACGACATCGCGCCGGATTTGCCGCGGGTGTTGGTCGATGTCCTGCAAGTGCAACAAGTGATTTTGAACCTGGTTCGCAACGCCATGGACGCCATGAGCGCCAACCCGGAACAGGAGGGCGGCGTCGTGACGATCGCCGCCCGCGCCGACTTGAGGGAGGTCAGGATCGCGGTCCAGGATTCCGGACCCGGTTTGGCGCCGGAGGTGCTCGCTTGCCTGCCGCGACTCTTCCTCACCACCAAGCCCGACGGGCTTGGCCTGGGACTGTCGATCAGCCAATCCATCGTCGAGGCGCACGGCGGCCGGCTGTGGGCGACGCCCAACACCGGCCCCGGCGTCACCTTCCACTTCACCCTGCCCGTCGCCACCGTATCCAAGGACGCGACCGAACCCCTGCCCATCGAGGCAGGGTAGCGAGCCAGCACCGCCATGAGCCTTTTCCGGTCCGTCCTTGCGCAAATCATCGGTATCGTCGACACCGCCTCGAACCGGGACGAAGCGCAACCGCCCCGCGCCAACGACGAACTGGAACAACGAGTTCGGACCCGCACCGCGGAACTGATGGCCGCCAACCATGCGTTGGAAGCGCAAATCGCCGCCTGCGTCCAGGTGGAATGCGCCCTGCGTGACAGCGAGGAACGGTTTCGTCAACTGACCGAGCACATCCGGGAAGTATTCTGGGTGTACGGGGTCGCGGAAGAACGGTTGCTTTACGTCAGTCCCGCCTATGAGGAGATCTGGGGGCATCCCGCGCAGAGTTTGCTGGATCGACCGCTGGAATGGATCGAGTCCGTCCATCCCGACGATCGGCCGCAAGTCCGCGCGGCCCACCTTGAAAAACTGGAGTCGGGCGTGTTCGACCAGGAATATCGAATCATTCGGCCGGATGGCGCGGTGCGCTGGATCTGGGACCGGGGTTTTCCCATCCGCGATCTTGTCGGTCACGTTTACCGTATCGCCGGGCTGGCCGAGGACATCACCCTGCGCAAACTGGCCGAGGACCAATTGCGCCGGCAGCAGGTGGAGCTGGCCAAGACTTCGCGACTCAGCCTGGCGGTGGAAATGGCCTCTACCCTGGCCCATGAGATCAATCAACCCCTGGCGGCGATCGTCGCTTATGCCCAGGCCTGTCTGGGCCTGGTGCGCAAGGATCGGATCGACCCCCGGGCGCTGACCGGCGCGCTCGAGGAGGTCGTCAACCAGGGGTTGCGGGCCGGTGGCATCATCCGCCACCTGCGCGATCTGGTGCGCAAGCATCCGGCCGTCCAGACCGCGCTTCGCTTGAACGCCCTGATTCACGCCGTGATCCATTACATGCAACTGGAACTGCGCCAGGCGGGGGTGGCGTTGCGCCTGGAACTGGCGGACTCCTTGCCAATGGTTCTGGCCGACGACATTCAAGTGCAACTGGTGGTGCTCTATCTGATTCGCAACGCCATCGAGGCGATGAGCGAAACCGACGCGGAACCACGCGAGCTGACCCTGCGCACGACCCTCGACGATCCATTCACTGTGCGGATCACAGTGCGCGACACCGGGCGGGGGCTTGGCGAGGAAGCGGCCCAGCGACTGTTCCAGCCCTTCTTCACCACCAAGCCCGACGGCATGGGCATGAGCCTGTCGGTCAGCCGCTCGATCATCGAATCGCAGGGCGGGCGGCTCTGGGCAACGACGAATCCCGATCGCGGCCTTTCCTTTCATTTCACCCTGCCGGTCCACTCCGGGCACGAATCCTTGCCCGCCCCATGAACGCCGATCCCACGATTTTAGTCGTCGACGACGATCAGGCGGTGCGCGAAGCCATCAGCCTGCTGCTGCGCGCCGATGGCCTGGCGGTGGCCACCTTCGCCAGCGCCGCCGCGTTTCTGGAGTCCACCGCCGCCCAGCAGCCCGGTTGTCTGGTGCTGGACGTGCGGATGCCGGGCATGAGTGGTCTGGATCTGCAAAAACAGCTTCGGGCGCGCGGCTTCCGCCTCCCGATCCTGTTCATGACCGGCCACGGCGATGTGCCCATGGCGATTCGAGCGATGAAGGCGGGAGCCTTCGATTTTCTGGAAAAGCCGTTTCAGGGCGAGCTGTTGCTGGAGCGGGTGCGGGAGGCGCTCGCCCTGGACGCCCGCCAGCGCGCGCGTCAGGAACGGCGCGCCGAAGCTGCGGCGCGCCTGGCCCTGCTGTCGCCGCGCGAGTGGGAGGTGCTGGACCGGGTCGCGGCCGGGCAATACAACAAGGTGATCGCCGCCGAACTCGGGATCAGTCTGTCCACGGTCGAGATTCACCGCAAGCGGGTGATGGAGAAGCTTCAGGCCGAATCGTTGTCGGGCCTGATCCGAACACTGGCGCTGGCGAACGATGGGGAATAGCGCCGGGCGGGCGTCAAGCCCGGCGGCGTTCCACGAAGGCTCGCAACGCTGTCGTCGCTTCCGGCGCATTCAAAAGTTCGATGAAATGGCGGCCTTCCAGCGCCATGGTTTCCCGCAGGGCTTCAGCCTCGTTACGCTTGAGCAGTGTTTTAGCCAGGCGCACCGCCGCCGCCGGTTGTCGGGCCAGCCGCCGCGCCCGGACCATGGCCAGCTCCAGGGTCGCGTCCGCGTCGGCGCCGATGCCGTTGATCAGGCCCCATTCCAGCGCCTGCTCGGCGCTGAACGGTTCGCCCAGCAGCAACAGCTCCGCCGCCCGCGGGTGACCGATCCGGCGCGGCAGCAGCAGGCTGGAGCCGCCTTCCGGGCACAGTCCCAAACTCACGAACGGCATCGTCAGGGTCGTCCCAGCCCGAACGTACACCAGATCGCAGTGCAGCAGCATCGTCACCCCGATGCCGATCGCCAGGCCGTTCACCGCCGCGACCAGCGGCTTTTCGATCTGGCGCAGCGCCGTCAGGAATCGAAAGACCGGGCTGTCCTCGCCGGCCGGCGGCGCCGCCAGGAAGTCGGCGATATCGTTGCCGCTGCTGAAACTGTCGCCGCCGCCGGTCAGCACCACCGCCCGAACGGTGGCGTCTTCCGTCGCTTCGTTCAAGGTGGCGGTCAACGCCGCGTACATCGCCAACGTCAAGGCGTTCTTCTTGTCGGGGCGGTGAATGCGAACCCGCAAGACCCCTTCTTCCCGTTCGGTTAAAATCTCTGGCGTACTCACTCCGATTTCCTCGCTGGATAGTGACGGTAAACTCCCGATAGCCCCGCGTCGCCGACCCACTGACGGATCGCGCGGCGTCGACCCCACGAAAGCGCAGGCGCCGCCATGACCATTGCCCAAAGCGCGTTGCTGACCGATCTGTATCAGCTCACCATGCTCCAGACTTATCACGCGGAGCGCATGAACGAAACGGCCGTGTTCGAGCTGTTCGCGCGCCGCCTGCCGCCGCAGCGAGGGTTTCTGCTGGCCGCCGGCCTGGAACAGGCGCTGGATTACCTGGAGAACCTGCGTTTCACCCCCGAGGAGCGGGACTGGCTGGCCGGCGCCGGCCGCTTCAGCCTCGACTTCGTCGAAACGCTGGCCGACTTCCGGTTTACCGGCGCGGTCCATGCGCTACCCGAAGGGACGGTGTTTTTCGCCAACGAACCGGTCCTGCGCGTCACCGCGCCGCTGCCGCAGGCGCAGTTGGTGGAAAGCCGGCTGATCAACCTGCTGCATTACCAGACCCTGGTCGCGTCCAAGGCCGCCCGCTGCGTGCTGGCGGCGTCCGGCAAGCTGCTGGTGGATTTTGGTCTGCGTCGCGCCCACGGCGGGGAAGCGGCGCTGTTGGCGGCGCGGGCCAGTTACCTGGCCGGCTTCGCTGGCACCGCCACCGTCCAGGCCGGGATGCGGTTCGACATTCCGCTCTTCGGCACCATGGCGCATTCGCTGATTCAGGCCCACGACCGCGAAGAGGACGCTTTCGAACACTTCGCCGCCGCCCAGCCCGGCAATGTGACCCTGTTGCTCGACACCTACGACACCGAGGCCGCCGCTCACACGCTGGTGAAACTCGCGCCCCGCCTGCGCGCGCGCGGCATCGCCATCCGGGGCGTGCGAATCGACAGCGGCGATCTGGCCGAGCACGCCCGGCGGGTGCGGCGCATTCTCGACGACGGGGATCTGCGCCAGGTCACCATTTTCGGCAGCGGCGATCTCGACGAACACCGCATCCGTGAGTTACTGGCTGATGGAGCGCCATTCGATGGCTTCGGCGTCGGCACCCGGCTGGACGCCTCCACCGACGCGCCCACGCTGGACATGGTCTACAAGCTGCAAGAATACGCCGGTCAGCCCCGGCGCAAACGGTCCGAGGGCAAGGCCACCTGGCCGGGTCGCAAGCAGGTGTACCGGCGGACGGCGGAAGGAATTTTCGCCGGCGATAGCCTTGGCCTGGAGCATTGCCCCCGGCCGGGCGAATCGCTGCTGACGCCGGTGATGGCGCAGGGCCGGCGGCTGCGAGCGCCGGAGCCACTGAACGCGATCCGCGAACGAGTTCGGGCGCAACTGGCGGCCTTGCCCGCCGCCTTGCGCGCCGGCGAAACCGCGCCGCCCTATCCGGTGGAGGTCGCGCCCGAGTTGCGAGAACTGACCGAGCAACTGGACCGGAAGCCGCACTGACC
The DNA here is from genome assembly GCA_937960715.1 of uncultured Candidatus Competibacteraceae bacterium. GTDB lineage: Bacteria > Pseudomonadota > Gammaproteobacteria > Competibacterales > Competibacteraceae > Contendibacter. The sequence continues at coordinate 12,405 of CALGOO010000141.1, forward strand.
CCATGCGCGCCCTGTTCGAGCTGTTCCTCGATATCTGCCTGCTGCGCCGGGGGCCGCAGGACGTACCCGCCGGGATGGCGTTGCTGAAACTGTGCCTGTTGGGCTATGGACTGTCCGGGCTGGCGGTACTGCTGTTGAGTACGCCGGCGCCGGTGGCGATTCTGCAAATCCTGCTGGATTTGGTGTTGCTGGCTGGACTGCTGCATCTGGCGCTGCTGGCGCGGCGGCATCCCCGGCGCTTCGAACAGACCCTGAGCGCCCTGACCGGGACCGGTATGCTGATGGGCCTGCTGGCGCTGCCGATGATGGTCTGGATCGTCCGCCAGGGACCGAACGGCGATACGCAACTGCCGGTGCTGTTGTTGCTGGGATTGATGGCGTGGAGCATCACGGTCATGGCTCACATCCTGCGCCAGGCGCTCGATATCCCCGTCTGGGCCGGCGCGCTGGGCGCGCTCGGTTACACTTTCTTGTCCTGGATGCTGACCGGCTGGATTGGCGCTTAGGGTGGGTGGTGCTTCAGGTGTGGGGCCATCCACATCGGGAACGTCGCCGCGCATCTCGACAACTGACGGACCCATGGGGTAGGGGGGTAGCGCCGTTGATCTGTCTGGACCAACCTTGACGGTCGCCCGCCGCTTCAAGCCGGTTCGTGGACGATTTCGCCCAGGCCCGCGCGCCGCAGGGCGTCGTCGAGCAACTGACGGACCTGGCGGGCGGTGTCCAGCGCCAACGCTTGCCGGGACAGCTCGCAAGCTTCATCCCGGCTGAAGCTGCGGATGGCCCATTTGACCCGCGGCACGCTGACGGTGCTGGCGCTCAAACTGTCCACCCCCATCCCCAGCAACAGTACGGCGGCGCCGGGATCGGCCGCCAGTTCCCCGCACAGATTCACCGGCCGACCGGCGCGGCGCCCGCTTTCAAGGATGTGGGCGATGGTTTTCAGCATCGCCGGGTGCAGGCTGTCGTACAGAGCGGCGACCCGGGCGTTGTCGCGGTCCACCGCCAGCAGGTATTGGGTCAGGTCGTTGGTGCCCACCGAGAGATAATCCACTCGTCGGGCCAATTGCTCGGCCTGCCAGGCAGCGGAGGGCACTTCGATCATCACCCCGACTTGCGGGGGGGTCGTGGCGTGACCATCCTCGCGCAATTCCCGGTCGGCGCGCGCCAGCAGCCGCAATGCCTCGTCCACTTCCTCCACGGTGGTGATCATCGGGAACAGGATTCGTAGATTGCCCAGCCCGGCGTTGGCTCGCAGCATGGCGCGCAATTGGGTCAGGAAAATGTCCGGGTGATCCAGGGTGAAGCGCATCCCGCGCCAGCCCAGGAACGGATTGTTTTCCTCGATGGCGAAGTACGGCAGGGTCTTGTCGCCGCCGATGTCCAGGGTGCGCATCACCACCGGCCGGGGCGCGAAGGCGGCGAGCATCGGTCGGTAAAGCTGAAGTTGCTCTTCCTCGCTGGGAAACGATTCGCGCACCATGAAGGCGAATTCGGTGCGGTACAGGCCGATGCCCTCGGCGCCGACCGCGCGGGCGGCGGCGATATCGGTGGGCAAGCCGGCCTTGGCGTAGAGCGGAATCGGGTAGCCGTCCCGGGTTTCGGCGGGCAGGTCGCGCAGTTCGCCCAGTTCGGCGGACAGTTCGGCGTCGGCGGTCATCAGCCGCTGGTACTCGACGCGGGTGGTCGGGTCCGGGTTGAGGTAAACGTGGCCCCGATAACCGTCCACGATGATCTCGCCGCCCTCGAACCGGCCCAGCGGCCGGTCGCCCAGGCCCATCACCGCCGGAATACCCATGGCTCGCGCCAGCAGGGCAACATGGGACAGAGCCGAGCCGCGCAGGCAGACGATACCAGCCAATTGTTCCGGTGGCACCGCCGCCAGATGCGCCACGCTCATCTCCTCGGCCACCAACACGCACCGGTCGGTTGCCGGCTCCAAGGAAAGGTGGGGGGCAGCGCGCAGACAATGCAGCACCCGCCGGCCCAGGTCGTGGATATCCTCGGCCCGGGCGCTGAGATAAGGATCCTCAGCTTGCTCCAACAATCGAACCCGGGCCAGCACGGCATCGCGCCAAGCGGCCGGCGCCCAGTGTCCGGCCCGAATGCTGGCAAGCGCGTCCTCAATCAGGCTATCGCTGCCGAGCAGCATCCGGTGGACCGTGAACAGCGCCTGCTCGGTGGGTGGCAGCAGCGGTGCCAGCCGGTCGCTGGCCACGCGCAACTCCTCCTCGACGGCGGCGATGGCGGCGCGGAGGGCCGCTTCCTCGGTGGCGAGGTTTCCAGCCGGACGATCCGGTACGTCGTCGAGGTCGGCCAGCAGATGAGGCACGGTGACGATCCCCATCGCCACGCCCGGAGCACCGGATACGCCACGCAGGGCGCGGGCTCCGGTAGTCAGCGGGTTGAGCAGTTCCTGGGTGGCGCCGCTGAGAATGGCGTGATTGAGGATGCTGGCCAGCTGCGCGGCGATGGTGACCAGAAAATCCACTTCGTCCGGCTGGAACTGACGCACGGCGACATCCTGGACCAACAGCACGCCCAGCACCCGACGGTATTGGATCAGCGGGACGCCCAGGAAAGCATGGTAAGCCTCCTCGCAGACCTCGCACACCGGGCGGAAGCGGGGATGGCGCGGCGCGTCCTCCAGATTGATCGGTTCCTGGCGTTCGGCGACCAGACCGACCAGTCCTTCCCCATGGTTGAGCCGGACCTGGCCGACCGCCTGGGGATTCAGGCCGACGGTGGCCATCAGCACATGGTTCCGATTGTCCTCGTCGGCCAGATAAACGGTGCAGGCCGCCACCCGCATCGTGTCCCGAATCCGATTGACCGTGATCGCCAGCGCGCTGGGCAAGTCCGGCGCGGCGTTGACTTCTTGGACGATACGGCGCAGGGTTTTGAGCATGAAGCGAGATTCCTTCCATCTGGAAATTTTTTGAAGCGTAAGGCAAGCCATCATCCCGATGAGGGGTAATAGCGCCGAATAACGCAACGCGATCGGCAAGTGGTGCATGGTGGCTACTTGGGCGGCCTCGATCAGTGGATACAGGTTAGGGCGGCCCTTCGCCCAATGGTTCGTCCGGCATGACGGACGGAAGCCAAGTAGAATATAACGACTCCAAGTTACCTCAAGAAGAAGCAAGGTATGAGCGGTCCAACTCAGTTGACCAATGACCCGGCGCGGGTCGGTCGTCTGTTGCGGTTGGCGACCTACGCCTCGGTGACCACCGCCACGGTATTGATCGCCGGCAAGCTGGCGGCGGCGCTGATGACCGGATCGGTCAGCGTGCTGGCCTCGCTGGTGGATTCGATGATGGACGTAGCGGCGTCCCTGATCAATCTGCTGGCGGTACATTATTCCCTGCAACCGCCCGACCGCGAGCACCGGTTCGGCCATGGCAAGGCCGAGCCACTGGCCGGTCTGGTCCAGGCGGCGTTTATCGCCGGCTCGGCGGCGTTCCTGATCCTGCACGCGGTGGATCGGTTGCTGCACCCACAACCGCTGAACGACGCTCTGATCGGTGTTGGCATGTTGCTGTTCTCCATCGTCGCCACGGTGGTGCTGCTGGCGTTTCAGCATCATGTGATCCGCCGCACCCAGTCGACGGCGATTCGGGCCGACGCGCTGCATTACGCCACCGACCTGCTGACCAACGCCGCCACCATTCTGGCGCTGGGCCTGGCGATGTTGGGCTGGCCGTTCGCCGATCCGGTTTTCGCCATCGGCATCGCGCTGTACATTCTCTACAGCGCCGGCCACATCGGCCACGAGGCGGTGCAATTGCTGATGGATCACGAACTGCCGCCCGAAGTCCAGGCGCGCGTCAAGGAGATCGTGCACAGGCACGGGCAGGCGCGCGGGGTTCACGATGTTCGGACCCGCCGTTCGGGACAAACCTACTTCATTCAGTTGCATCTGATGCTGGACGACCAGATGCCTCTGGTGGAGGCGCACCGGATCGCCGACGAGGTGGAAGCAGCGATCGTGGCGGCTTTTCCCAACGCGGACGTGCTGATTCACGAGGACCCGGCCAGCGAGCCACCGCCGCGACCGTTGCCGGCATAGCGCGTGGGCAGCTTGGAAGTGGAAACCGGTGGTGGGAAGGCGGGGTGTGATGAGAAGTGGCGGAGAGGGTGGGATTCGAACCCACGGACCCTCGCGGGTCAACGGTTTTCAAGACCGTCGCAATCGACCGCTCTGCCACCTCTCCGAATGGCGTTGGATTGTAGCCGGCCCTCCCTGGCCACGCCAGCTTCAGGGCTGGCGAATTAGCGCTGGAGTTGAAGCGGTTGATAGGTCCCGACGGGCGGTTCCGCGCCTTCGGCAGTAGCTGCGGGGAGCATGGGGAAGATGGCCATCGGCGTTGCCTCGGTGTCCGCCTGAAGGGGAGTCGCCTCGGCGGAAGACGGGCAAGAGACCGTTCCGAACTTGTTGACCAGCGAATTGCCTTCGACATCGAGCTGGAACCGGTAACAGCCGTTGGCGGCCATGGTAACCGATCCCGACCCTGAAGAGTTGCCACAGGCGGAAGAGGCTTGAGCGGTGAAATTCTTGGTGCCGGGCGTGGTGCTGGCGAAGCTTTCGACCGAGGAAGCACCGGTGCAGGAATTGGATACGGATTGCCTGGTGACTCCGTCGACCGTTACTGAGTAGGTGCTGGTAAACACTTGGCCACTGCTGTTCCTGCAGCAAGTATTGTTGTAGGAGTTCCACCGCGCGGTTCCCCCGCCCCCGCCCCCGCCGGGATTGATGGCCCCCGCGAAGCTGATGTTCCCCTGGACGAAGACTTGCAGGATGATGGTGCCGTTGGCCTCGGTGGGTAAATTGGTCAAGTCGAATTTACCAAACGGCAGACTGGCCGTGCCGCCCTCGCAGCGCAGCGACCCCGCCCCGCAGGTGAACATGCAGCGGCCACTGGCCAGCGCCAGGGCGCAGGCGGCATTTCCCTGCGAGTCCAGCGCCGTTCCGGTGATCCGATAGAGGCCGCCGCCCAGCGCCGTCACGGATTCCACGGTGGCGCCCGCCTGTTGCGCCAGCACGGGTGTCGTTGTGGCGAGGAGCATTAAGGGAGCGATGAATAGCTTTGCCGATGCGCCGACAGTTCGGTAAGACATGGTTCCTCTCCTGTTTTGAGATGGAATTAAGAAAATAACGACCTGATCCCGATGCCTTCCGTGGACTCCTAAAAACTCTTTCTTATGAGAGTATAATCGCAAAAAATCATCTCTCCGTCACGCGGACCCGCGAAGCGCGCGCTCGCTGGACCAAGGGCGCATCCAGGCATTGAAATTAGATAACGCAATGACAAATGGTGGAATTTAACCCGGAAGCGCCTGTTGACATCGTAATCCCGGTCTATCAGGGATTGGCGGTTACCCGTCGCTGTCTGGATAGCGTGTTCAGCCACCGGCAACGATGCCCTCATGAAGTCATCGTCATCGACGACGCCAGTCCGGAGCCGGAACTGACGGATTATCTGAACGAACTGGCCGAAACCGGGCGTCTCACCCTGCTGCGCAATTCCGCCAATCAAGGCTTTGTGGTGACCGCCAACCGCGGTCTGGCCCTGCACCCGGATCGTGACGTGGTGTTGCTCAACAGCGATACCGAGGTCAACGGCGACTGGCTGGATCGGCTGGCGCGCTGTGCCTATGCCGACGCCACGACCGGGACGGTCACGCCGTTTTCCAATAACGCCACCATCTGCAGTTACCCGCGCTTCTGCGAGATCAACGAACTGCCGCCTGGGCTGTCGCTGGCGGCGACCGATGCCCTGTTCCAGCGCGTCAACGCCGGGCGCTGGCTGGAAATTCCCACGGCGGTCGGTTTCTGCATGTATATCCGCCGCGATTGCCTGCGCGCGGTCGGCGGCTTCGACGAGCACACCTTCGGATCGGGATACGGCGAGGAAAACGATTTTTGCATGAGAGCGGCCAAGGCGGGCTGGCGCCACGCGCTCTGCGCGGATACCTACGTCTATCACATCGGCGGCGTCAGTTTCGGCGAGCGGCAGGATCAACTGCGGACCCAGGCCAGAGCGGCCCTGACCGCGTTGCATCCCGATTATGATGACCGGATCCGGGCTTTCGCCTGGCGGGATCCCGCCAAGCCCTTGCGGGTGGCCGTGGACTGGGAGCGCGCGTTGCTGGCGCCCGAACATGCCTTGCACGTTCTGCGCGAGCGCGAGGAATTGCTCGCGCGACTGCGGCGAGAGCGCGATGAGGCGCTTGCGCGCGAGCAACGGACCATCGCCACGCTGGAACACGCATTCCGAGCCGCCGAGGCGCTCTTGTTCCAGACTCGGGACGAATTGCGCCAGCGCGACCAAGTGCTCGCCGAGGCGCAGCGCCATGTCCAGGAGCGGGAAACCGATGTCGCCCTGCTGACGAATCAGGTGCGCTCGGCACAAGACGATCTGATGCAGGCCATGCGGCAACTTGAAGATTTGCACGAGCGGAATCGTGAACTGGCGGCGGAATTGGAAACGTTGCGTGCGCGAAACCTTGATCTGACGGCGCAACTCGACGAGATTTTTTCTTCCAGAACCTGGCGCTACACGAAGTTTCTCAGAAAATCATGAATCCAACCATGCACTTGTTCACCAGCATCACCGCCAATTATCTGCCCAAGGCGCGGGTGCTGGCCCAGTCAGCCAAGCGCCAGACGGCCGATATCCGCTTTCATCTGTTGTTGTGCGACGACTATCCACCGGAAGCCGATCCCAACGCCGAGCCGTTCAACTCGATCATCAACGTAACGGAGCTACCAATTCCAGATCAAGAAGCCTGGTTGTTCGGCCACACCGTGGTGGAGATGTGCACCGCAGTCAAGGCGCTTGGCTTTCTGGAAATCGCGCGTCGGTTCGCCGCCGAAAAAATCTTCTACTTCGATCCGGACATCGTGATCTTGTCCGGCCTCGATGAACTGATCGAACGACTGGACCAGCGCAGCATTCTGTTGACGCCTCACTTGAGCGAACCGGAGCAGGGGTTGGACGCGATCGTGGACAACGAAATCGCCAGCCTAAAGCACGGAGTATTCAATCTGGGTTTCCTTGGCGTGCGAACCAGCGCCGAAGGGTTGCGTTTCCTGAACTGGTGGGCCGAACGACTGCATCATTTCTGCCACGACGACATCGCCGGCGGGTTGTTCACCGACCAGCGCTGGCTGGACCTGGCTCCCGTCTTCTTCGAGGATATCGCCATCCTGCGCGAGCCGATTTACAACGTCGCCACCTGGAACCTTACCCACCGTCCGGTCGCGGGCTCGCTGGAACGGGGTTTCACCATCAACGGCGAGCCACTCAGCTTCTACCATTTCTCCGGCTTCGACAGCGGCGCCCAGGAAGTCATGCTGAAGAAGTACGCCGCCACCGATTCGGTGTTGTTCGACCTGCGCCGCTGGTACATCGCCGAATGCCAGCGCCTGGGCCAGGAGGAACTGGGCAGTCGCCGTTGTCGCTACGACACCTTCGACAACGGCGAACGTATTGCCCGGGCACAGCGGATTCTCTACCGCTCCCGCCTGGATTTGCAGCGGGCCTTTCCCCATCCCTTCCGGGCCGAGGGTCATTCCTATTACCATTGGCACCAGCTCAATACCAAGAGTGCCGATGCGAGCGACGAGGTGTTGGAAACCGAGGCGACGTTGCGCGCTCAATTGAGCGATGCCCGTCGCGAACTGGACTTGATCCAGCGCTCCCGCAGTTGGCGGCTGGCTCGGACGTTCGCCCGGTTGCGCAATCTGTTTCGCTAGCGTCGCTGGTTGACGGGCGCCATCGATGCGCGATGGCGAAGCAGGATGCCTATTCCAAAAAACAGTATTAAATCAGCGTGATGGCGTCCGAAGCCATGGCCGATGCCAACTAGCCTGGTCGTGGCGCCCTTTCCTAAAATCCCTAATCATCGCGGGGACGCGACGGCGTCGCCCCGTCTCCTCCAACCCAAAGACGAATCGATAAATCGAAGGAGTGCCCGGTGGAACGCGAAAGTATGGAATATGACGTAGTCATCGTCGGTGCTGGCCCATCCGGCCTGGCGGCGGCCATCCGTCTGAAGCAACTGGCGGCGGAGAACGACCAGGAGATGAGTGTCTGCGTCATCGAGAAAGGCTCCGAGGTCGGCGCGCACATCCTGTCCGGCGCGGTCGTCGAACCGCGCGCCCTGAACGAACTGATCCCGGACTGGAAGGAACGGGGCGCGCCGCTGAATACTCCGGCTACGGAAGACCGCTTCCTGTTCCTGACCCGCGAAACTTCCTACAGGCTGCTCACCCCGCCGCAGATGAACAATCACGGCAACTACATCATCAGTCTGGGCAACCTGTGCCGCTGGCTGGCGACCCAGGCCGAGGAACTGGGCGTGGAGATTTACCCCGGCTTCGCCGCCGCCGAGGTGCTCTACAACGACGATGGGGCGGTGGTCGGGGTCGCGACCGGCGACATGGGCATCGACCGGGAAGGCAATCCCACCGATCAGTTCACGCCGGGAATGGAGCTGCGCGCCCGCTACACGCTGTTCGCCGAGGGTTGCCGCGGCTCGCTGACCAAGACCCTGCTCGACCGGTTCAAGCTGCGCGAGGGCGTGGACCCGCAAACCTATGGTATCGGCATCAAGGAACTGTGGGAAATCGACCCGGCCAAGCACCAGCCGGGCAAGATCATCCATACCGTCGGCTGGCCGCTGGACGCTGGCACCTATGGCGGCTCGTTCCTCTACCATCTGGAAAACAACCAGGTCGCGGTGGGATTCGTGGTCGGTCTGGGCTACGAGAACCCGCACCTCTCGCCGTTCGAGGAATTCCAGCGCTTTAAGACCCATCCCGACCTTCGCCCCACCTTCGAGGGGGGCCGGCGCATCGCCTACGGGGCGCGGGCCATTTCCGCTGGCGGCATCCAGTCCATTCCCAAGCTGATCTTCCCCGGTGGCGCGCTGATCGGCGACACCGCCGGTTTCCTCAACATGCCCAAGATCAAGGGCACTCACACCGCGATGAAATCGGGGATGGTGGCGGCGGAAGCGGTGTTCGCGGCGGTCGCGGCCGGGCGCGGCGCGGACGAGGTGGCGGAGTATCCCGAGACGCTGCGGCAAAGCTGGCTGTGGGAGGAGCTTTACCAGGTCCGTAACATCAAGCCGTCGTTCAGTTGGGGGCTTTGGGCGGCCATCGCCTATTCGGCTCTTGATACCTACGTGTTCCGTGGCAAGGCGCCGTGGACTTTCCACCACAAGCCGGATCACGCCAAGCTCAAGAAGGCCAGTGAATGCCCAAGAATCGACTATCCCAAGCCCGATGGAGTCGTCAGTTTCGACCGGTTGTCCTCGGTGTTCATCTCCAACACCAATCATGAAGAGGATCAGCCCTGCCACCTGACATTGAAGGACCCGACCGTTCCGATCCAGGTCAATCTGGCGCTGTACGACGCGCCGGAGCAGCGGTACTGCCCGGCGGGGGTCTATGAAATCGTCCGGGACAACGATGGGAACAACCCTCGTTTGCAGATCAACGCCCAAAATTGCGTCCATTGCAAGACCTGCGACATCAAGGACCCGACCCAGAACATCAACTGGGTAACGCCGCAGGGCGGCGGTGGGCCGAATTATCCCAATATGTGAAATCTCAAACCAAGGGGGTGTCGCTCGACGCCCCCTCCGAATTCCGCCCTTTCTCCAGTGTGCCCGCGTCGCCCGACCAGTCGAGGCCCCGACTGCAGTGGATGTGATCGGGCGACACCACGCCGTCGGAAATGACGAACATGTGGCGCGGGTGTATGGGGAGCGTCGGCGCAATTTTACCGGGCAGCATTTTTGGGCGCGAGGCTACTTCGTCTCGACCGACGGTCGAGACGAAGCGGTGGTTCGCGATTACTATCATTCACGGCAACCGGACCGAGCACGTGCCCGAGGCGTATCGACGCTATCTGGTCGGGGTCTACCGCAAGCGACTGAATCTGTGGGGTACGCCGATTCAGGTCGAATTTCGCGGCGGCGAGAATCCCTATCGGCCGGCGGCGGGAGGACGCCCCCGGCCCAAACCGGACGAACGGCGGAAAACCGGTCGATGCTGAAAATGCCACGGATCAAGCGTTTTAACCCTGGTCGGCTGAAAATCGACCACGTTTCGAGTCATGACGGTCAAACCGTGGGTCACAAGGCCGTTGCGGCGATCAAGGGTCGTTCTATCCCGTCGTCGAGCTTGTCGTCGGCCGCGGCCACGCCTTCACAATGGACTGCACCACGGTCGCCAGCGGGATCGCGAAGAACACCCCCCAGAATCCCCACAACCCGCCGAAGACCAGCACCGCCACGATGATGGCGATGGGATGCAGGTCCACCACCTCCGAAAACAGCAGCGGCACCAACACGTTGCCATCCAGGCCCTGGATGATCAGGTAAACCCCCAGCAGCCACAGAAACTCGGAACTCCAGCCCCATTGAAAAAAGGCCACCAGCGCCACCGGCACCGTCACCACCACCGCCCCGATATAGGGCACGATGACCGACAGCCCCACCATCAGGGCCAGCAACATGGCGAACTGCAAACCCATGGTGGCGAACGCCACGTACGTCCCCACCCAAACCACCAGGATTTCAAGGAACTTGCCGCGCACGTAATTACCCATCTGTCGGTCCACCTCGCGCCAGACCTGCTGCGCCAGACTGTGATCGCGCGGCAGGAATCCGCGTAGCCAGTCCAGGATCAACTCCTTGTCCTTCAGGAAAAAGAACACCAGCAAGGGCACCAGCACCAGGTAGATGGCGATGGTGATAAATCCCATGCCGGCCGCCAGCGACCAGGACAGCGCCTTCTGGCCCCAGGTGGCGATTTCGGCCTTCAGCGCGTTGATCACTTCGAGAATCTGCCCCTCGGTGACGAATTCCGGGTACAGGACCGGCAGGCTCAGCAACAAGTTCTGGCCCTTGATCAGCATGTTGGGAAACTGCTGCACCAGTTGGGTCAACTGAAGCGAGGTGACCGGCAACAACCCCAGCAGCAAAAACAACACGAAGGCGATGAACGATACGAACACCACGACGACGGCCAGCAGTCGCGGCGACCGCGCCCGGTGTTGCAGCGGTTGCACGACGCCTTCCAGCAGATAAGCGATGACCATGCTCGCCAGCACCGGCGCCAGATCCCGCCCCATGACCAGGATCACGCTGGTAACCAGCGCCAGCACGACGGTCAGAATCACCGCCTGGGGATCGTTGAACAGCCGTTGAAACCAGTCACTGACAATTTTCATGAGGAACCTTGCGTTTGTTCAACCGCGCGCCCGCATGTTAGCAACAAAGCCTTCCCAATCCCAACCGCGCGCCGCCGCTGCTTGAGCCGGTCGCGGTCCATCGACGCTTGCCACCCATTTTCGGCGCGCGGTGCTCGCAATTGGTGCGTCGCGCTTCAATGGTGCATACCACGCCGTTCCCAGCGCGGAACGAATTTCGAATTCATCGGCCGATCCCCGGTCTAACAAAACAACGGTTCCGGATCGGGCTAGCCGCGAACCCGCAACGGTTTGATTTCATGTCCTTTACCAAGCTTCTTATCCAGCCCTGGCCGCCATCGTCCCAAATCCGGATTGGTCCATTAATTGCTTTAAATCTCTCGAAGACATCCGCCGACCTGTGTACCGGCCGGGATGACCGATGGATTGACGGAAAATTCGCCAGGATTTGCCCTGATCGGTTTGCAGCCGAAAGTCGCCGCACTTCCGCGACCACCAAGAGGTTATGACCATGACCATTTTCAAGCGCTATCTGTCGCGCTACGAGGAGAGCCGCGAGGAAAACCTTTCGCTTCAAGAATACCTGGAGTTGTGCAAGAAAGATCCGCTTGCCTACGCCAGCGGCCCCGAGCGGTTGCTGAAGGCCATCGGCGAACCGGAACTGGTCGATACCCGTAACGACCCGCGACTGTCGCGTATCTTTCAAAACAAGGTGCTCAAGATCTATCCCGCTTTCGAGGAGTTTTACGGGATGGAAGACGCCATCGAGCAGATGGTGTCCTATCTTCGCCACGCCGCTCAGGGACTGGAGGAAAAGAAACAGATTCTTTACCTGCTGGGTCCAGTGGGAGGAGGCAAGTCGTCCCTGGCCGAACGGCTCAAGCAATTGATGGAGAGAGTACCGTTCTACGCCATCGAGGGTTCGCCGGTGTTCGAGTCGCCCCTGGGACTGTTCAACCCCGACGAGGACGGCCCGATCCTGGAAGATGATTTCGGCATCCCGCGCCGCTATCTGCGTCATATCATGTCGCCCTGGGCCGCCAAGCGGCTGCGCGAATTCAACGGCGATATCACCAAGTTCCGAGTGGTCAAGCTGCGACCGTCGATCCTGCATCAGATCGCGGTGGCCAAGACCGAGCCGGGCGACGAGAACAATCAGGACATTTCCTCGCTGGTCGGCAAGGTCGACATTCGCCAGTTGGAGCATTTCGCCCAGAACGACCCGGACGCCTACAGCTTCTCCGGCGCCTTATGCCGCGCCAATCGCGGCCTGATGGAATTCGTCGAGATGTTCAAGGCGCCGATCAAGGTGCTGCATCCGCTGCTGACCGCCACCCAGGAGGGCAACTACAACAGCACCGAGGGACTGTCGGCGATTCCGTTCGAGGGGATCATCCTGGCCCACTCGAACGAATCGGAATGGCAGTCGTTCAAGAACAACAAGAACAACGAGGCGTTCCTGGATCGGGTTTACATCGTCAAGGTGCCCTACTGCCTGCGGGTGTCGGACGAGGTGAAGATTTATCAGAAGCTGTTGACCCACAGCTCGTTGTCCACCGCGCCCTGCGCCCCCGGCACATTGGAGATGCTGGCCCGGTTCTCGGTGCTGACCCGGCTCAAGGAGCCGGAAAACTCCAATATCTTCTCCAAGATGCGGGTCTACGACGGCGAGAATCTGAAGGATACCGATCCCAAGGCCAAGTCGATCCAGGAATACCGCGACTACGCCGGAGTGGACGAGGGCATGACCGGCATTTCCACCCGGTTCGCCTTCAAGATTCT
>CALGOO010000142.1 GCA_937960715.1 uncultured Candidatus Competibacteraceae bacterium
CAGCCCCTTTTAGGGGCTTTCCTCAAGCCACCCGCTATGCGGGTGGCGTGTGACTTTGTATAACTAATTGTTATGCCTGATGTTGTTCCTGAATGCTTTTATGGTTTAGAGGCTGTACAGCAACTCAGTTGCTCAATTTTATTCTCAAATAGCCCCTTCCATTAATGATTTGTTTTTGCAAAGTCGTCGTAGCATTAATCGACTTGAAGCGATATAAATCATGCTTTCGCTCGATTTCGGGTTGCTCGACCGCCAAGTTGCAGCACTCTATGGTCTTGATCCAGCAGGGCCAGCGTCATAACCAGCATAGGAGTATGCATAGAAATCAACCAACGCAAAGCCCGTTTCTCGCTGGCGTACATTAGCGCCGTCGCGGCCCGTGCCGGCTATCAGGTCTGCGAACCGGTGGTAGATGACGACAGCGTGGATGGTATTCTGATCGGGCAAACCAGGCGACGCCCCCGCATCGAGTTCCAGGCCAAGGCCAGTTCGCGCGAGCTGCTTCAGAAACACCACTTGGCTTTCCCGCTGTCTATCAAGAACTACAACGATCTGCGGGCCGAGGTCATCGTTCCCCGCCTCCTGATCGTCGTCCTGATGCCCGAACAGCCAGAGAACTGGCTCCATCATTCCGAAGACCAACTTTGCCTGCGCCACTGCGGTTACTGGCTGTCGCTGGCGGGCCAACCCGATACCGAAAACACCACCACCGTGACCGTCCACCGGCCACGCCAGCAGCGTTTCGATAGTGGAGCGCTGGATACGCTGATGACTCGAGCGGAACGAGGGGAAGCGTTATGAACGTGCAAATCCGCGACCCGGTACTCTTTCAGCACCTTTCCCACCTGGATGTCCGCGCCTATCTGGCCGGCCAGCAGTGGACTGAAGCCGGCCGTATCGGCAACAAGGCCACCGTCCATATCCAACAGGACGCCACCCACCGCACTTGGGAAATTCTGCTGCCGAGCCGGGAAGACGTGGCCGATTATGCCGAGCGCATGGCCGAAGCGCTACGCACCCTGGCGCAAGTCGAGGGCCGTTCCGAACTGCTGATCTATCGCGACTTGCTCGCCGCCGGCGCCGATGTGCTGCGCGTGGCGGCTCCCTACACCGCGACCGATGGCACCATTGCGATTCAAGAGGGCGTGCTACTGCACCAGGAAGCCGAAAATCTACTGCTGGCGGCGGCTTGCGCGGCGGTTCAGCCCCGACCGTCGTACCATGCCGGCAAAGCCACCAAAGCTGTTCAATATCTGGAAACCGTCCGACTCGGCCCGTCCGAGGTCGGCAGCTACGTCATTACCCTGCTCTCGCCGGTAGCTCCGATCCTGCGCCGGCATACCCAGCAATCCCTGCTGGAGGATGAACCCTTCGCCCGCCAAGTCACCTATCGGCTGGCCGAGGCGCTGGATGCTCTGGAACAGGCCGCGAACGACGCCGCCGCCAGCGACGACTTCGCCGCCTTTGAAACCCGAGTGTCCCAGGGAATCAGCGCCAACCTCTGCGAAGCCGTGGCGCGGTTGGCGCAACAATGCCACGGCATCCGGCTCGAACTCGGTTGGGCGCGCGTCCGCCCCGCCGGTCGCCCCAACTTCCGGCGCTTCTTCAGCCGGGAAACGGGTCGCTTGCTCGAAGAGGCGGCCCGCGAGTTCCGGCGCAACGAGCCGCGTCTGGATTGCGCCCTGACCGGCTGGGTGATCCGCCTGGATCGCGAACCCGACCAGTTCGATGGCCGCGCCACCCTGCGACTGTTGATCGACAATCGCCCGTGCCATGTCAGCGTCCAATTCGAACAATCCATGTTCGATACCGTGATTCACGCCTTCCGCGACCGGATTCCGATCAGCCTGGATGGCGATCTTTTTCCAGTGGGCCAGCGCTACGAACTCGGCAATCCCCGCAACCTGACGCTGATTCGGGATGCTGATGAACCGAATCCTGATCATTCATCGGACGCGAAAGTACCCAACGGGTCTTGAAGCGATCATTATCTAACGGAGAAACGTCAGCCATGGCCGCCAACATCGGTGAAATGTTCTATTACGGTGAAATTCCCTGGCATCGAGAAGGGATGGCCCTGGCCAGACCCGCCACCTTGGAGGAAGCGCTCCGCGCTGGCGCGTTGGATTGGAAAGTCGGGGAGGTGAATATGCAGACCTGCGACGATCCGCCATCCCCGATTCTGAAGCGCAAAGCCATCGTGCGGCTGGATCGTCCCGCCGGTCACGAGGGACGGGTGCTGGGCGTGGCGCATCGCGGCTTCCGCCCCTTGCAAAACCGGGATGGCGCGCTGCTGTTCGACGCCATCTTCGGGCAGGGCAAAGCGGTCTACCACACCGGGGGCTACCTCGGTCATGGCGAAGTGGTCTGGTTGCTGGCCAAGATCGACAAGCCCATGCAGATCGCTAGCGGCGACCTCATCGAACCTTACGCCCTGTTCGCCAACAGCCACGACGGCTCGCGGGCGATTTCCATCAGCCTGACCACGGTGCGAGTCGTCTGCCAAAACACCTTGAACATCGCCCTGAAGGATCAAAAATTGGGAGAACACTTCCGCTGGGCGCACCAGGGATCGTTCCGCGACCACGCCGCCGCCGCGCAAGCCTTCTGGGCGTCTACCCTCCAGGAACTGGATCAGGTGACCCAAGCTTTTACCGCCCTCTCGAAAAAAACCTGCAACGAAGACTCGTTCGGAAAAGTGATGGAAAAGCTCCTGCCCTTGCCCGCCCAGCCACGCAACGGCCAGAGTAATCCCGGCTTGCTGAAAGCCTGGGAGACCAAAACAGGAACCATCAAAAAGGCGCGGGCTGACATCCGGCAGTTGCGCCAGAGCGGGAAGGGCATGGACCTACCGGGCGCCAAGGGGACCTACTGGGGCGCGCTGAACGCCATCACCGAATACGTGGATCACCATCACGCCCTCAAGGACGGGTCTCGTCTCGCCTATGCCCTGTTGGGTGATGGCATGGATTTGAAGATCAATAGGACTTACGCATTGACAAGCATCGTATAATGTGCATATCCAGTCAAACCTT
>CALGOO010000143.1 GCA_937960715.1 uncultured Candidatus Competibacteraceae bacterium
GCCCGTAACACCAGAACCCCGCCAGCAGCAACCCCCCGCCCAGCAGCCAGGCGTCCGACTGCAACAGGATCAGCACGCCGCCGAGAACGCAGGCGGCGCCCAGAATCGCCCCGCGCAGCCCCGCCAAGGGACTGGCGGTCGACGCCGGGTCCGGGCGGTCGAGCGCGCGGGACGACCGGGCCAGCAGTTCCGGCAGTCGTCCGGCCAGATCGAGCAGTTCCGGGCCGTTGCGCCATAATTCCCGCGCCAGACGCCTCACCTGAAACTGCTCGCGGAAGATGCGGCCAATGTACGACCGCGACAGCGCGACCACGTCCAGATCGGGGTCGACCATCCGCCCGACGCCCTCGAACGTGACCAGCGCCTTGACCATCAGCACCAGATCCACCCGAAAATACATCCGGTAGCGACTGCCCAGCCGCATCGATTCCAGGATCAGCCGGGCGATGCTGAAATCGCCATGCCGGGCGCGCAGCAGGAAGCGCCGCGACAACTCCACCACCGCCCGCCGGAATTCAACCGGGTTGCCGCCCGGACCGAGGTCGGCGATGCCGCTCAGATGCCAGGCGGCCTTTTCGACATCGCCGTTGACCAGGGCATGGTAGTAGTACAACAGCCGCCGCCGGGTCTCGTCCTCGAACCGGCCGACCATGCCCAGGTCCACGAATCCCACTCGAACCTCCGGACCTGGCAGGATCAACAGATTACCGGCGTGCAAATCCGCGTGAAAGAACCCGTCCCGGTACAGCATCCGCAAAATGGCCTGCGCGCCCAGCTTGACCACCCGCGTCCGCGCCGCTTCCGCCAGGGCGAAGGTCGCCGGCTCGCCGGGCTTGAAGCCGTCCAGGTACTCCATGGTCAGCACGCTGGCGCTGCTCAATTCCCGCGCCATGCGCGGAAACACGATGGCCGGCAGGTCATGAAAATGCGCGGCGAAGGCTTCGCCATGGTCCGCCTCGTTGGTCAAATCCAGTTCGCGGGCGGTATAGATGCGGAATTCCTCGATGATGGCGGCCGGCTGGTAATGGGGAATCAACCGGTTCAGCAAACGGCCGAGCAGGCGGAGCAACACCAGATCGGCCAGCACCGTCTCGCGCACACCCGGCTTGAGCACCTTGATCACCACCGCCTGGCCGGCGCGGGTCGTGGCGCGATGCACCTGCGCCAGCGAGGCGGAGCCGAGCGGTTGCTCCTCGACCTGGGCGAACAACGTCGGCAACGACTGGCCCAACTCGGCCTCGATCAGCGCGCGAATCGCCGCGAAGGGCGCGGCGGGAACCTGATCGAACAGATTCTTCAACTCGTCGGTGATGGCGCGCGGCAACAGATCCTCGCGCACCGCCATGATCTGGCCCAGCTTGATATAGGTGGGACCGAGCCGCTCCAGCCGCAGGCGCAATTGGACGGCGAACGGCAGATCGACCAGCGCCGGGTCCAGCCCGCGCGCCGCCAGCGCCGTCGCCCGCCAGATCAACCACCCCCCGCGCCCCGCCGGCGGGAAGGCGCGCGCATAAGCCACCAGCCCGCCAGCCAGCAACCCGCACCATTGCCCGTTGATCCGCAGCCAGCGCCGAAACAACCGCCGGTAGCGCGCCAGCGGTTGAAACAGCGAGGGTGAAATAGCGTCCGAACCTGGCGCCGCGGGGACGGGAGATTGGGAGGGCGTGCGCGAATCCTCGGCCATGCGGCGAATAACCGACGACGATTATTGTTCTAAAATGAGTGGAAACAGTCGCGCGGACGAAACGCGCGAATTGCAGCAGTATAGCAACCCGATGAAAAGGCGCACGGAATCCGGAGCGGTAGCGGTTCGGGATCGTGTCCTCCGCAACCAGCGCGCGGAGATCGCCCGACGCGCGTCGGGGGCTGTCGAGATTCATCCGCGGGTCGTAAAATGCGCAACAGCGGCCGGCGGCAAGGAGGGAATGATGCCTACCAACCATCTCGGATTTGACGGCAAATCGATCAATTCAAAAGATCCGCGCGGGTTTTATCGCAACGCGGATTTCGACACCGCTTGCGCCACCCTTCTGGGGGGCATCCGGACCCGGCGGGGACTCCTGCTGTTGACCAGCGAGGCCGGGCTCGGCAAAACCTTGCTCCTGCATCGCTGCATGGCGGAAGCCGCCGATATCCGCTTCATCCTGCTCGGCAACCCTCGGCTCGACTTCTCCGACATGCTCAATTATCTGTGCGCCGATTTGGGATTGCCAGGCGACGAACCGGATATCGAGCGGCAAAGCCAGCAATTGCGCGACGCGCTGGCCGCGTGCGCCAGCCGGGGTCAGGCGGTCGCCCTGCTGATCGACGACGCTCATCATCTGCGCATCGGCGCCTTGCGACGGCTATGGGAGTTCGTGGAGGGGTCGGCGGTCGAGGCCAGTCAGCGTCCGCGGGTCGTGCTGGCGGGGTTGCCGGAGATCGAGGGCAAGTTGCGCCAACCCGAGCTGCGCCCGCTCCAAGAATCGTTCCAGGTTCATTGTCGCCTTGAACGGTTGAGCCTGGTGGAAACGGGCTTGTTCGTCGCCCACCAGTTCAGGGCCGCCGGTCACGCCGACGACCGGCTGTCGCCAGCCGTGGTCGAGCGGGTCGCTCACTACGGCCAGGGCGTGCCGCGGACCATCGCCCTGTTGTGCGACGCGATCCTGCTGCTGGCCAGCCTGCAGACCGAAAACGAAATCACGCCGACGATGGTGGACGAAGCCGCGCGAAGCTGTTTTCTCAGCGATTCCACACCCGCGCGGCCCGTCGCGCCCGCCGCCGGCGACGAATTCGATCTGGCCGGGACGGCGCTGGATTTCGACTTCGATTTCGCTCTGGACGATCTGCCCGCCGCCGAACAAACCGTTGCCCTCGCCCCCAAGTCGGCGAAAACCACCCAGACCCAAGCAGGCGCCTCGCAATCGGGGGGCATGGCCGCGAACGCCAGCTCCGCCCCCGCGCCCACGCTGGCCA
>CALGOO010000144.1 GCA_937960715.1 uncultured Candidatus Competibacteraceae bacterium
TAGCTGAAGAAGTTGTCGGCGATGCCCGGCGTGTTGCTGTTGCGCAGGTAGAAGATACTGGTGGCCGGGCTGTACAGGCCGATGGTGGCGACGCCGTCGCCGTTCCAGTCGCCCGCGACGGGCAGCCAGCCCGCGCCGGGGGGACCGTAGCTGAAGGTGAGGTCGGCGATGCCGTTGGTGTTGCTGTTGCGCAGGTAGAAAATGCTGGTGGCCGGGTTGTACAGGCCAATGGTCTTGGCGGCGGTGGGGGTACCCGTGGCATTGAAGGTGGCGGTGCAGGTCAGGTTGCTGGCCGGCATGGCGAAGCTGGGCGCGCAAGGGCTCGGACTCCAACCGGCGAAGGTGCTGCCGACGTTCGGGGTGGCGGTCAGGGTGACCGGGGCTCCGGCGGCGTAGTTGCCGCCGCCGCTGACCGTTCCCGATCCGCTGCCGGTCTTGGTCAGGGTCAGGGTGTAGGTGGTGGGGCCGCCACCGCCACTGGTGATCGTGATCATATTCGGCGACGTGAAAGCATTGTTGGTTTCGTTGCTTTCGATGGTCTTGTCGAAAGGATCAGCATACCCCGCGAAATTATAAGTGCCTGGCGTCAAAGAGGGGCTATTTAGATGTGCCGTGCCTGAACAGGTGATGGATGCGCCAGGCGGCAGATTCAGCGTGGTGTCGCAAACTAGAGCACTATTGGGGCCGATCCAAACCGAGGCTTGGGGAGCCAAACTGGCGTTGGCGGTGCCTGCGCCTTGGTTTTTAAGGGTGACCGTAACGACAATATCGCTGCCGATGACGGCGCTGCCGGGCCCCGTTACCGAGGTGACCACCAAATCGGGCAGAGCCGCTTGCGAGAGATTGAACGTGGCCGTGCAGGTCAGGTTATTAGCCGGCATGGTGAAGCTGGGCGCGCAGGGGCTAGGGCTCCAGCCGGCAAAGGTGCTGCCCGCATCCGGGGTCGCGGTCAGCGTGACCGTAGCTCCGGCCGGGTAACTGCCGCCGCCGCTGACTGTGCCGTTGCCGGTGCCCGCCTTGGCGAGGGTCAGCGTGTAGTTGTTCGGAGCCTGTTGCAACGTCCAACCGACATCCTTCAACAAGCCCAGGGTTACGGGGCCAGGGCTGTGAATGGACTCGCCATTCGGCAGGGAGAACGTCATCAGGGCGTTGGGCGTGTTGTTGTAACTTTCCGCCAGGTGCGCGTAGCTTGAACCCGGACTCCAGCTAAACGGCGCGTAGAGCGGCACCCGTGGACCACCGTTGCCGGCGTTGGCGTTGGGGCCGTTGAAGTAAACGTCGTTGCTGGTCAACTGTGTGGCCAGGACGGCGGATGGATTGGGAAACAGAGCTGTATTGAGCAGTTTTTGCCCCGCTCCGTTCTCGGTGAACCGGTCGTAGATGATGGGAAATCCGGTTCCGAAACCCCACGAACCCTGACCACCCGAGACCTGCATGCTGCCCAGGAATCCCAGGCCGTGAGTGATCTCGTGCAGGACCACGCTGGCGAAGTCGACTTGACCGGGGGGGGTGTTGCCGTCCGTTCCAAAGTACCAACTGAAGGTGCTGCTGTAGGCGCTGTAAATGTCCGATTGCGCCGGATCCAGGTCACTGCCGTGCAAGGCGTTGGCGGCTGGAACGGAATACCAGGTGTTGGCGACGGGCGCCCCCGAGAAATCCCGAAAGACGCTATTAGGTCCGCCGTGTCCCAGTACGCCGGCCGGCAGGTTGTTGGCCCAGCAGGCATCGATCGTGATGGGGACGGGGGATTGCAACTGCGAGGCCCACAGGCTGGCCGCGTAACTGAAGGCGGCCTTGGGCTGCTCGGGCCAGGTCAGGCAGTTGTCGCCATCCACCACGCCAGCGGGAAGGAAGTTGACGGTGATCGTCGCTTGCGCCGCCATCAGTCCCTGTTGTTGCAGGGCCAACTCCGGCGGCGGGGGTACTCGCAGGGTGGAGATGTAGGAGGGGTCGTGTCGCAGGATGACCCGTCGCGCTGGAGCCATGGTTTCGCCCGCTTGGAGCGGAGAGACAGGGCGTGCGTCCGACGATGCGGTGTCGTCGATTTCTTCGGCGGTGGCCGGATTGCTCAAGGATAAAAGCAGTGGGAGGGCGGTGATGACTGCGCCAAAGGCAAGCTTGATGAATTTCATGCGGATATTTCCTCCATCGATATTCTGTGACGGCAGTTTCGGATGAACAAAATATCATCCGCGAGCAGGTGGTTGATCACGCTTTTCTCTTCAAGCAGATATAGTCCAGATTCCAGCTCCTAAAATTTAGTACATTCCGAAGAAAATCCGACCAATGCCCCGCTGGGGGATGGCCGGCCTCAATCCAGCATCGCCGCCTTCAACACTCCCGGTTCGACTTGCAACGGCACGACTTCGACGCTGTCGAGCCGGGCGCAATAATCCAGATCCTCGCCGCAGCCCAGCGCCGCCAGACCGCGGCCGTGATGGGCGTGGCGCAACAGTTGCGGCAGCCGATCCCGCCATTGCTCGAACAGCGCCACGGCGGCGATGGATTCGTCGTCCCCCGCGCAGTCGCTGTCGCGTTCGACGTTGAGCAGGTGGCCAATGGCCCCAGCGCAGATCGTATCCTCCAGCGAAAAACCGCCACGCCAGCCCGCCGCCACGATCCATACCGTGTGCGGTTGTTCTTGCAACAAATAGCGTACTACTGCCGCACGATTTGTCAACGAAGCGGTCATCAGGATCGGCACCCGCTGCACCCGCTCCAGGGCGCGGGTGCCGTTGGTGGTGCTCATGAACAGTCGCTTGCCGCCGACGCGCTCCGGCGTGCATTCCGCCGGCGAGTTGCCCAGATCGAAGCCCTCCAGCTTTTCGCCGCCGCGCTCGCCGGCCAACAGCCGCCGTTCCGCCGGCCAGCGTTTGCTGATTCGGAACAATTCGTCAAGATCGTCGAAGACCTGGATCGCCTCCGCGCCGGACTCAAGCGCCGTCGCCATGGTGGAGGTCGCGCGCAGCACGTCGATGACGATGGCGCAGGCGGGCAGGTCGAGTTGGAGCCCGCCCTTGCGGGCCTTCTTGCTCAAGTCGGGGACTTGATCGGGGGTGTGATAGACGAAGATTTCCATGGCGGTCTGACGCGGGCTAGAGGTTATCTTTCGAAGGTCAAGTCGAGGAAAGTGGTGGCTGGCCTTGGTTTTGTAAGGTTAATCCACGCCCGCGCAAAGCGCCACACGCGCCCAGTTGGCATCGGACCCATCGTTCCAGGGTCGACTCGACCCGCCAACCGGGAGGTTCCCGGCGGAAATCGTTTAGAATCGAACTCGAAGTTGTTCAAATTGAAACAGGTTCAACCCAAGGAATCCGCCATGTCCGCCTTAGCCCCTGAAATCCTCGTTCTGGAAAATGGCGACCGCCTGACCCGCAAGGAATTCGAGCGGCGGTATCACGCCATGCCGCGACTCAAGAAGGCCGAACTGATCGAAGGAGTCGTTTTCATGCCCTCGCCACTCCATTTCGAACAACATGCCAAGCCACACGCGCTGGTCATGGGTTGGCTAGCAGCCTACTGGGCTGCTAGTCCAGGGATTGAATTGGCCGACAACGCCACCCTGCGGCTGGACGCCGACAACGAGTTCCAGCCCGACGCCTTGCTGCGCCTGCCGGAACGGGCCGGCGGGGCCTCGCGCGTCAGCCGGGACGATTATCTGGAAGGCGCGCCGGAACTGATCGTCGAAGTGGCTTCCACCAGCGCCTCCCACGATCTGCACGACAAGCGCAAGGTCTATCGCCGCAACGGGGTGCGGGAATACCTGGTATGGCTGGTGCGGGAAAGGCGGCTGCTTTGGCTGGTTCTGGAGGATGATGAATACCAACCGCTTCAGCCCGGAGCGGATGGGCTGCTGCGCAGTCGGACTTTTCCGGGCCTGGCGCTGAACGGCCAAGCCCTGCTCGATGGCGACCTGGCTCGGGTGCTGGCCGATCAGCAGCGTTGTTGCCAGGGAGGTGAGGAACACCGGCGGTTTGTGGAGGCGTTGCGGCAAACCGCCGGTGAATAGCCGTTCTTGCCGGTGCTATTGCAACAACTGCTCGAATCGCCGCCTTTCCTCGGCGACCAGTTCCCGACCGGCGAAATTCCGCATGGCCGACACCAGCGGACTGTGACGCAGCGCCAGCGCCCGGTCAGCGGCCCCCCGCGCCTCGATCCATTGGCCGGTAGCCAGCAGGGTCACGGCCTCTCGTTCCCACACGGCGGCCTCGGCTTCGATCCTCAGCAACGGGTTTAGGTCCGCGCCGCAGCGGTAACAAATCGCTTCGCCCTTGAAGCGAGCGCGACAAACCGGACAACGCTCCATCACGACTCCAGATAGAACAGGATGTCGGACAGCTCGGCCATCGGCGCCTTGACGGCGGCAAAGTCCTCGGCGGCCAGCGCGTCGGTGATCTTTTCGATCAGGTTGATGATGTCCTCGCGGTCGTCCTCGCTGGCCCGATCCAGCAGCCGCTGGGCCTTTTCCACCACCGCCCGCGCCTGGACCTGCAACTGGTGCTCAGTGGGAGCGGCGGCTGGCGCAACGGTTTGGCCCTCGGTGGCCTCGCCGCCGCCGAACAGGGCGTTCACCCGCGCCCGCGCGGTTTCCAGTTCGCCTTCCTGGAAGCGGGTCAGCACGTTGTCGATGCGGATGGATTTTTCCAGACCCGTATTCTTCTCCCTCGCTGTCACGTTCATGATGCCGTTCAGGTCCAGGGCGAATTGCAGAACGATGGGGTTGCCGGCCGGGGCCTTGCTCAGGTGTTCCACCGTGAACTGGCCGATCTCGATGTTGTTCAGCGCGTCCGGGTCCTCGCCCTGATAGACATGCACTTGCACCGTGTCCTGATGGTCGTACAGAGTAAAGAAGACTTCGCTCTTGGTGACCGGGATCGGGGTGTTCTTGTGGATGAGCGGCACGTAGGTGAATGGATAGGGGATGCCATCCCGCTCGCTCAGGGCGCTGGTACCGAAGGTGTAGGGCGTGATATCCACCAACACCGCCGAGACGGACTCGCCGGCCAGCATCCCGGCCTGGATCGCCGCGCCGGTGGCGACGCACAAATCCGGGTTGACCTCGGCCCGCACCGTCAGCCCCAGGTCATCTTCCAGCCGCTCGGTGATCACCGGGGTGCGGGTGGCGCCGCCGACCAGCAGCACCTCGTCGATGTCGGATACGGTGAGATTGGCCCCCTTCAGGGCGATATGTACCGCCTCCAGCGTTTCGTCGATGTAACCGGCGATCATCGCTTCGTAATCGGCCCGCGCCAGTTCCAGGGACAGGTTGACCGGGGCGCCGGCCTTGTCCAACAGGTATTCCTCCTCGATCCGAGTGAAGGGCCGATCGGACAAGGCGATCTTGGCGGTTTCCGCCGCGCGGGTGATGCGGGCCATGGCCCGGCGCGACCCGCTGGGATCAGCTCCCTGCTTCTTCAGGTGTTCGACGAGGTGTTCGACGATCTTGGCGTCGAAATCATCGCCGCCCAGGTGGTTGTTGCCATGGCTGGCCAGTACCTCGACCACGTTGTCCTGGATGCCGACCACCGACACGTCGAAGGTGCCGCCGCCCAGGTCGTAGACCAGCACTTTCTTGTGGCCCTGATGGTTGGCCTCATAGGACAGGGCGGCGGCGGTCGGCTCGTTGATGATCCGCATCACTTCCAGTCCGGCGATTTCCCCGGCTTCGCGGGTCGCCTGGCGCTGGGCGTCGGAAAAATAGGCCGGCACGGTGATGACCGCCTTGTGGACCGGTTCGCCCAGGTACGCTTCGGCGACGGCTTTCAACCGCCGCAGGATGATGGCGGAGATTTCCTGGGGCGAGTAGGTGGCGTCGCCCAGTTCGACCCGGTCGGCGCTGCCCATCCGCCGCTTGATGGACTTGATGGTGCGTTCGGGATAAAGCACGTACTGGTTCTTGGCCGGCTCGCCGACCAGGATCGAACCATCGTCGGCCAGCCCGACGAACGAGGGCAGGATCGGGTGGTCCGGTGTGATGTCGATGACGGTGACGCGGCCATTCTCCACCACCGCGACCTCGGAGTTGGTGGTGCCCAGGTCGATGCCAATGATTTTTTCAGCCATGGGAAGGGGGCTCGGTTGAGTTCGATGATGATTCGGTGGAGGGCGGAACGGTGGGAGTCGGTGGTTCCGGTCGGCGGTTGACCTTGACTTCGGCCAGTCGCAGCAACTCGCCCTGCCAGAGGTAGCCCCGGCGCAGTTCCTCCGTGACGATGCCGTTGCCGACATCGCCGCGCTGCTCGACCTCGGCGGCGCGCATGGTGTGCGGATCGAGCGGCTGGCCCAAGGCCGACAGGGCGACGACCTGCTGGCTGTTGAGCAGTTGCTCCAGCCGGCGCAGGCTGATGTCCTGCCCTTGGGCGATAGCCTGCAACAGCGCCCGCTCCCGCTGCCCCAGCCCGAACAGGCGACTCAACACGGTGGGCCGATAGCTTTGCAAGACGCGCAGGCCGGCTTGCAGGCGATCGTGCAGTTCCACCAGTTCCAGCAGCACTGGTTTGAGCGCCGCCCGCCGCTGTTCCGGTAACGCGGCGCGCGCGCGGTCCAGCTCGCCGCCAAGTTGGGCTTGGCTGGTTTGCAGGGTTTCAAACACCGCCCGGAATTCATCCAGCGCGGTTTTCACCTGCCGCGATTCCAGTCGGGCCTCGTTCTTCAGCGCCGCCAGTGCGCCAAACAGCGAATACAGATCGGTCTGGCGGTTTTCCTCCCCTGGTTCGGCGAGGGTGGTATCCGCAAGCTCGTCCAGATAGGCGCGGAAGCGGCCCAACAGTTGCTCTTTGGTTTCGATATCCATGGGGAACGTTATTTCAGGCCAGTCAGACGTTGACTCAGCAGTTGTCGGATCTGGGCCTCGAAGGGACGGCGGCGCGAATCACTCGGCCGCAAGGCGGTCGCCATCAACTCGGCCAAATCGGGCGTTTCCTGATGGAACAGGCGGTGGCGTAGTCGATCTCGGTGGGTCTTGATGGCTTCGTAGGCGGCGCGAATCGCCTGAAACCGGTTGGGGTCACGCTCCGGCGGGTGCTCGCGCACCCGTTGCAGATAGGCTTTCTTGATGGCGTCGTCGCCGGCGTCTTCGGCGACGCCCAGCAGGGCAAAGGGATTGGGCATGATCAACTCCGGCGTTTGCCGCGACCGCCCCGACCGCCGGGGAACGGCAGGGGGAGATCCTCCGGCAATTCATCCATCAGGTCCTCGATATTCCCGCCGAGCAGCATCATTTTCATTATGGCCCGCTGGATTTCCGGTGGAAACTCGTCGTCGGGCGGCAGCTCGTCCAGAATCTGGTCAAGCATCCGGCCCCGCAACGCCGGCGGCAGTCGCTCCAGTTCCCTGCGCATGTCCTCGATCTCGCGCCGCATCTTGGGCGGCATCGGGATGGGCAGCGGCAGCGGCGCCGGACCGCCGCCCCTGGGTCCGAAGGGCAAGGAGAACGGGCTTTGGCTGAGAAACCGGGTGATCGAGGTGACGGCGCGGTGATCCTTGGTGGCATCGGCCCGTTCCAAGGCGTGTTCCAGCCGGCCGTAATCGCGGTCCTTCACCAAGTCGGGTTTACCGTTGGCGCGGCCGTAAATCTGGTAGTAGACGAACAGCGGTCGCTCCGGCTGAACCTCCAGCGCCCGGCTGGCGGCGTATTCCAACAGACCGTGATGCGGCGCCTGGTGCAGGCTTTCGCACATCAGCAGCAGGTCATCCTCGCTGGTCAGGGCCTTGATTGCGCGTTGCAGAGGCTTTTCCAGGTCTTCCAGGACCGAGCCGAGGTTGCTTACCTCTTCTTCGCGATAGGCGTTGAGCAGTTGCGCCAGGGCCAGCAGGTCGGCGCGGCTGGCGCTGAGCCGGCGCGGATCGCCCAGTTCGACGTCGCGCTGAAAGTCGGCCGGATCCAGCTTCAGCCGCAGCGCCTCCACCGCCAGGCGCACCCAGGCCAGCAGGGGGCGACCGGCCAGGCGAACGCCTTCCCGCAACCAGCGTCGCCCCGGCTCGCGCTGGCGTTGTTGCAGCGCCAGCAGGCCCCGGTTGATCTCGACGATGCCGGTGCGGGCGTTATCCCGTTCCAACTGGCCGGCGCTGTCCAACTCCTTTTCCGCCAGCGCGTACTTGTCGGCCCGCATCAGCTTGCGGGCGTGGGCCAGATGGGCGTTGATCAGGACGGTGCGGGCCTTGGTGTTGATCGGGTCCAGTTCCAGCACCCGGGCGGCGAAACCAGCGGCTTTCTTGTGAGCCTTGCGGGCGGTGGCGGTTTTGACCGCCGCCAGCAGCACCAGTGGATCATCGGGGAACCGCTTGACCGCCTGTTCCACCCACTGGTGATATTCCTTATCGTTGTCGGCGTTCTTGTGCAAAACCGCCAGTTGCAGATAGACGTCGCGGTCGTCGGGATCGAACCGCAGACTTTGCTCCAGGCAGTCGCGGAGCCGCGCGCCGTCGTCCCAACCATCGTCCCCCTTGTTTAACAGCTCGGCCATGTGGCGCAGGATGAGCGCCGCCATCAGCCGGGAGTCCGGGGCGGTTTCGTGGCGCAGCAGAGCGACGCACGCCTGCCAGTGACCCAGGGTGCGGTCGAGGTCGTCGTCTTCCCGCTCCGCCCGCAACGCTTTCAACTGTTGCGCCTCGAACGGCGGCAATGGCCCGAACAGGTGGGTGTAGGTTTTCGCTCCCTGCGGGTAGCCCAGCAGCAGCGCCAGACACGCGCGGCGGGCCTGTTTCCGGTCGAACGACGCCAGGTTGGCGGCGATGAACTCGAACTTCGCCTTGTCGCTGGGGTGGTCGCCGAGCCGCGCCCAGTCCTTGAGCAGCTTGATCTGGCGCGCGTCCAGCCCGATCAGGCCACCCGCCAGTTCGCGCTGGGCCGGAGCGAGTGTCAGCAACGCGCGGGGGGGATCGGTGGCGGCGGCCCGAACCAGCTCGACCAGGTCCTGGTAGGGGGACGTGGGCGGAATGCGCTCGATCAGGGCCAGGGCGCCGGTCGGGTCGGTTTCCAGCTTGAGCAACGCCGCCAGCGCCTGGCGCAAATCGCGGTAGGGTGAGCGAATCGAGATGGCTTTCAGGCGCTCGCGCACCACGTCCTCGGTCTCGCCCTGGCCGTAGGCGCGCAGCGCGTCCTGGGCGACGGCCAGATGGGAGCGTAGCGGCGAGTTCGGCGGGATGGCCTGAAGCACGTCCTTCTGATCGGCGAGCGCCAGCGCGGCCAGCGAAGTTTCGAGTTCGCCGGCGGTGGACAAAGCGGTTGCGTGATGGGTGTAAGCGCGCATGGCCTTGGCGTACTGGCCGGAATGCAGCAGCCAGTCTATGTACAACTCGGGCCGGGGGGCTTGGCCGCAGAGGGTCGGGAGGTTTTCCCAAAGCACGGTGGCTTCCCGATACATGGCTTTCTGGGCCAGTTGCCGGGCGCGCTCCAGATAGGCCATGGCCAACGATTCACCCCAGCCGGCTTCGGGTTGCGGCTCGCGTTTAAGCAGCAGCTTGTAGACGTCGATGGCGTCCTTGTAATCCTGGGCCGACAACAGGACCGCGCCGCGCGCGATCAATTCCTGGGTGGGCAGATCTTCAAGTCGAGCGCGCGGTTGAGGGATTGGTTTACGCATCCACGGGAATCCTTCGCCGGATCAAATCGCAGTGATAGGCCAATCCGCCTGTTCCGCCAGCGTGCGCGCGTCGCTGAGCACCGCGCACCGGGACTGTTCCGGTTGCAGCCAGGTCGCCGCAACGCGCTGGAGATCGGCCAGCGTCACCTGCAACACCCGTTGCCGGTAAGCGCGGCGCTGTTCCGGGGTGCGGTCGAACAGGGCGCCGAAAAAGGCGCTGATCGCTTCGCCGGCGGGTGAGCCGGGTTTGTCGATGGCGCCGACGACACCGAGGATGGCCTCCTCCAAGGCACGCGCCGGATGATTGTAGGTTTGCAGCCAGTCCAGCGCCCGGTCGAAATCGGCCAGGGTGTCGGCCAGCCGGGGATCGCGGTAGGAATAGAACCGGAATGCGCCGCTGTCCGGATGGTAGCCCGCGCCGCCGCCGTAAGCGCCGCCCTGTTCGCGGATGGCCCGGTGCAGATAGCCGTTGCGCAGGAAATCGCCCAGCACGTGCAGGGCCGGCGCGTCGGGATGGTTCGGCGCGACGGTCGGATAAGCCTTGGCGCAGAAATTCACTTGGGTGTTGATCCGGAAGCCCTGCCAAGCTGGTTGTGCTTCCGGGGTAGCCAGCACGAACGGCTCCACGGTCGCGACGTGGCCGTTTCGCCAGCGGGCGGCCAGCGCCTCGGCGATGGCATCCTGCCGTTCGGCTTCGCTGACCACCAGCAATTGCCGGGGCATGGATCGCAGCCGGTCGCGCAGATGTTCCAGCCGAGCGGCGAAGGCCGCCAACGCCTCGGCGTCGTCCAGCGCGTCGTCCAGCCTCTTGATGTGCCGCAAGCCTTGCAACCCATCCCAGCGATGGTTCAATGCCGCCACCGGGCTTAGACTGGAGGTGGCGGCGGCCAGCGCCAGCAGGTGGCCGTGGTCGGTGATCGCTTCCTCGCGGTGGGCGCGCATCTGGGCGACCAATTCGCGCAAACGCGGCAATTCGTCGAACCGGGCGCTGGTCAGGGTTTCCCACAGCAGGTCGGACAAGGCGGTTTGATTGCGGGCCAGCGCCTTGCCGGCGACGACCAGAACGCCCCTGACCTGGTTCACGTCGTCCACCCCGCCGCGCACGTTGACGCGGGCGCTGAGGCCGCCGGTCACCGCCGCCTGGCGGGCTTGAGTCGTCCGGTAGTCGAGTCCCGCGCTGCCGACCTCGGTCAAGCAGGCGCAGAACAGCGGCAGCAAATCCAGTTCGTCGGAATCCAGCGCCGGCAGGTCGAGGATGGTTTGCAGGTAGACCATGCCGTTGGTGCCCTGGGCGTACCAGTGAGCAGGCAATGCGCCGACCGGGCGGGCGACGCCCTCGGCGATTTTCAGATCCGGCGGCACATCCGCCAGTCCCACCTTGGGCAGCAGTTCGGGATCGTCCTGGCGCTGCTGGCGCTCGGCGAGCGTCCGGGCCTGCTCGACGATGCGAGCCTGGTCGGCGTCGGTCAGCGTGGCTCGGATGGCGGCCAGCCGCTCGCGCTCGGCGGCGGCTTGTTTTTCGGCCAGCGCCGGATCGGGAGCCATGGTCAGCCGCACCCGGTGCGGATTGTCCAGCAGCAGTTGTCGGGCCAGGTTTGGGATGAAGTCCGGCGTCCGACTTTCCGTCCGCAACCGCTCCAGCAGCGGATCGCTGTCCAGCGCGGTGACCGGATCGCCACCGTGAATGGCCGGCGTCAGGGTTTCCATCAGCAGGCGCAGGCCGTAGGGAAAGCCGTCGCCGGTGATTTCCCGCTCGCTCAGTTCCAGTTGATGCAGGGCGGCGTCCACGGCGTCCTGGGGCACGCCCTCGGCGGCGACCTGACGCAGCACATCGAAGATCAGTTTTTCAACCGCCTCGGCGTGTTCGGGATTGGAGCCTTCCAGTCCGCAGACGAAGGTGGCTTCGTGGGTGGCGGTGTCGAACCCACACAGCGGCGACGGCGCGGCCCCCAGTTCGGAGGTTTCCAGCGCGTGGCGCAGCGGCGAACTGCTGTTGTCCAGCAGCGCATCGCTTAACAACCGCGCCCGCAGCGTCGCCAGCGGATCGGTGATCGGCCCCAGCAGCCAGCCCAGCACGATATGGGTCTGGTCGCGCGGGTCCTGGCCACCATCGAACGGGTAATGGATGAGGTTCGCGAGCGGCGCGGCATAGCGCCGTTCAGGGGGAATGGCCAAATCCAGTTTGAGCGCTTGGAACCGGTGGAGCGCCTGGGTCTCGAAACGGTCTTGATGCTCGGCGGCGGGAATGTCGCCGTAGGTCAGGAAAATGGCGTTCGAGGGATGGTAGTGGCGAGCGTGGAAAGCCTTGAGTTGAGCGTGAGTCAGATCGGGGATGACCTCCGGGTCGCCACCGCTGTTGTGGTGATAGGTGGTGGTTGGGAACAGCCGGTGCTGCAACTCGTGCGCAAGCCGCTGGACCGGCGAGCTCAGCGCCCCCTTCATCTCGTTGAACACCACGCCCTTGAATGTCAGCTCTGAATTTGGATCGTCGGGCCTGATAAACTCCAGCCGATGGCCTTCCTGGGCGAAGTCGCGTTCGTCCAGCAGTGGAAAGAACGCCGCGTCGAGATAAACGTCGAGCAGATTGTTGAAATCCTTTTTGTTCTGGCTGGCGAACGGGTAGGCGGTCCAGTCGCTGCTGGTGAAGGCGTTCATGAAGGTGTGGAGCGAGCGCCGGATCATCATGAAGAACGGATCGCGCACCGGATAGCGCTGGCTGCCGCACAGTGCGGTGTGTTCAAGGATGTGCGCCACGCCGGTCGAGTCCTGCGGCGCGGTCAGGAACGCGACCAGAAAGGCATTGTGTGGATCGTCGGCGGCCAGATGGAGATGCCGGGCGCCGGTGGCGCGGTGACGGTATTCCTGGAATTCCAGCCGCAGGGCGGGGATGGGGTGGCCGCGCAGGTGCTCGAAGGCGGGATGGGTCATGGAGTCGGTTCGATGGATGGGGAAGTGGAAGCGTGGCGGCGCAGATACCAGTCCACGGTTTTAATGATGCCAGTGTCGAAAGTCTCCAGTGGACGCCAGCCGAGTTCATCAGCCATCTTGCGGGCGTCGATGGCGTAGCGCCAGTCGTGGCCAGGCCGGTCGGTGACGAAACTGATCAGTCGCTCGTGCGGCGCGTGTTCCGGGCGACGTTGGTCCAGCAGGGCGCAAATCCGTTTGACAATGTTGATGTTCGCCCATTCGTTGCAGCCGCCGATGTTGTAGGTCTCGCCCAGCCGGCCCCGGCGGATGACCGTCTCGATGCCCCGGCAATGATCCTCGACGTACAACCAGTCGCGGATGTTGCTGCCGTCGCCGTAGACCGGAATCGGTTGTCGCCGCAGGCAGGAACGAATCACGGTGGGGATGAACTTTTCACCGTGCTGAAACGGGCCGTAGTTATTGGAACAATTGGTCGTGATGACCGGCAGCTTGTAAGTGTGGAAATAGGCCCGCACCAAATGATCGGAACCGGCCTTGGAAGCGGAGTAGGGTGAGTTGGGTGCGTAGGGCGTGGTTTCCGTGAACGGCGGATCGTCGCGCTGGAGCGTGCCGTAAACCTCGTCGGTCGAAATATGATGAAACCGGCAATCCTCCGCTGTTTTCCCGTCCAGCCAGGCGGTGCGCGCGGCTTCCAGCAAGGTGAATGTCCCAACCAGATTGGTTTCCACGAAAGCCGCTGGCCCGGTGATGGAGCGATCCACATGGCTTTCGGCGGCGAAGTGGACGAGGGTGTCGATGGCGTTCTCGCGCAGCAACCGATCCACCAGCGGCCGGTCGCAGATGTCGCCTTGGACGAAGAGATGCCGGGCCGGATCGGGCAGATCGCGCAGGTTGTCCAGCGAGCCGGCGTAGGTCAGCAGGTCAAGATTGACGATGCGGATGTCGGGGGCGGTGGCCAGCACGTGTCGCACGAAATTGCAGCCGATGAAGCCGGCGCCGCCGGTCACCAGCATGCTGCGGGGACGATGTTCCATGATGGTCTTGGTTTAGTTGCTGTCAGTGTTGAATTCGGCGATCACGGGGGCGTGATCGGAGGGGCGTTCCAGGCCGCGCGGGGCTTTGTCCACCTGACAGGCGATGCAGACCGCCGCCAGCGCGGGGCTGACGAGAATATGATCGATGCGCAACCCCATATTGCGCCGGAACGCGGCGGCGCGGTAATCCCACCAGCTAAAGATGTGGTCTTCCCGCGGGAACAGGCGGAAGACGTCTTTTAGCCCCAAATCCAACAACCGTCGGAACGCGGCCCGCTCCGGTTCGCTGCACAGCACCTGCCCGCTCCAGGCGGCGGGATCATACACGTCGCGGTCTTCGGGCGCGATATTGAAGTCGCCCAGCGCCACCAGCCGAGGATGTTGGGCCAGTTCGGCCGGCAACCATTGCGCTAGCTGATCCAGCCAGGCCAGCTTGTAGGCGTATTTGTCGGAGCCGACCGCCTGGCCGTTGGGAACGTAGAGATTGAGGATTCGAATGTCGCCGATGGTCGCGCCCAGCACCCGCCGTTGCGGATCGTCCAGTCCTGGCAGAGCGGTGACGAGATCGCTGGCGGGCAGACGGCTGAGAATCGCGACGCCGTTGTAGGTCTTCTGGCCGGAGAAGACCGCTTGATATCCCGCTTCGGCGATGTCCAACGTCGGAAAATCGGGATCGGTCAGCTTGGTTTCCTGCAAGGCCAGGATGTCCGGTTGCCGGTCGCGCAGCCAATCCAACACATGCGGCAAGCGCACGTTCAGGGAGTTGACGTTCCAGGTGGCAATTTCAATTCCCATCGCGACCTGTTTCATTCCATCTCAAAAAACCTTTGATATTCAAAGAATAGCTCCTCTATCTATGTCATACCATATAGTATCGCCCAATCTCGACTATCGCTTAATATTTTTGTTCGGCTGAATGCGTAGCCTGGGGAAAGGGGCATGACCGCAAACGCACTGACCGACACCTAATTGCGCGCCTGGATCAAGACTGGTGTTCCGCTGGCCCGCGCCGACGGGAGCGGATTGACCTTTACCCTGTCGGCGGCCGGAACCGCCGCCTGGGTGCTGCGCTACCGCTTCGGTGGCGCACCCCGCGAGTTGACGTTGGGGCGGTATCCCGACCTTTCGCTGGCCGAAGCCCGCAAACTGGCCCGCCTGCATCGCGTTCGCATCCAGCAGGGCGAGGACGTGGCCCGCGCCAAGCGCCGCGAGAAACAGGCGGCGGCGTGGACGTTCGCCCAACTCGTTCACGATTACAAGCTTAAAGCATTTCCGATTTTAGCGGTAAGTACCCGCGAACAGCGCGAGCGGCATCTAGCCCTGGCCTGTCAGCGATTGGGCGGACTGGCGGCCCGCGACGTGGACCCCGCCGACATCGTGTTGCTGATCGAGCAGATCGGCGCGCGGTCGCGCAGCACGGCCGAGGTGGTGCTGATCGCCGTAGCGGAAACCTTCAAGCACGGCATCGCCCGCCGCGTGGTCGTGGCCAATCCCTGCGCCGGCGTAACCGTGGGCGCGGTCTGCGGGCCACCCGAATACGCGCCAGTGGGTGATGCCGACCGAGCCGGAACTGCGGGCGCTGCTGGCGGCGCTACCCGGCATCGGGACCGAGAACGCCTTGGCGGTGAAAATCCTGTTGGCGACTTGCGTCCGCATCAGCGAACTGGCGTTGGCGGAATGGTCCCACCTGGATTTCGACAAGGCCGAGTGGTTCATCCCACCGGAGAATAGCAAGACCCGCAACGGCTTCACGGTTCCCTTAGTCCCGGCGGTGATCGGCTGGTTTCGCGAGTTGCAGCCGCTGGCCTGCGGATCGCGCTACGTGCTGCCCGCCCGCCGCGCCAGCCGGGTCAAGGGCGCCGACGCGCCGTTCGAGCAGCGATCCCTCAATGTGATGTTGCACAAGCTCTGTGATCGGCTAGGGGACCGTTGCCGGCGCTTCACTCCGCACGACCTGCGCTCCACCGCCCGGTCGTGGTTGGCGGCGATGGGCGTGGGCGGTTCCAGTGGCGGAACGTTGCCTGAATCACTCGCTGGGCGGGCTGCTGCTGGCGATCCGCAACGCCTCCGCCATCGCTTGGCCATCGCTTTCGTTCAGGTTCAGCTCCTCGGCAATTTGCCGGTTCGACTGATTCAGCCCCATCAGGTACAGGTAGGCGAACCAGACCGACAAGGGTTGATGCCGCCCCATGAAGATGGTCCCGGTGAGGTCGTCAAACCGTTTTCCACAGTTCTTGCAGGTGTATCTTCGGCATGCTTGTTGGCGGTGGTTGCGACCGCGCTGGGTGATTTTGTTGGACGTGCAGCCCGAACAACGCACCCCGTTGGGCCAGCGTACGGGGTGTTCTGCGGAAACCTGTCTCGCAAGGCGATGACCTGTTCCAAGCCGGGAAGTTTGTTAGCCGACAGCGCGGCCAGCGCTCTGGCCAGCGCGGGCGGCAGGTTGTTATCGAACAGAGACTTCAAGCGGTCAACCGCTGTTCGTTCAGGTGCTGTTCGTAACGGATCGCCGCTTCGGCATCGACGACCGGTACCTCATAGATCGCCGCCACTCGCCGGCTGTCCTGTTCCACTTGGAAGGCCGCGAACAGCGCTTCCGTGGGCACGCCGGATTCAGTCAGAATCGGCTTGCCGAAGTTGCGCGCGGGGTCCAGCACGATGCGCCGCTTGCGGTCCGCCGGAAACCAGCGTTGCGCGCTGCCAGAGGTGTCGTACTCGATACCGGCGTACAGCGAAGGGCGCACCACCTTCTCGAAGACGTATTGCTTCCGCGCCATGTCCAGCAACCTGGTATTTTCGACCTCGCCGGCCTGCTCCAGGATTTCCGCGAACACGGCGCGGCCGTCGGTCAAAAACCGCTGGCAAGTGAAGGGATAGGGCCGTTCGAAATACTCGCGGGCGTGCTGGCACGCTTTACGAATCGTGGGCAGGCTGACGCCATGGCGGCGAAAGGCATGGACCACCCGCACTTCCAGCAAATCGTGGCAGCCGAACGCCTGCGGCAGGGGGCTGTCGCTCAATTCGGACGACCACAGCGGCGGGTAGGTCCGGTGGCCGGACCGATACCCGCGCAACCAGCGGCCAACCTGCGGTGCCGGAATGTGGGTGAAGATGGCGACTTCACCGATGGTGTAAAGTCCCGTGCCGATCATGGGTCGTTCTTATCATGCTGATTGGACTTTTGTTTTTTGGAACCCAGAGCGACCGACAGACCCATCTCCAGCATGGATTTGGCCTATCTGGACTCGCTTTTTGAGCCAAGTATAGCCCTCTCTTCTACAATTGACGCAACGCCCTCCCCAACCCGGTACAGATGTACTCCAGGAGTGAGCCATGCAGACGAACTGGATGCGCGCGGCGCCGGCCGCCCGGCGCGCGGGGGTTTTAGCCACCAAGGCGATGCCCGGATGACCGCCGCTTTCTCCTATTCCAGCATCCGGGACAATCACACCCGTGGCTCGGTCGCCCAGTTCCTGAAAGACAAGATCGGTTCCGGTAGCCGGCTGTCCATCGTTTCGGCCTACTTCACCATTTACGCCTATGAGGCGCTGGCCGTCGAACTCGAGCGGATTGAGGGGTTGCGCTTTCTGTTCGGCGAGCCCAGCTTTATCAACGCGCTGGACCCCGACAAGACCAACCCCAAGGCGTTCAAGATCGAAGATGAAGGCTTGTCGCTGGCCCATCGGTTGCAACAGAAAGCCGTGGCCCGGCAATGCGCGGACTGGCTGCGCGCCAAGGCCGAAATCCGTTCGATCCGCCAGGCGAATTTTCTACACGGCAAGCTTTACCACATCGACGATGGCCGGCGCGACCACGCCATTCTCGGCAGTTCCAATTTCACGCAACGCGGTCTTGGGTTGGCGGCCACTTCCAACATCGAACTCAATCTGGTGGTGGACGGCGACCGGGACCGAGCCGATCTCAAGGCGTGGTTCGATGAAATCTGGTCCGATGAAAAGCAGGTCGAGGATGTCAAGGAACAGGTCTTGCGGTATCTCGAACAACTCTACGTCGATCCCGCGCCCGAATTCGTCTATTTCAAGACCCTGTTCCACGTCTTCGAGCAGTTCCTGTCCGGCCAGGCCGCCGATTCCGCCCTGTTCGACCAAACTGCGATCATCGATACCCAAGTCTGGAAGGCGTTGTTCGATTTTCAGAAGGATGGCGTCAAGGGGGCGATTCACAAGATCAACGCCCACAACGGCTGCATCCTGGCCGACAGCGTCGGTCTGGGGAAAACCTGGTCGGCGCTGGCGATCATCAAATACTTCGAGCTGCGCAACCATCGGGTGCTGGTGCTGTGCCCGAAGAAGCTGCGCGATAACTGGACGGTCTATCTCGCCCAGAACAACAGCGAACTCAATCCCTTCCTGAAAGACCGTTTCGCCTATACGGTGCTGTCCCACACCGATTTGTCGCGGGATTCCGGGCGGGTGGATGGCCTTGATCTGGCGACCATCCACTGGAACAACTTCGATCTGGTGGTCATCGACGAATCGCACAACTTTCGCAACAACACCCGGGGCCAGCGGGACGAGGAAGGCAACGTCATCAAAAAAAGCCGCTACGAGCGGCTGATGCAGGACATCATCCAGGGCGGCGTCAAGACCAAGGTGCTGCTGCTGTCCGCCACCCCGGTCAACAACGACCTGCAAGACCTGCGCAATCAGATTTACCTGGTCACCGAAGGTCAGGATGCGGCGTTTGCCGAATCCTTCGGCATCCAGAGCCTGAAAACCACGCTGGCGGTCGCGCAAAAAACCTTCATGGAATGGGCCAGGCAGCCGGGCGAGCGGGATGCGCACGCGCTGATGGAACGCTTGTCGGCCAGCTTTTTCACCTTGCTGGACGAACTGACCATCGCCCGCTCCCGCAAGCATCTCCAGAAATACTACCAATCGTCGCTGACGCAAATCGGACGGTTTCCGACCCGCAACAAACCGGAATCGGTGTTCTCCTTGATCGATTTAAAGGAGCGCTTTCCTTCCTACGACCGTTTGAACGACGAGATTTCGGATTATCAGCTTTCGCTGTTCAACCCTTCCAAGTATGTCAAGGATGCCTATAAGACCCATTACGAGGAAAAGAAAATACGGAATTTTTCCCAAGTGGCGCGCGAGGGTTTCCTGATCGGGATGATGAAGGTGAACTTCCTCAAGCGGCTGGAAAGCTCGGTGCATTCCTTCGGGATCACCATGGAGCGCACCGTGGCCAAGATCGAGGATTTGGAACGGCGGCTGAAAGCGTTCCAGGAACACCAGGCGCAACGAGGTGATGAAGCGGTGCAACCCGATCTGTTCCTGGAACCGGGGGAAGAAGACGATGAGCTGGTTCAAGCCTTTCAAGTGGGCGCCAAGCTGAAGTTCAACATGGCTCATTTGCGGGTGGATGATTGGCTGAAAGACCTGAAGGCCGATAAGCAGAAACTGGCGTTGCTGGCGGCGGCGGCCCAGGCGGTGATTCCCGAACGGGACGCCAAGCTCGCCAAGCTGAAGACGCTCATCGAACGCAAGATCAAGAATCCGACGCGCAACCGGCGCGGCGAAGCCAACCGCAAGGTCATCGTCTTCTGCGCGTTTGCCGATACCGCCGCCTATCTGTACGAGCAGTTGGAGCGCCTGGCCAGCGACCTGAACGTGCATATTGCCCTGGTGTCCGGCGGGACCCGGCCCAACCGCGCCACCTTGGGCCGGGCGGAGTTCAGCGAAATCCTGGTCAATTTCGCCCCACGCGCCAAGCAGCGGGACAAAATGAAATCCATGCCGCAGCAGGCTGAAATCGACATCCTGATCGCCACCGATTGCATTGCCGAGGGCCAGAATCTCCAGGATTGCGACCTGCTGGTGAATTACGACATTCACTGGAACCCGGTGCGGATCATCCAGCGCTTCGGCCGCATCGACCGGATCGGCAGCCTGAATGACGCAATCCAGTTGATCAACTTCTGGCCGACGCCCGATCTCAACAAGTACATCAATCTCAAGAACCGGGTCGAGGCGCGCATGGCGCTGGTGGACCTGGCAGCCACCGCCGAGGACAACATCCTGCAAGCCAAGGACCTGGAGGAGCTGATCCAGGAGGATTTGCACTACCGCGACAAGCAGTTGCTCCGGCTGAAGGACGAGGTGCTGGACCTGGAGGATTTCAACGAGTCGGTGGCGCTGAACGAATTTACCTTGGACGATTTTCGCATGGAGTTGGCGCGCTACATCGAGGCCAACCGCCGCAAGCTGGAGGACGCGCCGCTGGGCCTCTATGCGGTCGTGCCGCCGCATCCCGACTTCACCGCCGTGCAACCGGGGGCGATTTATTGCCTCAGGCAGCGCCAGGAGGGCGCCGGCAGCGAAACGGTCAATCCGCTGCAACCCTATTTTCTGGTGTATATCCGGGACGATGGCGAGGTGCGCTACAACTTCACCGCGCCGAAGCAGATTCTCGAACTGTTCCGGCTGCTCTGTCAGGGCCGGACCGAACCTTATGCGACTCTCTGCCAAGGGTTCGACGCCGAAACCCGACACGGCGCGGACATGAATCGCTATAGCGCGCTGCTGGATAAGGCGGTGGCCGCCATCGTGGCCCAGTTCGGCAAGAAAAATGTGGGCAATCTCTTTGCCGGACGCGGTGGCAAGTTGATCGGCGCGTCCCGGCAGGTCAAGTCCACCACGGATTTTGACCTGATCGCGTGGCTGGTCATCCAGGATCACGACAAGGCAGCGAATCATGGCTGAGTTCGAACAGTCCCAGCGCCGCGCCGCGATTCAGACGGCCCTGGCCGATTTTCAAAATCGTTCGCTGGAGGACGCCGCGATCCGGTTTTTTGCCGAGTTGGGCTATCAGAGCGATCACACCGCCGACTTCGGCCACACGGCGGATGAATTCCTCGCCAACATCCCCAATGCGGACGGTTTCAATCGGGACAAGGCCCAGGTTGCCCGCTGGCACCGCTGTGCCTTCCTGTTCCAAATCACCGGGGAGGACATTCCCAGCCTGGCCGAACGGCAACGCACTTTCCTTCTCTCCCCTCGCCCTGTGGGAGAGGGGTCGGGGGTGAGGGTCGATGACATCCAATCCTTCGT
This sequence comes from uncultured Candidatus Competibacteraceae bacterium, assembly GCA_937960715.1. Lineage (GTDB taxonomy): Bacteria > Pseudomonadota > Gammaproteobacteria > Competibacterales > Competibacteraceae > Contendibacter. The sequence continues at coordinate 20,623 of CALGOO010000144.1, forward strand.
ATTCCTGGCCATCGAGTTGCCGGATGAAGACTGGTCGCGCCCGGCGCTGGCCGGCATCACCCGCGAACTCAACCGGGTTTTCCCCATGCCAGCCATCGTGCTGTTCAAATATGGCTCCCCTCGCCCTGTGGGAGAGGGGCCGGGGGTGAGGGCGAATCCATTCATCTCACTGGCGGTCATCGACCGGCGCGCCCATTTGCGCGACCCCAGCCGCGACGTGATCGACAACCGCATCACCGTCGTCAAGGATGTCCGCTGTACCGACCCGCATCGCGCCCACCTCGATATTTTGGTTGATTTGGCCATCGAAAATTTGGGCGAGCGGCGGCGCCCCGGCACGTTCCGCGAGCTATACGACGCCTGGATCGCGGTCCTATCCATTCAGGCGCTCAACCAGCGGTTCTACACCGAATTGGCCTGGTGGTATTTCTGGGCGGTCAAGCAGGTGCAGTTTCCCAAGGGCGGTGGCGCGGATGCCAACAAGCGCCACGCGGTCGCGGTCATCCGCCTGCTCACCCGCTTGATCTTCGTCTGGTTCATCAAGGAGAAAGGGCTAATCCCGCCCGACCTGTTCGACCGTGCCCGGTTGCGGGAACTGTTGAAGACCGATCCCGCCGCGAACCCGGAGGCCGGCAACTACTATCTGGCGATCCTGCAAAACCTGTTTTTCGCCACGCTCAACGTCGAGATGGGAACCGACGAACAGGGCAATCGTCGCCGCCGCTGGGCCAGCGAGAACAAGAGTGGCGGCCCGAGCGGGCATTACCTGATCCCTTCCGTTTATCGTCACAAGGAGTTGTTCAAGGACCCGGACGCCGCCCTGGCGCTGTTCGCGACGATTCCGTTTCTGAACGGCGGTCTGTTCGAGTGCCTGGATCGGGAACTGACCGAGCTGGATTTCCAGCGCAACCCGGAACTCAAGCCCTTGGCGGTGAAGGAAGGCAGCGGTTGGGTGTTGCGGGTGGATGGCTTCTCTCGCCGCAAGGAGGCGCAGGCGGTCGTGCCGAACAAGCTGTTCTTCGGCAGCGCCACCGCAGATCTGAACGCCGATCTGGGCACCAAAGGCAAGCATTACGAGGTGCGGGGGCTGATCGATCTGTTCGACCGTTACAAGTTCACCATGGATGAAAACACCCCGGTCGAAGAGGAAGTCGCGCTCGATCCCGAACTGTTGGGCAAGGTGTTTGAAAACCTGCTGGCCAGCTACAACGAGGACACCCAGACCACCGCCCGCAAGCAGTCCGGCTC